>NZ_CP019952.1:2574084-2876469 GCF_002021815.1 Pseudomonas parafulva
GCCCCTCCAACCAGCCAGAGAGCAGCAGAAAAGGCAGCGGAGGGATCAAGCCGCCCCAGATGACCAATGCCACCAAGTCTATCGACCCGAAGCGACGAGTGATGATGTTGCCCAAGCCCCACATCGCCCCGCCACACAAGGTCAGTACCAGCGCGAGCATGGGGACATGGCTACCGTCTTCGCTGCCGATCAGCGCCAGCCCACCGGCGGCCACCAGCAGCCCGAGCACGCTGGCCACGCGCAAGCGCTCGCCCAGAAACAGCGCAGCGAAGCCCAAGGTGAAGAAGGCCTGGGACTGCAGGACCAATGAAGCGAGCCCCGGTGGCATGCCGCTGGCCATGGCCTGGAACAGAAATGCAAACTGCCCCAGCGAGATGGTCGCACCGTAGGCGATCAACCAACGCCACGGCAGGTTCGGCCGCTTAATGAAGAACACCGCGGGAAAAGCCACAAGCAGAAAACGCAGCGCCCCCAGCAACATGGGTGGCAACCCATCGAGCCCGACCTTGATCACGACGAAGTTGACGCCCCAGGCGATGATTACCACCAGAGCGATGAGCAGGTCCTTGAGCGGCATTGCGGCTTCCTTCTTCAGCACTTATACATATTTCGTTACAGCATAAGGCTATTCCTCAATGAACCACCATTACAGTTGCGCCCTAGCGTTGCGCAACAGTGAGCTGTGCGGCCATCAGCAACATGCGGTTGGTACGCCCATGAAAAAGGGCCGCCTAGGCGACCCTCAATTTGCGCTGTTTCCCCTGCCTTTATGCCACCGCGAACAGATCGTTTTCGATGTGCGCCTGTGCCGCGGCAATCGCTTGGGTGCGCTGCTCCGGGCCATAAGCCAGGCCATGAGCTCGAACCACGTGCAGGTCGGTAATGCCGATGAAGCCCAGGAACACCTTGAGGAAGTCTTCGTGGCCGACCCCTGTTGGTTGATCGGCGTGCATTCCCCCTGCCGTGGAAACCAGCACCACTTTCTTGTCACCGCACAGGCCTTCTGGACCAGCCTCGGTATAACGGAAGGTCTTGCCGGCGACGGCGATGCGGTCGATCCAAGCCTTGAGTTGGGTCGGCACGCTGAAGTTGTACATTGGCGCGCCGATGACCACTGCGTCGGCGGCCAGGAACTCTTCGAGGGTCTCGGCACTGAGCTTGGCCTCGAAAGCCTGGGCCGCATCGCGCAGCTCTTCACCGGTGCCGGCAGCCATCAGGGTTGCGGCCGAGAAGTGAGCGATGGCATCGGCTGCCAGGTCGCGATAAACCACTTCAACGTTCGGCTCAGCGGCCTGCCACGCGGCGACGACTTCACGGCTCAATTGGCGCGAGGCCGAGTTGTCACCCAGGATGCTCGAATCGATGTGCAGCAGTTTCATGGGGTACTCCTGTGAAAGGGGGTAAGGCTGAATATATTCGATGAAAAGGATGTTACCTAAGTGTGTAATGGATGATAAGTGCGCCCAATCGCGCTAGTTTGTCCTACCCCTGGAACAATGAGCCGTGCCATGCAGGATTTGAACGACCTGTTTTACTTTGCCCGTGTCGTCGAAGCAGGCGGGTTCGCCGCCGCTGGACGCCAGCTCGGCATTCCGAAATCAAGGCTATCCCGCCGTATCGCCGAACTGGAGGATCGCTTGGGCATGCGCCTGCTACAGCGCACCACGCGGCAAGTGAAACTGACAGCCGTGGGCGAACGCTACCTGCATCACTGCCAAGCCATGCTCCTCGAAGCTGAAGCCGCTGAAGAGGCAGTAGCCAGCATGAGCAGTGAACCACGCGGCAGGCTACGCGTGTCCTGCCCGGTGGCCTTGGGTCATGCGTTCTTGCCGGACGTGGTAACCCGGTTTCTGCAACAGTATCCGCTCGTGCAGCTGGATCTGGTCTTGCTCAACCGTAGAGTGGACCTGATCTCTGAAGGAATAGATGTAGCGCTGCGAGTGCGCGACTTGGGCGATGAAGACCCTACGCTGGTGACCAGGCGACTGTGTCAGGCACAGATGCAACTGGTAGCCGCGCCCGGTTTCGCCCCCCAGGTGCGCACGCCTGAGCAGCTGGCCGACCTGCCGGTGCTGGGTGCACCCGAGGCCGACCGCCTGGTACACCTGAGGCTGCAGGGGCCAGGGGGCCAACAACGCGCCTTGGCGCTCGAACCCAGGCTGTCAGTGGACGATTTCGTGGTACGTAATGCAGCTGTACGCGCTGGCCTGGGCTTCACCGCCCTGCCCAGCCTGTTTTGTGAAGAGCAGCTCCAACGCGGTGAACTCGTTAGATTACTTCCGGACTGGTCCTTGCCAGGCGGCTACCTGCAGGCGGTTTACCCGCACCGACGCGGTGTCACGCCTGCGGTGCGGGTATGGATCGACCATTTGGCCGCCTCATTCGAAACGTGCGGGGAACGTTACGTGTGACACATCACTGAGCCCAACCCGAGTGGCCGGGACTTCAATGGGGGCGCTCGCCCCCATTCGTGATACAGCGGCTTCACCCCAACGCTGCAGCTCGCCCTTGAAAGAACAGCCAATACGCCCAGGCGGCCTGGTGCACGACCACGATGGCCCAGAACTTGACCTGGTAAGGCACCTTGCGTGTCTTGTGCCGGAACACCTGCTGCGCCAGCAGAGCCCCAGGCCAGCCACCGAACAGTTCTACACCATGCAGCAGCTTCTCCGGGGTGCGTCGCGCTTGGCTGCGGGCCTGGGACTTGTCGCGCCAATAGAGCAACACAGTGAGCAGACTCATCACAGGGTACACCACCAGCGGCCACCACGCCTGCGCGTCGAAGGCCAGGCACGCGACGCCCAACACCGGCAGCACACACAGCAGCCCCAGCAGCACTCCCTTGAACTTGGCATTGCGTATCCGTGTCGGGCGCTGGCGGTCTGACTGCTCATCCATGAGCGACGGTCCAGTCGACCCAGCCAAACAGCCAGCTCGCCAGGATCAGCATGCCGAAGACGATCCGATACCAGGCAAAGGCTGCATAACTGTGGTTGGCGATGAATTTCAGCAGACCGCGTACGGCGATCATCGCGAAGATGAACGAGGTGACGAAGCCCAGCGCAAAGACCGGCAGATCATCGGGCTGGAACAGATGACGGTACTTGTAACCCGAATACACGGCAGCCCCCACCATCGTCGGCATCGCCAGAAAGAAGGAAAACTCCGTCGCGGCAGTACGCGACAGGCCAAACAGCAGGCCGCCGATGATGGTCGAGCCGGAACGCGAGGTCCCCGGGATCATGGCCAGACACTGCACGAAACCGATTTTAAGCGCGTGGCTCCAGTGCATCTCGTCGACATGAGTCACCTGAACCCTGTGTTGGCGTCGCTCGGCCCAGAGCATGACCACCCCACCCAGTACCAGCGCAGCTGCCACGGTGACAGCGTTGAACAAGTACTCATGAATCAGGTCGGCGAACAATACACCCAATACCAACGCCGGCAGGAAGGCCAACAGCAAGTTGCCGGTGAAGCGCTGCGCTCTGGGCTGATTCGGCAACCCACGGACCACAGCGAATATTTTGCCGCGAAACTCCCACATCACCGCCAGGATGGCGGCCAGCTGAATGATGATGTTGAAGGCCATCGCCCGCTCACCTGTGAAACCGATGAGGTCGGCAACGATGATCTGGTGGCCAGTACTGGAAATCGGCAGGAACTCCGTCAGCCCTTCCACCACGCCCAGTATGATTGCCTGAAAGGCCGTCCAAAAATCCATCATTCCCCCGATGGAGCCTGCTCGTGGCAAGCTCCTTGTTCTTGATTTGCCTGAATATTGCCGCACGCGGCCCGGCTGTTTTACAGCGTCTGTTGGTCGCAAAGCCAGTGGAAAAGTTCACGGTTACTAAAGGTTTCATCTTGCGCGGCCGAAATGCTGGCAGAGCTCCTTTGCACTGTCATGACGTGGCAGGCAACAGACTCCACGGCACATGGCACTTAGCCATTGGTCGAGTGGGTCCATGGCCGCAGGCGTGCTTGGATGCAGGTGAGAACAAGAACAAATGGAGCATGCGCAATGAAGACGCTAAGATCGATGTCGATCAGCAGCCGTTTATGGCTGATCCTGATAGTGGCCATAGCCATGCTGTTGGTGCTTGGTCTGCTGATGCTGCGCCAGATCCACGGCGACTTGTACCAAGCCAAGGCAGAGAAAACCCGGCATGTGGTGGAAACGGCCACAGGTGTACTGGCGCATTTCCAACAGCTGGAGGCCGCCGGTACCTTGAGCCGTGACGCGGCCCAGCAACAAGCCCTGCAAGTGGTAAGGGCGTTGCGCTATGACCATGACGACTACTTCTGGATCAACGACCTGACCCCGCGCATGATCATGCATCCGGCCAATCCCAAGCTCGACGGCCAGGACCTTTCGGGCATTCGCGATCCGGATGGCTTTGCCGTATTCAACGAAATGGTCGCGCTGGCGCGCCAGCAGGAGGCTGGGCCCGTGAATTACCGCTGGCCCAAGCCAGGGGCTAGCGAACCTGTTGCCAAGACATCCTACATCCAGCTGTTCAAGCCCTGGGGCTGGATCATCGGCTCTGGGGTCTACGTTGACGACGTACAGACCGAGTTCGCTCGCCAGCTGCGTGACGCTTCGCTGCTGGGCATGGCGATCGCGCTGCTGATGGGCCTGATGGTCTGGGTGATCGCACGCAGCATTGCCCGCCCGCTACAGGAAGCCGTGCAGGCCATGGGCAATATCGCCAGCGGCGAAAGCGACCTGACCCGGCGCCTGGACACCCACGGGCGCGATGAACTCAGTCAGCTGGGCGAGCACTTCAACCGCTTCAACGGCAAGCTGCAAGGGGTGATCGGGCAATTACAAAGTGCGGCGCATGCGCTGGCCAGATCAGCCGACCATGTAGGCGACAATGCCGGTGCGGCGCAACAGCAAAGCGCCCAACAATCCCTGCAGATGGACCAGGTGGCAACGGCCGTGAACGAGGTGACCTACGCCGTGCAGGATGTGGCCAAGACCGCCGAGCAGGCCGCCGGGGAAATGCACTGCGCTCAGCAACAGGTCGCCCATGGGCAGCAGGCGATCCATGGCAGCCTGGCCCAGATCGATCGGTTGTCCATCACCATCGAACAGGCGGTGCAAGTAATCCGTGACCTGGCCGGGCACAGTACCCGTATTGGCGGCGTGCTGGACGTGATCCGCTCGATTGCAGAACAAACCAATCTGCTGGCGCTTAACGCGGCGATCGAAGCCGCTCGCGCAGGCGAACAAGGCAGGGGTTTTGCCGTGGTAGCCGATGAGGTGCGCCTGCTGGCGCAGCGCACGGCCCAGTCCACGGCCGAGATCCACATCATGATCGAACACTTGCAGAGCCAGTCCGATGCCGCCGTCAAGGCGATCGACACCAGCAGCGAGGCCTCACGGCAAACCGTCACGCAAGCCCGCGAAGCAGGCGCCAGCCTAGATGCGATCAACCAGGCTCTGCACACCCTGACAGCGTTGAATGCCTCTATTGCCAGCGCTACCCTGCAGCAGTCCCACGTGGTCGAGGACATCAACCGCAACGTGCTGGACACGGCAGGCCTCTCGCAGCAGGCGGCCGAGGCGGCACGCCAGTCCAGTGAGGCCGGCGTGGCGCTGGGCCGCCTCAGCCAGGACCTGGAACAACTGCTGCGCCAGTTCAGGGTCTGAAGCCGACACCGGCTCAGGGCTGCTAGACGGCCCTGATCCCGGCAACGCTCTACACCTTCCTTGAGCTAACCGCTACAATCGCGCCCCTCCCTGAAATCTCCAAGGATCGCCGATGTCCGGCCTTGAACTCATCGCCGCCGTCCTCGGCGTCATCGCTGTGTGGCTCACGGTCAAGCAGAACGCCTGGTGCTGGCCCCTCGGCCTGATCATGGTGCTGATCTATGCCTGGCTATTTTATGAGGTCAAGCTCTATTCGGGGATGCTGCTCCAAGTTGCCTATGCGCTGTTACAACTGTATGGCTGGTGGCAGTGGAAGCGCCCTGAACGGCAAGACGCGGCACGCCAGGTATCGAGCTTACGGCCCGGCGCGCTGGTCATCCACCTGGGCCTGGGCGTACTGCTTAGCGCAGCATTGGGTACTGCCATGGCCACCTGGACCGATGCCGCCCTGCCCTGGCTGGATGCCAGCCTGACCGGCTTTAGCTTGGTGGCCCAGCTGTGGATGGCGCAAAAGCGCTTGCAATGCTGGCCCCTGTGGGTCGTGGTGGACATCATCTATGTCGGGCAGTACCTGCACCAGCACTTGTATTTCACCGCGGCGCTGTTTGCGGTGCTCACCCTCATTGCCCTGCGCGGATGGCTGGAATGGCACCGGGACCCGGCGTTGGTGAAGCCATGAGCGCTGTCACGAGCACCCAGGTTGTGGTGCTGTGCGGCCCCGAATCCAGTGGCAAGAGCTGGCTCAGCGGCCAGATCCAGGCGCGTTTCGGAGGGCTGGTGGTGGGTGAGTACGTGCGTCATTTCATCGACCAGCACTGCCGCGACACGTGCTACGCCGACATCCCCAGCATCGCCCGTGGGCAGTTGGCCTGGGAAGACGCTGCACGCGCAGCCTCGCCGTCGCTGTTGATTCTGGACACCCACCTGCTCAGCAACATGCTCTGGAGCCAGACCTTGTTCGGCGATTGCCCACCTTGGCTGGAGCAGGCTCTGCTCGATCGTCACTACGACCTGCACCTGCTTCTCAGCCCAGAGGGCGTACCCTGGGTTGCCGATGGCCAGCGCACCCAACCAGATGTGCGAGAGCGCCAGCAGTTTTTCGAGGCAAGCCTGCACTGGCTGCAAGACCACGATCAGCCTTATCACATCATCGAAGGTGACTGGGCGACACGTCAGGCCCTGGCGCTGGAACTGGTCGCCTCGACGCTGCGGGGCTCTGAGCCGGTGTTAAGCCTCTGACACACCCCGGCTGTTGCCAACCCCGCAAGCATGCGGCTTACGCGGTGAGCTCCGATAAGTGTCACGCCACCGATACACTGCCTGTCATTCCAATCAAACCCAGCCCTAGAGGTGACCGCTTGGTCATCAGTCAATAGTCGTTGTATCAGCACTGACACAACGCAGCCCTACACGACAGCTTTCATCGCGCTAACCCCCTGAAATACAACGACTTCTCAAAAGCGGCACGGCTTCTGCTCTTGCTAGCGCAACGCTGAACAAGGCCAGCGGCTGAAGAAGGAATTGCCGTCGTGAGGAACATCGACAAACGCCTGGGTTACCTGTTGCTGCTGGGGTGCGCGATCAGCTCGCTCAGCGCGACCGCCCAAGCCGACAATGGCACCATCGTCATTACCCGCGACGTGCAGACACGCAATGCCGTGATTCCCCCACTGCGTCCGGACCCCACACCCACCACCGTCAATGCCAACCCGGTCAATCATGTGCTGCGCCAGACCAACGAGTTGAGCGATGGCGACTTCGCCAGCATCAGCAGCGGCTCAGGCATCAACGCCCTGATCACCCAACACACCGATCACCTGGGCAGCAACCTTGGCCACCAGAGCCAGTTGCCCAACCTCTCTGGCGGGCGTGGAGCAGGGTCGGGCAACGGGATCTCCAACATGGTCAATTCGAGCGTGCAGAAAGGCCTCGCGCCCCTGCAGATCCTGACGGGGGGCAAATGACATGAAGCCTGCCCTGCTCGTCATCACCCTGCTGTGCAGCGCCTCTGCCATGGCCCAGCCACCGACTGCCATCAGCAACAGCGCCACCATCGACGACGCCGGCCGTGCCTATCAGGGCAACATGACGGTTAACCAGGCCGCCGGGGACATGCAGCAGCAGGCCAATGCCCGGGCCTTCGCCCTTGGCCACGGCGCCAGTGCCACGACCCAGATCCGGCAACGGCTCAATACGCCTGCGCACGCTCCCATGGATACCCAAGCCCGCATTGGCGGCGCCTCGTTCAGCCACGGTAATGGCGCGCTTGGCGTCAACCAGAGCGCCGGTGCCGGCACCCAGCAGGCCAACGCCCTGCGCATCAGCGTCGGAACACAACCGCAAAGCATCGACGACAGCGTCCTCCTGAAACAGAACGTGACGCTGCTCAACACCTTTGACTCAGCTGCTACCCCGACAGGTCATCGCCAGGTCACCACCAGTGACCAGGCGTTCACCGGTGGCCGTGGCGTGGTTCAGCTGAATCAGAGTGCCGGGGTGGGAAACCGCATGGCCAACACCTTGAGCATACGAGTCGCCGACTGACCGTTTGAGTCATGAACGACACTTAACCTTTAGAGTACGGAGAATCACCATGAAACCTTCGATGGCACTCAAGCCTCTGGTTTTCGCAATTGCTGCGGTCATGGCCGTTGCTGTACAAGCCGATCAGAACCGTCGCAGCTACAACGGCAACAGCACCACCTGGCTGCCTATCTCGGCCAAGGCCGATGCGCTGGACACCCAGCGTAGCACCGGCAACACCATCACCAACCAGGGCACCGTGAACGAAGCTGAAATGAGCAGCTCGGCAACTGGCGCCAGTGGCAACGTGGGTGTCAACGTGGCGTCTGGTAACGGTAACCAGCAGGGCAACGCGTCGGCCATCGCCAACGCCGCTGCCGACTCTACCCTGGACAACAGTTTCGTCTTCGGCACCGCGCAAGCCAATGCTGACGTCAGCCAGTACAGCAACAACAACCGTGTCGACAACTGGTCGACCCAGTCTTCGGCGGTGATGAGCGGCTCTGGCGAAGGCAGCTCGGGCAACGTAGGCATCAACATTGCCGGCGGCGACCTGAACCAGCAGAAAAACAGCATGGCCATCGCCAATACCAATGCCGGTATCGGCAACGCCACGGCTACGGCCAAGGCCGACCAGAACGGTCCTGGGCTTGTGGTCAACAATGGGGCCGACCGCACTTACCGTGTCGATACCCTGACCTTCACCACCTCGGCCACCGGTTCCAGCTCGCGTGAAGGTACGCTGAACTCGACCGATGACCGCAGTGCCTCGTCCAGCTTCAACCTGGCGGGCTCGCAAAGTGCCAGCTCCAGCGGCTCCAGCGGCTGGAATGCGAGTGGTTCGAGTGCCAATAACGCCAGCGGCTCCAACAGTGCCAGTGCCAGTGGCTCCAACAGCTGGGGCATGAACGGTTCGGCCAGCGGCAGCGCCAGCGCTTCGAGCAGCGCCAGCCTCAGTGCCAGCCTGGCAGCGGCTGCCGATGCCACGCGTACCCTGACCCTGACCAACGGTGATCGCGAGCGCACCCGCACCAGCAGCGTCGACGGTTCACTCAATGCATCCCTGGATGCCTCGGTAAACACCTCGCAGCAAAGTGCCTACGACTCTTCGTTCGAGAAAGCCTTCGACTCCAACTACGACAAGTCGAGCGAGTCGGCCTATAACCATTCGCGGGACTCGTCGTACACCAAGTCCCATGACTCGTCCTACGAGAACGCTTCGGCTTCGGCGTTTGAAAAGTCTGGCGAAACCTCCAGTCAGTCCTCCAACGACGTGGCCAAGAGCTACAGCGAAAGCAGCGCTTACGACTTGAGCAATACCGTGTCCTTCCAAGTGCTGACCCCGACCGGCTGGGCCAACCCTGTGACCAACACTGCAACCCTTAGCGGTTCGGTCAATGGCGGCAGCGGCAACCTGGGCGTGAACGTGGCGGCCGGTGTCGGCAACCAGCAGAGCAACTCGCTGGCTATCTCCAATACCTCGTTCTGATGCCAGACCCAAGGCCCCCTTTCAGGGGGCCTATCTTCAACGCATCCAAAGGCGTCGATCATGCGCGTATTCGCCCTGGCGTTCCTGCTGTGCCTGGCCAGCATGGGTCAAGCAGCCCAGATGCCCCTGTCCGTCCTGCCCGGCGGTGCGGTGGTGTTCAAGCCCATCCAGAGCATGCGCGAACGCAAGTTCGCCGACTTGGTGCAACAGAAGACCGACTTCAGCTGCGGCGCTGCCGCGCTGGCAACCATCCTGCGTCAGGCCTACTGGCTGGACGTGGACGAACACCAGATCATCGAAGGCATGCTGACCCATGCCGACCAGGACCTGGTCCGCACCCAGGGGTTTTCGATGCTCGACATGAAGCGCTACGTGGAAAGCCTGGGCATGCGCGCCCGGGGATACCGGGTGGCACCCGAGACCCTTAACAGCGTACGAATCCCGGTGGTGGTGCTGATGGACATCCGCGGCTACAAGCATTTTGTGGTCATGCAGAAGGTCGACCGCGGCTGGGTCTACATCGGCGATCCGGTGTTGGGGCACAAGCGCTACAGAACCGAGGACTTCCTCAAGGGCTGGAACGGCATCATCTTCGCGGTGATCGGCCAGGGCTACGACAAGCACAACGCCCTGCTCGACCCTCCGTTGCCGCTGACGGCCAAAGGCCGCCTGGACGGCTTCACGCCGGTCAAGGATGCCGATCTGCTGGACTACGGCTTCATTCGAAGCGATTTCTTCTAACGCCTCTTCCAAGAACAAGGTGCATGATGCGCCGGGGAGCATTGCATGAAGACCCCTACCTGGTTGGTGCTGGCCTGCATGACGGCCTGCCTGCCTGTCCACGCCGAAGTGCTGCACCCCATCGAGCTCAAGGACCAGGAGCTGGCGAGCTTGCGTGGGCGCTACGTGATGCCGGGCCGAATCGTGAGTTTTGGCATCGTCATGAGCAGCACCTGGCAGAACGCGCGCGGTGAAGTGATAGGCGCCAGCAGCACCTTGCAGGTGCAAGAGGCCACGATCAAGCCGCAGTTCTATGTCTCGCTAATCGATGAGCACGGCGCGCCGACGGCCCAGGGAGGTGCCCAGCCGGTCGCCCAAGGCAGCGGCACGGTGAGCGGCGGTGCCGGGCTCGGCACCACCCAGGGAGTGACCCAGGTGGTCCGCGCGGCCGGCGACGACAACAGTGCGAACAACACTGTAAACGTCAACGTGACCAAGGCCGATCAGGCCCCCGCCGTGCAGCCCCATGGCCAGGTCTTGGCCGCTGGGCAGACGCTGATGGCCGAGAACGGTGCCGGCGCGCTGAGCGTATCGTCCACAGGCGTGGGCGTACAAATGAACATAGACGCCAACGCCAACCAGGGCAGCAGCGTGCAGCGCCTGGCCCAGGGCGGGTTGATGCAGAACACCACCGTGCTTGGCAATGGCAACCTGGTGAACAACGTCACCTCCCTGAACGTGGTCATGCGCCAGAACCTGCCGACTGCCGCTTCGCTAAATGGCAGCCTGGACCAGCTCAAAGGGCTTCGCTCTGTCGGATACTGATCTACGCTCAGTCTCATCACAGCAGTCGGAAGGGACGGCATCTTCATGCAACGATCGTTAGCACTCAAAGCGGTTGTGTGTTTGACAACCTTGGCACCCGCCACATCGCTGTACGCCGCTGTAGATCCGCAAGTAGAAGCACTCAAACAGGAACTGACCGAACTCAAGCGCCGCTATGAAGCCCAGCAGCAGGCGCTGATGGTGCTGGAGCAGCGGGTTCGCCAGGTCGAAGAAACCCCGGCCGCGCCCCCGCCAAAACGCCTGGTGCGATCGCCCAGCGAACGGGTCAAGGGGGCCCAGACCGTCGCTGCCGGGGCGCCTGGGACCACCGGCAGTTCGTATGGACAGGCGCTGGCCGCAGACTCCGAGCCTGCGCAAAGCGTCTCCAACCTGTACGACGAGGCCAGCGGGTTCTTCGGGGGTGGCAAGTTCAGCCTCGAAACCGGCTTGACCTACACCCACTACGACACCCGCGCCCTGACCCTCAACGGCTTCCTGGCGCTGGATTCGATCTTCCTGGGCAATATCAACCTGGACCGGATCAAGGCTGACAACTGGACCTTGGACCTGACGGCACGTTATAACCTGGACCAGCGCTGGCAGTTCGACATCAACGTCCCGGTCATCTACCGCGAGTCCACCTATTCGTCTGGCGGCGCCGGCGGTGCCGGGCCGAGCATCTCGGATGCCACGGTCACGCGGGACCCGGAAATCGGCGATATCAACGTAGGTGTCGCCTACAAGTTCCTGGACGAATCCGAGACCTGGCCAGACGCCGTGGCCACCCTGCGGGTCAAGGCGCCGACCGGCAAGGACCCCTATGGGATCAAGCTGCGCGAAGTGGCGGGCAACGACAACCTTTCCGTGCCCGAGAGCCTGCCGACCGGCAATGGGGTCTGGTCCATCACGCCGGGTATCTCGCTGGTCAAGACGTTCGATCCGGCCGTGCTGTTCGGCAGCTTGTCCTACACATACAACCTGCAAGACTCCTTCAGCGACATCAGCCCGCAGGTCGACAGCAAGGTCCCAGGTGACGTGAAGCTGGGCGACTCGTGGCAGATCGGTGCGGGTATTGCCTTCGCGCTGAACGAGAAGATGAGCATGTCGTTCTCGGTCTCCGACCAGTTCGGACGCAAGAGCAAGATCAAGCCCGACGGTGGTGACTGGCAATCGGTCTCCAACAGCGACTACAACGCGGCCAACTTCAACGTCGGCATGACGTTTGCGGCGACCAACAACCTCACGATCGTGCCCAACCTGTCCATTGGGCTGACAGATGATGCGCCCGATTTCTCGTTCAGCCTCAAATTCCCTTACTACTTCTGATGAACGACGCACCGGGCCCGCTTACGCGGGCCTCCTTTTGTGTGCCCGCGCTTTGCACGCCCGCCTTGCCCGGCCTCGGCCTGTTATCATCAGCCACAGTTTGATGACGATTTAATGGCAAAGGAAAGATTTTTGTGAAGAGCCTTTCAGACCCCTCACACCAGCGGCTCGCCGCCTTGGCCGTGTTGGTGCTGGTGCTACCTCTGGGCGCACGTGCCGTGTTGGGCTGGTCCAACCCGCTTGGCTATCTCTCCGACCTGGCCTTGGGCGGCGCACTGGTGCTGCTTTTGCACCGCCGGCCTTGGTGGCTGGCGCTGCCGGTGCTGTTGGCGTGGGCCCTCCTCTGGGTCGCCTCGGCCGAACTGGTCAGCGCGGTGGGACGGTTGCCCACCAGCGCAGACCTCGCCTATCTGGTCGACCCGCAGTTTATGGAGAACTCCACCGGGGGCGGTCTGGCCCACGCCTGGCTGCCTTGGTCCTTGGGTGCCGGGCTGCTGGCCTGGCTGGCCTGGGCGTGGAAGACGCGTACACAGCCTGGCCGATCGCTGCCACGCAAGGCGTGGATGGCGGTCCTGGCGTTGTTCGGCGTGCATTGGGCCAGCCAACACCTGGCACCCTCCGATGCCGAACAGTGGCGCCAATACAACCTGGGCCATCAGCTCGTCTCTGCGGCGGTGGGCGATGTGCAGCGCCAGGTGCAACGCTGGAGCGGCCAAGCGACGCCGTTCACCCCCCTGCCGAGCGCCGGCCTCACCCAGTCGGACCTCAACGGCCAACGCCTGCTCGATGGCCCGGGCAGCGCGCGCAACCTGCTGGTCATCACGCTCGAGGGCATACCGGGTGCCTACCTGCGCCCCAATCGCGAGGCGCTGCACAGCCGCTTCGACGAAGACCTGATGCCGCGCCTGAGCCAATGGGCAGCGCGGGGCATGAACACCCCGGACTATGTCCTGCACAGCCATCAGACCATACGCGGCTTGTATGCAATGCTCTGTGGCGACTACGACAAGCTGGCCAACGGTACGCCCAAGGGCGTGGAGTTGCTGACCCAGGCCGAGCGCAACCAGGCCTGCCTGCCGGCACAGTTGCGCCAGGCTGGTTTTACCACCCATTACCTGCAGGGCGCTGGGCTTCGTTTCATGGCCAAGGACCGCATCATGCCCCACATAGGTTTTGATTCGGTACATGGCGTGGAGTGGTTCGCCAACCGCAATTACCTGGACTTCCCGTGGGGCAAGGATGACCGAGCCTTTTTCGAGGGCGCACTGAATTACGTCGGGCAACTGCGCAAGCAAGACAAACCGTGGATGCTCACCCTGCTCACCGTCGGCACCCACCAGCCCTACTCCGCCCCTGCCGATTACCTGGCGCGCTTCGACACGCCCAAGCAGGCCGCCGTGGCCTATCTGGACGATGCCCTGGGGGCCTTCCTGGATAACCTGGAGCGCCGGGGCGTGCTCAAGGACACCTTGGTGGTAATCACCTCGGATGAATCCCACGGCATCGATGGGGTGCGTCTGGCCTCTTCCTGGGGCTTCAACCTGACCCTCGCACCCGATCAGGCCCAGTTACCTCACCTCAAGGGCGGCACCTACGGGCATGTCGACCTGGCCACTTCGCTGCTGGACTATTTCGCGCTGCCCATCCCGCTGGCCCTTGGCGGGCGGTCGATGTACCGAGACTACGACACCGGTCGTGAAATGATCTCGTTCACCAATGGCATGCTCCGCTACCACAACGGCAAGGGCGTGTTTACCGAGTGCGATTTCCAGCAGCGCTGTCGCCGTTACGCCAGCGAAGGTTTCATTGCCGATCAGGCCCGCTACCTGGACCAGGGCGACAGCGCACTGGGCCAGCAGATGGGGGCATTGGCCGGCGTACTGGACCAGTCGCTGATGCAAAGCCCCCTCAACCTGCGCTATCAATTTGGCGGGCCTTCACCCATCCAGTTGCGCAAGCGCATCCATGACGATTGGGCCGATAACCTGATCGGCGCGCAGTACCTGGAAATGCCCGAGGGCTCGCGCACGCGGGTCAGGGTCAAGGTGCGTGCGCTGGACGCCAGGCACGCCGCGTATATCCAGCTCAAGGCCAAGCAACTGGAGCAGGATGTGCCGCTAGGCTTGCCCGAGGAAGTCAGGGTCACCGCTGACGAGCCGCTGGAGATGGAGTTCGGTTTCGACAACCCGGTGGAGCGCAAGGCCTTCTCCTTCCACCTGCTGGGCTATGGCGGTGGGCAGGTCGAGGTGAGTGACTTCAGCGTGATCACCGCATTGCCTGGCGAGGAGGATTTCCAGGATGAACTGACGCCGGAGCACGTCGCGCACTCAGGCTGATGCGCTGCCGGGTCGCGTCTACCCAGCCTGGCATACCCGCCTGGCTGGGTATTGCCCATCAAGCGGGTGTCAGGTTCGCACGCCCAGCATGCCCCGCTCGATGATGAAGTCGATCACCGCCTGCAACCCCTCCCCCTTTTTCAGATTGCTGAACGTCCAGGGCCGCTCGGGCCGCATCCGTTGGGTGTCACGCTCCATTACTTCGAGTGAAGCCCCAACGTACGGTGCCAGGTCGGTCTTGTTGATGACCAGGAAATCGGACTTGGTGATGCCGGGTCCACCCTTGCGCGGAATCTTCTCGCCTTCGGCTACGTCGATCACGTAGATAGTGAGGTCGGCCAGCTCGGGGCTGAACGTCGCACTCAGGTTATCGCCGCCACTTTCGACAAAGATGACTTCAAGGTTGCCAAACTTGCGTGCCAGCTCCTCGACGGCTGCGAGGTTCATCGACGCATCTTCACGGATGGCCGTGTGCGGGCAGCCGCCGGTTTCGACGCCCACGATGCGCTCAGGCTCAAGTGCACCGGCTTCGGTCAGGATGCGCTGGTCTTCCTTGGTATAGATGTCATTGGTCACCACCGCGATCTGGTAATGGTCGCGCATGGCCTTGCACAGCGCTTCGAGCAATGCGGTCTTGCCGGAGCCCACGGGGCCACCCACACCGACACGCAGGGGTTGTTGATAGCTTTGCATTCAGGCAGTCCTCAAGAACGGAACAAACGGGTGTATTGGGTTTCATGGCGCGATGAAGCGATGGCCAGCAGTGGCAAGCCGCCGCCAAGCTGGTCGTCGCCAAGGGTCAGGGCGTGGTCGAATGCCTCGGGCAAGTCATTGCTCAGCGCATGCAGCAGGGTCTGGGCAGCCTGTTGGCCGAACGGCACCAGCTTGACACCGGCCATTACCGCCCCTTCAAGCCAGGCGAAACCGTAGCCCATGGCCAGTTGCCGCAAGGGGATCGCCCAATGCACGGCCAGCCAGGCCATGCCACCCAGCTGGGTGAGCCCCAGGCTGTCACGCCAAGCCGGAACCTGGGCCAGCTGCCAACCGTCGAGCAGTCGCGCCAGGGCGGCCCCACGCTGTTGCTCTTCCAGGCGCAGCTCTGCCGTTTCGCGATTGGCCAGCAAGAACTGGCACCAATGGGCGTAGGCCTGGGCATCGCTGGCCAGGCAGGCGTTGTACAGGCGGACAAGCACGGGCCAGTCCAGGTACGCCAAGGTGTCCTGGATCTGTTCGCGCTGCCAGGCGGCAAAACCATCTGTGTCCTTGACCCACCCTGCCTCGACTGCCCATTCCAGGCCTTGCGAATAGGTGAAGCCCCCGACCGGCAAGCCGGGGCTTGCCAGCTGCAGCAACCGCAGCAACGCCAGATCGGTGCTCATCAACCGGCCAGCACCAGTGCTGCGCCGGCCAGCAGCCCACCGCCGAACGCTTTCTGCAGCCGTGCATGGCGGCGCAGCAGCAAGCCTGCTGCGTAGCCACAGGCCAGTAACAGCCCGCTCACTGCAACGAAGCCTGCGCTGAATTGCCAGAACGCGCTGGGCGTCGCCTCTACCCCATGCGCCCAGCCATGGAACAGCGCAAAGACCGGCATGGCCAGCGCCAGCAGCAGTTGCCGTGCTGGCAGCAGCATGGCCGCACCGGCCACCACCAGCGAGCCTGCAATCAGGGTTTCCATGCCCAGTACATTGCCGAACAAGTGTCCCCCTACAGCACCGGCGAACATCGCCGCCAATGTCGCCAAGGGCAGCAGCAACGTGCGGCCAGTGAGCGCCGCCAACACGCCAGTGCCCAGCAGCATCAACAGGTGATCCAGCCCGGTCAACGGGTGCAACAGCCCGTCCTGTAGCGGGTGGGTATCGTGACCAGGGTGGGCGAAAGCGGGCAACGCCAGCATCAGTAACAACAGCGCGAACGTCTTTTTCATAGGTAGCTCCAGTAGGGTCAGGAATGAGCAGGCAGGCGCACGAAGGGGTGATCATGGCCATGGGTATGGGGTGTGCTCTGGTAGGCACCGGCCTCAGGCTCGAAAGGCGCTTGTTCGGCCTCCACGGTCAGGCCCAGGCCGCGCAGCATGTCATCGAGCACATGGTCATGCTGAAAGCGCAGCAGGCCAGGCTCGATCTGCAGAGGTACGTGTCGATTCCCCAGGTGATAGGCGGCGCGTGCCAGCAGGTGCGGGTCTGCACACCGCACGGTCGAGACTGCTTCGGCCGCGGCCTGCACCCGGATCAACTGGCTGCCGGTAGCATCCGTCAGCAGTTCTCCGCCGCGCAGCAAGTGCCCCCGTTCGAGCATCAGGCCCGCTTCGCGGCCATCGTCAAGGGTTACCCGCAAACGGCTCTTGATGCGGCTGTCCACATCCAGGGTGACAGTGCCGGTTACGGCATGGGTGCCGGGGTCGGTGATACGACGGGTCAGAACTAACATCGGGGCTCCTTCAGAACAGGAAATAGCGCTGCGCCAACGGCAGCTCGGTGGCCGGTTCGCACACCAGCAGTTCACCGTCGGCCCTGACCTGATAGGTCTGGGCATCGACTTCGATCACCGGTTGCAGGGTGTTGTGGATCATGTCGGCCTTGCGCACCCGTCGGCAGCCGTGGGCCACCCCGATCAGGCTGCGCAGGTTCAACGCCTGATGCAGGCCATCGTCGATTGCGGCTTGCGGCAGGAAGGTCATGCGGGTGGCATGGCGGGCCGCGCCCAGGGCGCCGAACATCGGTCGGTAGTGCACCGGTTGCGGCGTTGGAATCGAGCCGTTGACGTCGCCCATCGGCGCAGTGACGATCATTCCGCCCTTGATCACCAACGCCGGCTTGACCGCGAAGAACGCCGGAGACCACAACACCAGGTCTGCCAGTTTGCCCGGCTCGACCGAGCCGACCTCATGGGCGATGCCGTGGGTGACTGCAGGGTTGATGGTGTATTTGGCGATGTACCGCTTGACCCGGAAGTTGTCGCTGTACGCCGTGTCGGGCGCCAGGGGCCCGCGCCGCTTTTTCATCTGGTGCGCCACCTGCCAGGTGCGCAGCACGACTTCTCCGACCCGGCCCATGGCCTGGGAATCGGAAGATGTCATGGCGAAGGCGCCCATGTCGTGCAGGATATCCTCGGCCGCGATGGTCTCGCGCCGGATACGCGACTCGGCGAAGGCGACGTCTTCGGCAATGCTCGGGTCCAGGTGGTGGCAGACCATCAGCATGTCCAGGTGCTCATCCACGGTATTGACCGTGTAAGGCAACGTGGGGTTGGTCGAGGACGGCAGTACATTGGCCTGCCCCGCTGCCCGAATGATGTCCGGCGCATGGCCCCCGCCAGCCCCTTCGGTGTGAAAGGTATGGATGGTGCGCTCGCCAATGGCGGCCAGGGTGTCTTCGATGCAGCCGGACTCATTGAGGGTGTCGGTATGGATGGCCACCTGGATGTCCATCTCCTCGGCCACCCCCAGGCAACAGTCGATGGCCGCTGGGGTCGAGCCCCAATCCTCGTGCAGCTTCAGCCCCACGGCGCCGGCGGCGATCTGCTCGCGCAGTGCCTCGGGACGCGATGCATTGCCTTTGCCCAGCAGCCCTATGTTGATGGGCAAGCTGTCGGCTGCCTGGAGCATGCGCGCCAAGTACCAGGGGCCTGGAGTGCAGGTGGTGGCATTGGTGCCGGTGGCGGGCCCGGTACCACCGCCAATGAAGGTCGTCACGCCGCTGTTGAGCGCTTCATCCACCTGTTGGGGGCAGATGAAATGGATGTGCGAATCGATGCCGCCAGCTGTGACGATCTTGCCTTCGGCCGCAATCACCTCGGTGCCAGGGCCGATCGGCAAGGTGACGCCTGGCTGGACGTCAGGGTTGCCGGCCTTGCCAATCCCGGCGATGCGGCCATGCTTGATGCCAATGTCAGCTTTGACGATGCCCCAGTGGTCGATGATCAGCGCATTGGTAAGGACCAGGTCCATGGCCCCGGCGGCCAGCATCTGCCCTTGGCCCATGCCGTCACGGATGACCTTGCCGCCGCCGAACTTCACCTCTTCACCGTACAGGGTGTAATCCTTTTCGACGGCCACCCACAGCTCGGTGTCGGCCAGGCGTACCCGGTCCCCTACCGTGGGCCCGAACATGTCGGCATAGGCCTGGCGAGACAGTCGGCTCATGCTTCATGCTCCAAAGGCCCCATGACTTTGCCCTGAAACCCATATACCTCGCGCTTGCCGGCATAGGCGACCAACTGCACGGTACGGGCCTGGCCTGGTTCGAAACGCACGGCGGTACCTGCCGGGATGTCCAGGCGAAACCCGCGGGTGGGGCCACGCTCGAAGACCAGGGCCGCGTTGACCTCGTAGAAATGGTAATGCGACCCGACCTGCACGGGTCGGTCGCCGTGGTTGGCAACGCTCACGCTGACGGTGGCACGGCCGCTGTTGAGCTCGATGTCGCCAAGGGCGACCTGGATTTCACCTGGAATCATCAGGGGCTCCGGTGGGGTTTCAGACAATGGGGTCATGCACCGTCACAAGCTTGGTGCCATCGGGAAACGTTGCTTCTACCTGCACGTCGTGCAGCATCTCGGCGATGCCGGGCATAACCTGCTCGCGGGTCAGTACTTCACGGCCAAGGCTCATCAGCTCGGCGACCGTACGCCCGTCACGTGCCCCTTCGAGCACCGCCGCGCTGATCAGCGCCACCGCCTCGGGGTAGTTAAGCTTAAGGCCACGGGCCAGGCGCCGTTCGGCCAGCAATGCGGCGGTGAACAGCAACAGTTTGTCTTTCTCTCTAGGGGTCAGCTCCATCGGTACTCTCTTCAGGTGGCCCAGATTCGTGGCGGGCAGGCGGACAGCCCCAGGATGGCCGGACGCAGCACCTGCCAAAGGCGTTGCAGGGTGTGTTGCAGGTGTTGGTTGTCGTGATCGAGCAGGCGGATCACCAGCAGCGAGCCGAGCAGCGTCGCGCCTGCCGGGATACCCAGCGCGTCCAGATGCGGGCGTATGGCCTCAAGCGTGTCTTGGTTGGCGGGCGCAGCGCAGAACGTTGCCAGCAACGGATGACCACCGAGCTTCTCCAGACGTCCACCGCGCACCCGCAAGCGTTCGTGCAGGCCGATTTGGTCTGCAAGCTCGATGCTCAGCAGGCTGTCGAGCGCGCCTTGCTCAAAGCGCTCTTGCATGACCGGCCTACCCAGACACAAGGTTTCCCAGGCCAGTAGTCGAGCGCCGGCTTCGAGGGTGAAGCGGCTCTCGAGCGTTGCCTTGGCACCATTGAAAAAGATGCTGTCCTGAGGCAGCCACTCCAGTGTGCTGCCCGCTGCCAGGTGAAAGCGCTGGGTCAGGCGCGCCGTTGGGCCCACGCTGCGGTAGAACTTGCTCGCCCCCGGCATGGTAAGCAGCGCGTGACTACCGGGCTCCAGGCTGATGTCCAACTCTAGCCGGTCACCGGCGACGATGCCGCCTGGCGGGTGCAGGACATAGACGTGGCATGGCGCGCCTTCCGGATAGAATGGCCGCTGCACCAAAAGAGGTCCGAAATGCCGGCGCGCACCAAGGCGGGTCACATCCTCGCGTACGACAAAACGCAATTGCAGACAAGCGCTCCACCCGGTCGGGTCGTCCAATGCTTTAAGCGGCTCTGCGAGCATCATCCTGCAGCCCTTGTAGTGCGTGGCCTGATGGCCGTTGCGAGGGGACCGGGCGGGGACGACTACGCGTTCCTGCCTGACCACTCGATCAAATTCTCGAGGTGGACATAGCAGGGAATGGGCCAATTCGGCAGCTCAGCGGTAGATGCTTGAATCAAAGCGCTGCGCCCGCATTGGGCAGCTGGTTGGTGCGCGCACTAGCCGAGGGCATGCACGAGCGCCATTGAGGTGCTCGTGGGCCTAGGCATGGGGTGGGCTGTCTTGCGACAAGGGACAGGCGTGTTCAGTAGTCGAAACGGTCCACGGCACGCCGACGTTCGTTGTCATCGCGCCGGTCATAGATGGCCGTGGTCTGGATGTTGGCGTGGTGCGCCAACTTCTGAGCGATGGACAGGTCATGCTCTTCGATGACCCGCGTGATGAAGGCGCGACGAAAATCGTGCGGCATGATCTTCACACCGACCTGCGCACCGCGTTGGCGGGCAATGTAGTAGATCGCATGCTTGGTGATGCGAGCCCGGGTGATGTGGTTGCCCCGCCGAATTCGGTTGAACAGGAACGGATCGTCCTCTGCGCCGGCAGGCAAGCCAGCGCGCCGCAGGTCAAGCCAGGCCTGCAGTTTTTCGAAGGCCCAGGGCGGTGCGTACTTGATCAGCTGGTGATTGCCCTTGCCCACCACCTGCAAACTGCGCGCCTCGAAATCCACCTGGTCCAGGTCGATGTCCACCGATTCCGACTTGCGCATGCCGGTGCCGTACAACAGGGCGATGATGGCCGCATCACGAACGCCCTGCGGGCGCGGGTCAGCGGCGCAGACGTCCATCAGTTCCCGAATCAGGCTGCGCCGCAGGTTGCGACCAGGCGGTAGTCGCGAGCCAGTGGCAGGTTTGACCTCGCGCATGCGCAGCAGGTGCTCGTGGTCGATCAGGCCCTGTCGCCAGGCCTCGTTCATCACGCCGCGGATGGCGTTGACGTACAGCGACGAGCTATTGGGCGCAAAACCATCGCTGCGCAGCGCGGCGACCAGCCCTATCACATGACCAGGCTCGAGCTGATGCCACGGCACATCGACCAGGTTGCAGTCCACGAACCCTAGCCGGTCGGCAGCGTCCTGGAGGATATAGCGCATGGTCTGCTGGCTGGAGGGCGCCAGCCGGTCCATGTACTGCAAGAGCGGGTTTTTCGAAAGTTCGGACAAAACATAAATCCTGTAGCCGTGTTGCAGCGCAGGCGGACGATGAGTGCAAGCTACCCATTCTCAGGCCTCGGAGACAGCGCACGGGCCAAGCCACTGCGAACCTGACACGCTCAACCGCCCTCAAATACAACGGATTGTGGAACGGTGTGGCCGCTGATCTTACCGCAAAGGGCCCACCAGAACGAACGCAGGGCCTTAAAGCTGCCTTTTCATCAGTAGCGGCAAAGGGCCCGCGCTGCAGTGTCAAGCAATCGCTGGCGGCCACCAGCCTGGAAACATCTGCTGAACACGGGGTTCGGCAAAGCGCTCGTCGATAAGTACCAGTACCCCGCGGTCCTGGTCGCCCCGGATGACCCTCCCTGCTGCCTGGATGACTTTGCGCACACCTGGATACAGGTAGGCATAGTCGAACCCAGCGCCGAACTGGCGACCAAGCCGCTGCTTGAACTGCTCGTTGATCGGGTTGACCTGGGGTAGGCCCAAGGTGGCCACGAACGCGCCGATCAAGCGCGTCCCCGGCAAATCGACCCCTTCACCGAAGGCCCCGCCCAACACCGCAAACCCTACGCCGCGGCCGCCCTCGACGAAACGGTCGAGAAACGCCTGACGCTCGCCCTCGTCCATCCCTGGGGCTTGCGACCAGAGGGGGATTTGCCCGTGCTGGCGCGCCAGCAGCTCGGCCACCTGCTGCAGATATTCGAAGCTGCTGAAGAAAGCAAGGTAGTTACCCGGAAGGCGCTGGTATTGCTGCGCAATCAGCTCGACGATCGGCGCCAACGAGGCGCTGCGCTGCTGATAACGCGTGGAAACCTGACTTGCGATGCGCACCTCCAGCTGCTCGGCGCGAAATGGCGCGGCTACCTCGAGCCAGGCGGTGTCCGCCGGCATGCCCAGCAGGTCGTGGTAGAAGCGCCGGGGGCTCAGGGTGGCTGAAAACAAGGTCACGCTGCGGGCCGACAGCATACGGGGCGCGAGCAGCCGCGCCGGGTTGACGTTACGCAGGCACAGGGTGGAATAGCGCTTATTGCGTGGGCCGTTGCGCACGCTGATGTCGAAAAGAAAATGCTCGTCGAACAGTTCTGCCACCCGGTTGAACTGCAACGCGTTGAAGAAAAACTGCAGCAGGTGCGGATCGGTATGCGCCGGGGATTGGTTCATCTGCTCCTGAATCAGGCTGGTGCACTGCTGGAGCGCGCGTAGCAGCGCTTGGGGCAACGCGTCACTGGCCTGGTACGGCGCGCGCTGTTCCTTGTGCAGCGCATTCCACTGCCGGTTCAGACGGTCCAGCGCCGTGGTCAGCCCGGCCGGCTTACGTTGGCGTAACGCCTGCAGCTGGCCCTGATCGAGGCTGGCGCTGTACATGTTGCGGCCGCGCTCGACCAGGTTGTGGGCTTCGTCCACCAAAACCGCAGTACGCCATTGGTTGGCCTGGGCCAAACCGAAGAGCAAGGCGTGGGCATCGAAGTAGTAGTTGTAGTCGGCAATCAGCACATCGACCCAGCGCGCCATTTCCTGCCCCAGGTAATAAGGGCATACCTGATGGGCCAACGCCACTGCGCGCAGGCTGCTGCGGTCGAGCATGGGCTGGGCAGCGGCGGCTTGGCGTGCGGCAGGCAGCCTGTCGTAGAAGCCCGCCGCCAACGGGCATGACTCCCCGTGGCAGGCCTTGTCCGGGTGTTCGCAGGCCTTGTCGCGGGCGATCAGCTCCAGCGTGCGCAAGCCGGGCTGGGCCTGGGTATCGGTCAGTTGGCGAAGGGCATCCAGGGCCAGCGCGCGCCCCGGTGTCTTGGCTGTCAGGAAGAACAGCTTGTCCAACTGCTGCGGCACCATGGCCTTGAGCAAGGGAAACAGCGTGCCAAGCGTCTTGCCGATGCCGGTACTGGCCTGGGCCATCAGGCAGCGGCCAGTGCTCACGGCCTTGTACAGGGTCTCAGACAGCTGCCGCTGCCCTTGCCGAAACTGCGGATAGGGAAAGCGCAGCGCCAGTAGCCCTTGGTCGCGCTGCGCAAGGCGTCGTTGCTGACGGTGAGCCCAGGCCAGAAACCGTTGGCACTGGTCGTCGAAGAAGGCCTGCAGATCAGTCGCCGTGCAGTGCTGGGTGATCAGCGTCTGCCCGTCACTGTCGACGTCCAGATACACCAGGGCCACATCAAGGGCTGACAGGCCACGCGCCTGACACAGCAGCCAGCCATAGACCTTGGCCTGAGCCCAATGCAATTGGCGATGATTGTCAGGCTGGCGGGCCAGGTCACCCCGGTGGGTCTTGATTTCTTCGAGGCGGTTGCAGGCCGGGTCATAGCCGTCGGCGCGTCCGCGAACACGCAGGGTTTCAAACTGCCCTTCAAGGGCGATTTCCGACTCATAGCCCGCCCCCCGGCGGGCGACCACGCGCCGATGGCCTTCAATGCCTTCCTGGGCTGTGGGCGACGGCGTGAAGCGCAGGTCCAGGTCACCCACCTTGGCGCTGAACTCACACAACGCCCGTACGGCTACGCTGTAGCTCACGCCGCCTCGCTCCAGCGCACATGACACACCGCGACCGGCAGGCCATGCAGGCGGCAGAATTCCAGCCACCGCAGCTGGTTGTCCTGCAGGCGATCACCTGGCCCCTTGACCTCCACCATGCGGTAGCGGCCTTGCTCCGGCCAGAACTGGATCAGGTCCGGCATACCGGTGCGGTTGTTGCGAATGTCCTGCAGCAACCTCAAAAAGCACTGCTTCAGATGGGCGCCCGGCAAGCAGCCCAAGGCTTGGTCCAGCAGGGTTTCACTGAGCATGCCCCAGAACACGAAAGGCGATTGCAGGCCGCGCTTGGTGGCATAGCAGTCCAGAATGGCCTGCCGATGTGTCCCGTCGTCCAGCCGGCTCAGGCAACGCTCGAACACTTGGCTGCGCCGATGCTGGAAGTCGCTGTCGTGCAGGTCTTGTGGCGCCGACTGGAACGGGTTGAAGAAGGCTCCTGGGACCGGGGCGAACACGGCCTCCCAGCACAGCAGGCCGAACAAGCTGTTGAACAGGGTGTTTTCCACATAGTGAACCTCCCCACCCGCCGCAGCCAGATGCTGTCGCACCGCTTCCTCGACGCCAAGCTCGGCGTGGGCTCTGGGCAGTTCCAGCTCCATCACTTCGACGGGCTTGAGGCGCTGGCGACGCTGAGGTGGCCCGCCGAGCTTGCGCGCCAGGCGCGGCAACATGCGCTCCAGCGCCTGTACCTCGAGCGCATTGGCCGGCGCTGCTGCCAGTTGCAGAGCCAGGGCATGGGCCTGCTCCCAGGACTGTGTGCGCTCCAGTACGCGTACTTGACGAATGCGCGCCTGGGGGTGGGCGCACTGGGCGTACACCGCCATGGCCTGATCCCACTCGCCGTTGCGTTCGCACTGCTGGCCCAGCGCGAACAGCAACCGCGCCCGGCGCCTGGCTAGCCATGCATTGCCACTGTGCAAGCCTTGCAGTGTCGCCAGGATCGAAGCGGTATCGGCGCCCTCCTCAAGACGCTCGGCGCACTGGTGCAGCGCCAGGGCCAGATCAACCTCCGAGCGCTGGTGCAAGGCCCGCGAGTCAGCGCTGAACGCTACTTGCTCGAAGCGCAGCACCCCCAGGTCGGCGAGCACGAAGTCCGACCAGTCTTGATAAAGATTGCCGAAAAACAGCAGCCGAATTCGGTCACAGACCGGCTGTCGACACCACTGCACGATACGCAGCTCACTGTCGGCGAACCATTGGCGCAGCGACCGCGGAGCCAGTTCCAATGCTTGCAACTCGGCCAGCAGCTCATGCTTGGCCGCCCGCGGCCGGCTGAGCTGCGCTGCAAAGCACTGCGCCAGTTCATCCTTGCGCAAGAGCGTGAACAACTGCTCGAGGGTCAAGTGCTCGGGCTCGCACACCCAGCCGAGGCCGATCAGAGGTGCCAAAGCCTGCCCGGTATCACCGACTTCGGCATACTGCAGGCGATCATCGCGAAACAGCTCACCCTTGCGCATGACCATGCGCACCATGATCGCTTGTGCAGGAGGATCCAACTCGGCGAACGCAGCGATGAACGCCTGCTCGCTCAGATCGAGCAGGTCTGCATAGCGCTGCCCCACCCAGCACAGGACCTGGCGGAAGTTATGCAGGTAATACAGGGGATCTTCGACAGAATGGGCAATCACGGAAATCGGTCGGACGGCAGCTTTACGGGGTACTGGTTATACATACAGATGGGCCCATGTGACAAGTGCCGCGGGTCGGGCCGTGCACCTTCGCACCGTGGCAGCACGGCCGATGCCGGCTGGTAAGGTCATCAGGGATGCCCGGCGATCCGAGCCAGTCGATCGACGGCAATCTGTAGCTCTACCGGGTCATCGCCGGTCCAGCCCAGGGCCAGGTGGTGCTGAAAGCGGCTTTGCAAGCTGAAGTGCTTGCCAGGCATGGCATGCAGCGACGTGCCTGCCAGCGCCTTGCTGATGGACTCCCAATGCACAGGCTGGCGCAACCTTGCCCAGATCAAGCCGCCGCCGTCGGGCAAACGCAGTTGCAGCTGTGGCCCGAAGCGTAACGCGAGCACGCGTGCCAATGTTCGGGTACGGCGTTGCAGCGCCTGGCGAAGCCAGGCCCATTGTGCGTCCACCTCCCCTTTGTCCAACATGCAGGCCAGCGCTTGCATGCGTAAGGGTGGCAAGCGGAAAGCCCGTTCGCCAAAGCCTCTGGTCAGTGCACCGGTTGGTCCGAGTACGTAGGCATACGGGGCCTCGGGCCCAAGCACTGCCTCGAACCCACCCACCACCAACAGTTGCCTGACATCCACCCAGTCTCGCTGGCGTATGACAGGCGGGCCTGCGTGACAGAGCTCGCTGTCCAGGTCGCTTTCCAGCACCCATACCCGATAGCGTGAAAGCAGATGGCCCAACTGCTGCTGGCCCGCCGAGGACACTAACCGCCCTTGTGGCGTGCTCAGACATGAGGGCAACACCACAAGCCCCACTGGCTCGCTTTCCAACAGACAGGTCAGCGCATACAGATTCAGATCACCTCTAGTATCCACTGGCACCTCCAGCACGGGCACCCCGGTCCGGGCGAGCGCCTGCAGTAGCTGCCAGCAGCACGGTGAATGAACCAGTACTGTCGCATGCCGAAGTTCGAGCGCTGCCCACACCGTATCGAGCAACGCAGTGAGGTCCGGCGCCACGTGCACATCCTTAGCGCACCAGTAACGGCTGCTGGAATGGGTGTAGCGCTCTGCAAGCGCCTGACGCAATCTCACGCTCCCCGGATCCTGCCCCCTGCCCACGGCTCGCAGCCGCTGACGCGCCAGCCGGCGTTCATGGTTGTGCAAGTTCAGCTCGAACAGCGATGGCTCGAATACCGGCAGCTGCCGGGGCACGATGGCCAGCTCGCTGCTTGACGCACCGTGCACGAAGTAGCCCGATCTGGGCAGGCGCTGAACACGACCGGCTTCCTCCAGCAGGTTATAGGCGTGCTGAACAGTGCCCAACGACACCCGCAGCCTCGAAGCCAAGCCACGCAGCGAGGGCAAACGCTGTCGTTGGCCGGGCGGCGATTGATCGATGAGTGCTTCGATGTACCGGTAGACCTTGCGGTAGGCAAACTCGCGATGCGGGGCCTGCGGCATCACGACCACTCCACGTCACTGCCCTGCGCCGGCAATGGCGCCTGACACAGCAGACGCAGGTTGATGTCACGCCTGGCCAGGTGCCTCAACACGCGAATGGCCGAGGCAGGCAAGCTGGTTTCATACACGGCCCGCAGCTGTGCAACAGGCAAGCCACTGACATTGACGAGCCAAGCCTTCACGGCCTGTGGACAAGGCTCGCCGCGTAAGGCGTAGTGCAAATAGGGCAATGCCACCAGCATGTCGGTATGCCGGCACTTGAGGTAGCGCTCCAAATGCTCACCCCTGCGAGCGAAAGGTGCAAACAGCAGGCAAATCAACTGATCGTGACTCAAACCCAGCACGCCGCCCGCCTGCGCGGCGCGGCCCCGGCCCGGTTTGTCTACCTGATTTTTGAGCGACAATGCAGGCCTGCACCCCAGGGTTTGCTCAGCGCGGCCCTGCAATTGACGCACCTGCGCCAACGCCTCAGGCTCCACGAAAGCCCCCAATGGATAGGCATCCTCTGGCACTGCACACGCATTGCCGAGCATCGATTCGAGTTTCTGCCCTTCAAGCAAGTCAGCCAGAAGCTCATCGATCGCCATGACTCGCAGTGGTGTACGTGCCTGCACCTCCCGGCCTGCCGGCATGGTTTCCTGGCCGCCAGCACCCTCCAGCCGCCGTGACAGTTGACTGAGGCCGTCAGCCAACGCAGCCAGGCAATGCTGCGCCTCGGGCAAGCCAATTTCGCCTGCAAGGTGCAGGATGCGCCGGAACCAGGCCAGAAAACGATGCCGCTCTCGCGCCGGTATTGCCGTGATCATCACGTCGACAGGTGTTTGGGACTGCACGGCCTCACTGAATGTGGTTGCCAGGTCCAGATAAAGCCAAGCGCCTAGCACCCCCTCGGGCCTGGTCCGTGCCAGATGCCCCAACATCAGCATGGCAGTACTGGCCGCAGGGGCGTCGTCTCTGCTGGGCACCCAGTCTCGCGAAAAGGGTCTGACCGCCCGGCCTTGGACCATAAGCAACTCAACGCGTGGATCATCCTGCAGGAACAAGGCATTGAACGCACGCTCGTGAGCTATCAGGGTGTTGAAACTGGGAGCGGGTTGACTGATCACCAACACGCGCAACTGGAAGGTGACCGGCCCGCGTGCGGCGATGCTCAATTGCGCAGCCCGAAGCATGGCCAGTAACCTTGCACTACGGCGGTCGTTGCCATGCAGGACCAATACACGGAATGTCCCGATATATTCAGCACCTCCGGCAGCTATTAGCAATCGCTGAATCAACAACTGCAAGGACGCACGTTGTGATTGGGACATATGATTCAACAAGCGCTCCAGCACTTGCCGATAGATATGATGCATAGCCTGATCGTGAATAGCCGTCACGATATTACCTCGTCCAGTTCATGCGGTCAGTCGATGCACAAAGCACTTGGCATCCACCGGCCCGGGGTACTCCGAAAGGTCGTTACAGTTCACGCACAACGAAGTTCACCTTCACTGTCGACACACATCGGAAACCCTCACCGCATGCCCATGGCACACCGGACCTTCACGCCATTGCCCAGCCAGCTCAGCCCTGCTCATATCACGCTCCTTGCGTAAACTGTCATTGCGCCATTATCGATATGCAACAGAAGAATTAAAGATACAGATCAGGGGAAAAAAAGTAGTCAGCAGTGATGAAACGACAGCTTGACGTTGAAACTTAAAGACTTCAATCAAAGATAAGAGGCGAAATATTTCTGCAACTCGAGAACACTGAAACTTTATGTAGTATCAGTCTTCGTCCATTGTAGGACCTATCCTTTTATAAATTCATGCGAAGGCCCCCTGCCACGGGTCGAAGCGAGTAAACAACCAGGAACAGTCAGCCGTCGCCGGGGATCACGCCGGCGACGGCTGACTGTTGGGAGGAGTATGTGCGAGTAAAGCCAGATGTGGCCGGCAGCGACCTGTAGATGCCCACCCAGTGAAGCGAGCCATCAGCAAGTGGCTTGTCAGGCTGGCGTAAGGTCCAGTACCACGCGCCCGCCGCAAGGGCACTGGTCCATGTACCTATGGGCGTCGACCACTTGCTCGAACGGATACACCTTGATGATCTGCGGCGTAAGCAGTTTGTCGGCCGTGAACTGGTTGATGTCGCGCAATGCCCTGTGCAAGGCCACCTGGTCCTGGCTGATGCCCAATTCAGGCTTGCCTGTGAAATTACCAATACAGTGCACGTAGAACTGAATGTTCTTCTGGAATGCAGCACAGGCCGGGAATGGGGTCTGGTTGCCGCCTTGCAGGCCATACAGCACCAGGCTGCCACGCGGGGCCAAGACATCACCGAGCAACGACATCTGTGGCCCACCCAGGCCATCGAGCACCATGTCTACACCGCGACCTTCGGTGTACTTGCCTACCTGCATCACCAGGTCCTGCTCCTCGGTGACGATCACTTTGTCAGCGCCCAGGCCGAGCAGATAGTCACGCTGCTCGCCATCCTTGGTCGCGGCAAACACCGTCAGCCCAAGCGCCTTGCCCAGCTGCACGAACGCCGGGCCCGCGCAATGACTGGCATCGGTGACCAGTGCCGTCTGCCCACTTTTTGCACGGGCCAGATCGACGTACGCAAAATAGGCGATCAGCAGCGGCGTATAGTGCACGCTCGCTTCGATCGGTGTCAGCACCTCGGGATAGCGGGTGATGGCTGAACGGGGCAAGACGATGACGTCACCGTACACCGGGTGATCGTTGGCACTGGTGGCCGGGAAGCTCGCGACCCTGTCACCGACCACGATGTCGTCGACCGCCTCGCCCACCGCCGTCACCACGCCGGCCATTTCATGACCTATACCGGCTGGCAGCCGTGCACGGGAGGACGCCAGGTTCTGGCGCCAGAGCGCGTCGTACCAGCTGACACCGATCGCCTCGACGCGGATTTGCACCTCACCGGCGGCGGGCATCGGCTCAGCCTGCTCCTCGCAACGGAGCACATCCGCAGCGCCGAACTTGTGGAACCGAATCATGCGGGACATCGCCTACCTCGCCTCGTGAAACATCAATTACCACTGACTCTATCCGGGCTTTACCCATCAGACCAGCCGCGGTCATTAATAGTCGACATGCCTGTCATCGATTGGGCCCTGCATTTTCCCTGCAATTGGCCCCCTGGATGGGTGCAGGTTACCAGCCTTTGGCCTTAATATTCACCCCTGCTCCTTTTCTGGCGAAGCGCCCCGATGAATCGAAACGACTTGCGTCGCGTAGACCTCAACCTGCTGATCGTGTTCGAAACGCTCATGCACGAGCGAAGCGTGACCCGTGCAGCGGAAAAGCTGTTCCTCGGCCAGCCCGCCATCAGTGCCGCCCTGTCGCGCCTGCGCAACCTGTTCGATGATCCGCTTTTCGTGCGCACCGGGCGCAGCATGGAGCCTTCGGCCCGCGCCAACGAAATCTTCGCCCTGCTCTCGCCCGCGCTGGATTCGATTTCCACGGCCGTCAGCCGAGCGGCCGAGTTCGACCCGGCCACCAGCAACGCCGTGTTTCGCATCGGCCTGTCGGACGATGCCGAATTCGGCCTGCTGCCCCAGTTGCTCAAGCGCGTACGCGCCGAAGCGCCAGGTATCGTGCTGGTGATACGGCGCGTCAATTACCTGCTGATGCCCACCTTGCTGGCCTCCGGTGAAATTTCGGTCGGCGTCAGCTACACCAGCGAACTGCCCGCCAATGCCAAACGCAAGGTGCTGCGCCGCAGCCGGCCGAAGCTGCTGCGGGCCGACAGCGTACCGGGCAGCATCAGCCTCGATGATTTTTGCGCAAGGCCCCATGCCCTAGTGTCGTTCGCCGGGGACCTGTCGGGCTTCATCGACGAAGCCCTGCAGGCGCTTGGACGCAAGCGCCACGTGGTCCTGGCCGTGCCGCAGTTCAATGGCCTGGGCAGCCTGCTGGCCGGCACCGACATCGTGGCCACCGTGCCCGATTACACGGCCGATGCCCTGACAGCGGCCGGTGGGTTGCGGGCTGAAGAGCTGCCGCTGGAGGTGCGCAGTTTTGAATTGCACATGGCCTGGCGCGGGGCGCAGGACAATGATCCGGCGGAGCGGTGGTTGAGGTCTAGGATTCAGATGTTTTTTGGGGATCCTGAGAGTCTTTAAAGGCTTCGGGCATGCTTGTTGGCTGATCATTTCTGGCTTTTTCCGGCTTCGACTAGCCACTGACTTCCAGTTAATTGCTCAACATTGGGCATATAAGGGCACGCTTTGTATAGTTTGCTAAGGATGCTTCCAGTCAACGGTCCAACTGTAAGGGGCCGGCGACCACACCTTTACGACTCCACCGCCGAAGGCAATGGTATAAATCATGTTGCGGCACTATTGAGCGTCCTCCCCCCGTATGCTTGAACAGCAGAAAACCAGGATTGACCTTGTAAGGATTATTCCTTACCCCTCAATCAATACATCCGGGAGAACACTCATGCCTGCTATTCACGAAATCGCAACGCTGACCTCGAAGGGACAGATCACACTGCCCAAATCCGTTCGCCAGCTTTTGGGCATTGACACTGTTGGCAAGATTGCATTCGATGTACGCGACGGTGAAATCGTGGTCAGCCGCGTAAAAACCACCCACGAAGACCCTGCCATCGCTGCGTTTCTCGGTTTGCTGGATGCTGATATTCGAAGCGGCCGCCACCTCACTACCCTGCCGGAAGACTTGGCGCAAACCATGCTCGCCAACGCAAACCACTCCGTTAACCTGGACGAAGAGATCGACGGTGAGGTCGCAATCTGTTGCTGCGACATGGCTGGACACTGTTGTTCCATGAAGGTGTGACTCTACAGCTACGCAAATTGCAAGAAGCCGCCGCCCGGGCCGAGCAGAACGACCCGCAAGATTTTGAAAGTAACGCCAACATGAAGCTGTTTCGGGCATTGAGCCATCTGATCATGGAGGCTGTGCCTGCCGACCCAGGCCGTGATGATTTCCGCAAAGGCAACACGCTGGGCACCGTCTACCGACATTGGCGCCGTGCAAAAATCGGCAGGCGCTTTCGGCTGCTCTTTCGCTACGACTCAAGGTCCAAGGTCATCGTCTATGCATGGGTCAACGACGAAAACACTCTACGTTCCGCAGGTAGCAAATTCGATCCCTACGCCGTATCCGAGAAGATGCTGGGCCGCGGCAACCCTCCTGATGACTGGGATGCGCTGACTGCTGCGACGCGTAGCGACTGGAACGAGCCCAAAGCATAAATTGTCAAAACCACGCTACTGGCTTTCCATTTCCTGACTCTACCCACTACTCACGGACACCTGCCGGCCTGCCAAGGCCTTGATGCGTAGGGACTACAGTTCCTTGAAACGGTGGCGCGGCTTTCCGGGCACTGGCAACCGGATGCTGTAGATATTGCCCGCCGCCGGATAGTCCGTGTGCTCGGCCGCCGACATGCCGAATTTGGCGGTGGTAATGAACAGGGTACGCATATCCGGTCCGCCAAAGCAGCAACTGGTGGGCCGTGGCACCGGCACCGGCAAGGTCTGCAACAGCATCCCATGGCGGTCGTACTGCAGCAGGCAGCCTCCGTTGAATTGGCAAACCCACAGGTTATCCTCTACGTCCAACGCCAGGCCGTCCGGTCGGCCCAGTTGCTCCGGCGTCCGAGCGAACACCGATATCTGTTGCAGGTAATTGCCGTTCGCCGGGTAAGAAGCGCCGTAAAGCGTGCGTGCCTGAGTCGATTGCCAATTCGATCATGCGCGACAAGGTAGTGTTGCGCCGTCTCTACCCCGTGACCACCTCCCCCAACCCGGCCATCGGCCTGTACATGAGTTGGAACACCCACAGAGAATCACCGTTGATAGACAGCTTCACTTCCATGCTCCACTTGAACGTCGCTCCTCAGGTCGAGGGGATGCTGGAACCAAGCCGCAAGAGACTATCCGGTTGATATTCGCGGATAGGTCGTCCAGTGAATGGCATCTACCGACCGTTACCTGCTATCAGCCAACCCTGCACACCGCTCAACCCTTCCCTTTCTTCTTGATCTTCTTCAAGCGAGCAGCTGCTCTCTCGACCGTCGCCTTCTTCTCAGAGCGCTTCATGTTTCGCCAGCCTTTAATCTCCTCCTTGCTGCGCCCGCAGCCCGTGCACACTTCATGCTTGAGCTTGCAGCTCGACACGCAAGGGCTTTCAATCTCTTTGGCCATTGAAGAGTTCCTGATGATTGGCTGCACACGTCTGCGCGAGGGCGCGGTTCGCCAGATAGCGGTTGGACATCCAAAGCTCGCACATGATCGCATGCTCCAGTCACTGCCCCGCATCCCCCTCGCTGACGGTACGACCAAAGCCCTTGCCCGCCAGCCAGTGCAACACCGCACCCAATCCCAACAGCGCTCCCGCCCTCAGCCAGTTCTCGAAGGGCTGCTGACCCAGGACCAGCAGGCACGACAGGATACCCAACACAGGCACCACCGGATGCACCGAGAAATGCTCGGCATCGACCTTGTCCTTCTTTAGCACCAACACCGCCACGTTCGTGCTCAAAAAAACGAACAACAGCAAAAGCACGACTGTTTCAGCCAGCACTTCCAGCGAGCCAGTAAAGGTCAGGACGATGGCCAGCAGCGTGGTCGCGGCTATCGCATAACCCGGGGTACCGCGGTTGGGTAGCACCTGGCCCAGCATGCGCGGCAGCATGCCATCGCGGGCCATGCCCCAGGTCAGACGGCTGGCCATGATCATGGTCAACATGGCGCCGTTGGCCACCGCCACCAGGGCGATGATGGCGAATACGCCGTGGGGCAGCCCAAGTTCTGCGTTGTGCACGATGTCCATCAAGGGCGTCTTGGCGTCGATCAGTGCTTGCACTGGCATCACCAACGCAGCGCCGGCGCCGACAGCCAGGTAAACCAGCCCGGCCACCAGCAAGGCCGCGAACAGCGCGCGCGGGTACGTCCGGCGTACGTCCTTGATCTCCTCGGCCAGGTTGGCGGAAGTCTCGAACCCCACGTACGAGTAGAACGCCAGCAAGGCGCCGCCCAGTATCGCAGTTGCCGGGCCCTGATCACCGAAGTCCAACAAGCGGGCAGGCTCGGCCTGCCCTTGGCCGCTCAACACCGCCACCGCGATGATCACCAGCACCAGGCCGCTGAGTTCGATCAGGGTCATGACCAGATTGGCGCTTAGCGACTCCTTGATACCCCGGGCGTTGAGCATGGCCATCAGCACCAGAAACAGGGGCGCCAGCACCGCCGAAGGCCAGTCGATGAACACGCGCAGGTATTCCCCTGCAAACGCCAACGCCAGCCCGGCAGCACTGGTGATGCCTGCCGCCAACATGGCGAACCCCACCAAGAAAGCCAGCAAGGGCGAGCCGAACGCACGCCGTGCAAACACGGCCGCACCGCCGGCCCGGGGGTATTTGCTGACCAGTTCGGCGTAGGACGCCGCCGTCAACAGGGCGAAGAACAGTGCCAGGGCCAGCGGGGCCCAGATGGCGCCACCGGCCCGGTCGGCGATGGCGCCGGCCAGCGCGTATACGCCAGCGCCCAATACGTCCCCGAGGATGAAGAACACCAGCAACGGTAGGGTGATCACGCGTTTGAGTGAGGCAGTTGCGTCGCTGGTCATCATGGCGCTCCATTCGTCCGGGCAATGGCGCTGTGACTGAGCACCTGCGCGCAAGGTTCAGTGCCCTTGCCCAAAGGGCGCGCCAACCCCACCGTCCCATGGACTTAAGTTCCCTGACCTGCGCTGCCATTCGTCGACTAATCGAACATTGCAAAAAACCTTGCTAGCACGGGTTTCCTCTCACAGGTGATAGCCGAAACATCTGCCAACAAATACGGGACGCTCACATGGCCAGGGAACCAAAAACGGCAAGCCGACTGCTTTGGATAATGGCGCTAGGCACTGTGGCACTCCAGCTCTCGGGCTGCGACATGGTGTTATTCAACCCCAAGGGGCAGGTGGGGCTCGAGCAACGCAACCTGATCATCCTCGCCACCCTGCTCATGCTGATCGTGGTGATACCGGTGATGATCATGGCGCTGGTGTTTTCGGTGCGCTATCGGGCCTCGAACGAAAAGGCCCGCTATACCCCCGACTGGGGCCACTCGCGGCTGATCGAAGCGGTGGTATGGGGCGTACCACTGGCCATCATCATCGTGCTGGGCGTCGTCACCTGGCGCTCGACCCATGCGCTGGACCCGTACCGGCCGCTGGCATCCGATACCCCGGCGCTCAAGGTCCAGGTCATCGCCATGGACTGGAAGTGGCTGTTCGTCTATCCCGAACTTGGCATTGCTTCGGTCAACGAGATGGCGATGCCTGTGGACACGCCCGTCGACTTCAGGGTGACTTCCGACGGGGCCATCACCTCGTTCTTCATCCCAGCCCTGGGTGGCCAGATCTACGCCATGGCCGGGATGCAGACACGGCTGCACCTGATCGCCAACCACGCAGGCGACTACACGGGGATCGCCGCCAACTACAACGGGCCGGGGTTCTCGGACATGCACTTCAAGGCGCTGGCCCTCGACCCGGCAGGCTTTGAAGAGTGGGTCAAACGCACACGCGCTGCCGGGCGCCAGCTCGATGGGGCTGCCTACACGCAGTTGGCCAAGCCCAGTATTGCCCACCCGGTAGAACATTATGGCCAGGTCGAGCCGCACCTGTTCCAGTCGCTGATCGACAAGTACCAGGGCGTCAACCGCTCCCGCGAGGTCGAGCGCCGGCTTGGCGATTCCCAGGGCGAGAGCACCCAAGGCAGCAAGGAGTAAGACCATGTTCGGAAAACTGACCTGGAATGCCATTCCCCTCCACGAGCCGATCATCATGTACACGCTGGCCGTCGTCGGGCTGCTGGGCCTGGCGGTCGTGGGGGCCATTACCTACATGGGCAAATGGAAATACCTGTGGCAAGAATGGTTCACCACCGTGGACCACAAGCGCATCGGCGTGATGTACATCGTCGTCGCCTTGGTGATGCTGCTGCGCGGCTTCGCCGACGCGTTGATGATGCGCACCCAGCAGGCCATGGCCTCGAACGGCTCGCCCGGCTACCTGCCACCTGAGCACTACGACCAGATCTTCACCGCCCACGGGGTGATCATGATCTTCTTCATGGCCATGCCGTTCGTGGTCGGGCTGATGAACGTGGTGGTACCCCTGCAGATCGGCGCACGCGACGTGGCCTATCCATTCCTGAACGCCGTCAGCTTCTGGCTGTTCGTCTCCGGCGCTGTACTGGTGAACCTTTCGCTGGGCATTGGCGAATTTGCCCGCACAGGCTGGGTGGCCTATCCCCCGTTGTCGGGCATCGGGTACAGCCCCGGGGTGGGGGTGGACTACTACATCTGGGCGCTGCAGATATCCGGGGTCGGCACCCTGCTCACCGGGCTGAACTTTTTCGTCACCATCTTGAAGATGCGTACCACCGGCATGACGCTGTTTCGCATGCCAGTGTTCACCTGGACGGTATTGTGCACCTCGATCCTGATCCTGGCTGCCTTTCCCATTCTCACTGCCACCTTGTTCATGCTCACGCTTGATCGCTATTTGGGCATGCACTTCTTCACCAATGAACTGGGCGGCAACCCCATGATGTATGTGAACCTCATCTGGGCCTGGGGCCACCCCGAGGTGTACATCCTCATACTCCCAGCGTTCGGTATCTTCTCGGAGGTGGCCTCGACGTTCTCGCGCAAGAAGCTGTTCGGCTACTACTCCCTGGTGTGGGCGACCATCGTCATCACGGTGCTGTCGTTCATCGTCTGGGTGCACCACTTCTTCACCATGGGCGCCGGGCCCAACGTGAATGCGTTCTTCGGCATCATGACCATGATCATCGCCGTGCCCACCGGGGTGAAGATCTTTACCTGGTTGTTCACCATGTACCGGGGCCGAGTACGTTTCGAGACGCCGATGCTGTGGACGGTTGGCTTCATCGTCACCTTCAGCATCGGGGGCATGACCGGGGTCCTGCTGGCGGTGCCTGGGGCGGACTTCCTGTTGCACAACAGCCTGTTCCTCATTGCCCATTTCCACAACGTGATCATCGGCGGCGCGGTCTTCGGCTACCTCTGCGGCCTGACGTACTGGTTCCCCAAGGCCTTCGGTTTCAAGCTCTACGACCCCTTGGGGCGTGCTGCCTTCTGGTGCTGGTTGGCTGGATTTTACTTTGCCTTCATGCCGTCCTACTTCCTGGGGTTCATGGGCATGACCCGGCGCCTGAATCACTTCGACGTACCCGAGTGGCGGCCCTTGCTGCTGCTGGAAATGGTCGGGGTACTGATCATTCTGTGCGGCGTGGCCTGCCAGGTCATGCAACTGGTGGTGAGTATCCGCAAACGTCATGAGAACCGCGACACCACAGGCGACCCCTGGGACGGGCGTACGCTGGAATGGGCGACCGCTTCGCCGCCCCCGTTCTACAACTTCGCCGAACAACCGGTCGTGGGCGGCATCGACGCGTACTGGGGGATGAAGGAGAAAGGCGTGAAAACCCTGGCCGAGATGGATTTTCGCAAGATCCACATGCCTTGCAACACCAGCCTGGGCCTGGTGCTAGGCGTTCTGTCCACGGCGCTAGGCTTCGCGTTGATCTGGCACATCTGGTGGTTGGTCATCGCCAGTACACTGGCAGTCATCGCCACCCTGATCGTGCGCAGTTACGACCCCGATACCGACTACTACATCCCGGCCGAAGAGGTCGAACGGATGGAAACCGAGCGGCGCCAACGGCTGGCGGAGGCCTGAATCATGTCCCATGTCGTGCACAACGAAACGGCTCGCGAGCAGGAGCATGGCCACGAAGACGCAGGCTCCCTGAGCCTGTTCGGCTTCTGGGTCTACCTGATGACCGACTGCATTCTGTTCGCCACCCTGTTCGCTACCTACGCGGTGCTGGGCCAGTCTGTGGCAGGTGGGCCCAGCGCGGCGGACATCTTCGAACTGCCCTATGTGCTGGTGGAGACGTTCCTGCTGCTGTTGAGCAGCATCACCTACGGCTATGCGATGCTCGCCAACCACCGTCGGGACAAGCGCTGGGTATTGCGCTGGCTGGGCGTCACGTTTCTCCTCGGCCTGGGCTTCATCGCCATGGAGATCAACGAATTCCATCAGCTGATCAGCGAGGGCGCAGGCCCTGAACGCAGCGCGTTTCTGACGGCGTTCTTCACGTTGGTGGGCACTCACGGCCTGCATGTGCTGGTGGGATTGATCTGGATGGCCCTGTTGATGATGCAGGTCCATCAACGCGGCCTGACCTGTGCCAATGCCACACGCTTGAGCTGCCTGAGCCTGTTCTGGCATTTCCTGGACATCGTGTGGGTATGCGTGTTTACCGTCGTCTACCTGTTCGGGGTGATCTGATGAATCGTCAAAGCCATGTGCCTAGCAGTGCCGGCGCTAGCCAGAGCAGCCACCGTTCCTACAACACTGGGTTCGTCCTGGCCGCCCTGCTCACCCTGCTCCCCTTCGGGTTGGCCATGTACCCCAGCCTGCCGCGTCACCTGACCTTCATCGCTGTGCTGGTGTGCGCCCTGTTCCAGATCGTGGTGCACATGGTGTTTTTCCTGCACCTGACCACAGCGCGAGAGCAGCGTTGGAACCTGGTCGCGCTGGTATTCACGGTGGTGATCATCACGCTGTTGGTGGGGTTGTCGCTGTGGATCATGTACTACGTGCACTACAACATGCTCGGGTTATGACGTTCTTCCCATTCGGGCTGGCCTGCCAACAGCAGGCCAGCCCGGCGCGTTTATGCAGCCCGACGGTTGCGCCATGCACAAGTCCCCGCCACACCCAACAGCAACACTGCCCCGGCTGCACCCAAGGTAGCCGGGGCGCCAACCCGAGCAGCCAGCAGCCCGGCGGCCATTCCGCCCAGTGCCTCGAAGCCGAAGCGCATGGCGATGTAGAACGCAATGACACGTCCGCGCAAATGGCCTGGCGCTTGGCTCTGCAGCTGCATGTTGGTGCTCACGTTGCTCAGCGTGATACCGAAACCCAGCACCACCAGGGCAAACAATGCCAGCTGCAACTGACCTGCCCAGCACAACCCCAGTAGTGCCAGGGCGCAAAGCCCTGCGCCCATTTCGATGAACTGGCGAAGGCGAGGCAAGGCTCCGCCCACCGCCAGCACCAGCGTGGCCACGAACGCGCCCGCGCCCGCCGCGCCCCAAAGCCAGCCCAGCACCCGTGCGTCACCGGCATACACACTCTTGGCCAGGATCGGCAAGAGCGCTGCATAGCAGGATGCCAGGAGGTTGACCATGATGACGTTGAACAGCAATTGCCTGACGCCTTGCTCGCGCCATAGATAAGCGAGGCCCTCACGGAACACCTGGGCGGTGGAACCTGTAGCCCGAGGGCTGGCTTTGGCTTGCACCTTCAGCAACCCAACGAGCAAGGCGGTGAAAGCAAAGGCGGTCAAGGCAAAGCACGCCGCCTCCCCTGCCACGGCAATCAAGCCACCGGCCAATGGCGGGCCGACGAAGCGGGCCGCGTTGATGAGCATCGCGTTTAGCACCAGCGCATTGGGCAGGTCTGCCGGGTCATCCACGAAAGAAGCAATCAGGGCTTGGCGCAGTGGCGTTTCGACGGCGTTGAGCAAGCCCAGCAGCAACGCCATGGCGGCGATGAAAGGGCCATCTACCCAATGCGCCCAGGTGGCCAGCCCAAGCACGGCTGACTGCACCACCAGTATCGACTGGACGACGATCAGCAATCGGCGCTTGTCATGGCGATCGATCCAGGCGCCTGCCAGAGGGCCAATGACCAGTTGCGGGGCGAGGGAAAGGAAGGTGATCAGCCCCAGCAATACGGCTGAACCGGTCAAGTGGTAGGCCAGCCAGGACAGCGCGACTTGCTGAACCCACTTGCCCAAGGTGGAAACACCCTGGCCTGCGAAGTAAACCTGGAAGTTGCGGTGGCCCAGTGCGCGTACCGCAGAGGGCCAACGGGTACGAGGGGGCGGCGTCAGGTCTGACAAGTGAGCAAGTCCTCAGGTGAGAAGCCGCCGCCATTGAAGGATCTTGCTCGTACCACGTGCGGGTCGATCCTCAGCCTGGCAGCAGGCAGCCTTTCTTTTTCAAGGATTCCAGGACCCAGGTGCGGTCATTGGTACCTTGAGTGATATGTTCCATTTGCGCCGTTTCGGCAGCGTGCTTGGCCGTGGCGCGTTGGTAAACCTCTGCGACATGGGCATAGGGTACGCACAGCAAGCCGTCATCGTCACCGATGATCAGGTCCCCAGGTTCGATCACCATGCCATCGATGGCGATTGGCACATTGATCTCACCCGGTCCGTCCTTGTAAGGGCCGCGGTGGGAAACACCGGCAGCGAAAAGGGGGAAGTCACCGGCCTTGATGCTTCCGGCATCGCGGATTGCACCGTTGATGACGATACCGGCTACACCGCGCTTTACAGCGTACGCCACCATCATCTCGCCGATCAGTGCATTGGTCATGTCGCCGCCAGCATCGACCACGATCACATCCCCTGGCTCGGCGATGTCGATGGCGTAGTGCAGCATCAGGTTGTCACCAGGGCGGGCCTTGACTGTCAGCGCCGCGCCGCACAGCACGCCTTCCCGGTGCATGGGACGCAAACGCGCACCACCGGCCGTCATGCGATTCATCGAATCGCTGACGTTGGCAACCGGCACCTCGCGGTAGCGCGATACCCATTCATCACCGATTTTGCGCGTGCGTTCAAGCACCTGGAAACCAATGCTCATGTGACCTTCCTCTCTTGGATTTATTGGGCGCGCCCCAGGCAAACCAGAACGCCATTTCAGAATGTCATTTCATTAAACGCATTTCAAGGATTTTAAATGGCGATAATTACGGAATCTGATTGACGATAAAACTGTTGTTGCAACGCCATTTCATTATGCTACGTTATTGGTGAAAGCACTCAGTGCAGTCCTACCGTCTTGAACAAAAACAAGGTATCGACGATGTCCCGTACCCTTCTGCTGACCGGTCCGGCGCTGGCCGACCAAGCGATGCGCCTGGCCGAACAACACGCCATCCGCGTCATCCCCACCACGCCCTATCTGCCCGAGCAAGAGCTCGAAGCGATCATTCGCGCAGAGCAACCCGATGGCATCATCGTGCGCCAAGGCAGCCTAACCCGCGCCATGATCGACGCCTCCAGCGCATTGAAGGTGGTGGCCAAGCATGGGGTTGGCTACAACACCATCGACATCCAGGCCGCCGCCGACCGTGGTATTCCTGTCTCCATCGCCGTTGGGGCCAACGCCCAATCAGTGGCCGAGCACGCTTTTGCGTTGATGTTCAGCGTCGCGCGCCAGACCGCCTTACTCGATGCGCGCATGCGCGAAGGCCACTGGGACAAGGCCACTGCCAACGGTATGGAATTGGCGGGCAAGACCCTGGGCTTGGTCGGCCTTGGCTCGATTGGCGCGATCCTGATGGACTTGGTGGCGCCGCTGCGCATGAAGGTCAAGGTTTACGACCCTTACCTACGGCAACTGCCCGTGCGTGACCACGTCGAGCGCGAAGAGGATTTCGATCGCTTGCTGGCCGATAGCGATATCATCAGCCTGCATTGCCCGCTCACGGACACCAACCGCAACCTCATCGGCGCCCAGCAACTTGAGCGCATGCGTCCCGGCTCCATCTTGATCAATACCGCACGTGGCGAGCTGGTCGATACCGATGCACTGGTGCATGCGTTGAGCGAACGCCGTATCGGGGGTGCCGGCCTGGACACCTTCCACCCCGAACCGCCTCCGGCCGACAGTCCGCTGTGGGGCCTGCCAACCCTGGTCGCCACACCTCACATCGGGGCCAACACCAGCGAAGCCCGGGACCGCGTAGGCCTGGTTGCCCTGCAGCAAGTCCTCGATGCCTGGGACGGCAAGGCGCTGGACCCGCGCTGTGTGGTGAACCGTCACCTGATCGATAACTGATTGCACCTGCGCCGGCTGGTCCGGCGGCACGGACCACTGCGTAACTCCAGAAAAAAAACAATTGGAGAGCACCATGAAACCAGCCTCAACCCCGCCCAGCGAGCTCGAACGCGCCACCATGCGCCGTGTTGCCTGGCGCCTACTGCCCTTTCTGATCATCTGCTACCTGATCGCGATCATCGATCGCGGCAACATCGGCATGGCATCGTTGCAAATGAACCAGGACCTGGAGTTGTCAGCCAAGGTCTTCGGTTTCGCCAGCAGCTTGTTCTTCTTCGCCTACTTTCTGGTGGAAGTACCCAGCAACCTGGCCATGCAGCGCTACGGTGCGCGCATCTGGATCGCGCGCATCATGATCACCTGGGGGCTCATCTCCGCCGGTACCGCCTTCGTGCAAGGCGCCAACTCGCTGTATGTGATGCGCTTTCTGCTGGGCGCAGCCGAGGCCGGGTTCTTCCCTGGGGTGTTGCTCTACCTCACCTACTGGCTGCCGTCGGCGTATCGCGCGCGCATGGTGGCGCTGTTCATGGTCGCCATTCCCGCCGCCAACTTCATCGGCTCGCCAATTTCGGGGCTGCTCTTGAGCCTGGACGGCTGGTTGGGCATGCGCGGCTGGCATTGGCTGTTCATCCTCGAGGGCATCCCGGCGGTGCTGCTGGGTATCGCCTGTCTGTTCGTACTCACCGATCGGCCTGAACAGGCCAAATGGCTGAACGACGAGCAACGCGGCTGGCTCACCGTGCGGCTGGCCGAGGAACGAGCGCGGAAGACCACCATCGGTCATATCTCGCTGTGGAAGCTGCTGCGCCACAAGGACATCTGGGTGCTTGCGCTGATCTACTCGGGCGCCTCGGCGGCCGGCAGCACCATGAGCGTCTGGGCGCCACAACTGCTCAAGACGTTCGGCCTGAGTTCCATGGAGATCGGGCTGGTGAACGCTATTCCGTACGGCGTTGCCTCGATCCTGATGGTCATTTGGGGTCGCAGCTCCGACCGCACCGGTGAACGTCGCTGGCACACCGCGATGACCATGTTGCTGATTGCGGCCGGCCTGCTGATGACCCTGTTCACCTCGTCGCTGCCGGCCACGGTGGTGATGCTGACCATAGTGCTGGTGGGGGCCTACTCCATGAAAGGCCCGTTCTGGGCACTGGTGTCGGGCTGGTTGTCCTCCTCCACTGCAGCGGCTGGGCTGGCTGCGGTCGGCGCCATGGCCAACCTGATCGGAGGTGGCTTGATGGTCAACGTGTACGGCGCCATCCATGACGCCACGGGCAGCTATGCCCTGGCGCTGATGCCACTGGCGGCGCTGTGCACGCTGGCCGGGGTCATGGTGTTGGTCATTGGCCGCAAGCGTCAGGTGGAACAGGCGCAGGCCGCAGGAACGTTGGCTACCAAGTAGAAGCCGCCTGGCGTTCGATTGGCGTCCATGGCACGCACGACGTGCCGTGGAGCCGGTGAAACCGGTGCCAAGTCAAAACACAACAAAATAGAGGCTGTAATGGCTTTATCACGTCGAAGATTTCTTCAGGCGACCGGTAGCCTGAGTGTCCTGGGTGCAATGGGCGCTGCGGCCAGCGTCCCGTACAGTCAGGGTGAAGACCGTCCGCGTCTGGTCCCGCCTTCCGGCAGCGTGGACTGCCACATGCACCTTTACGACAGCCGCGTCCCAGCGGCACCGGGTGCTACCTTGTTGCCGCCGGACGCGTCTTTGGACGACTACCGCCAATTGCAACGCCGACTGGGCCTGCGCCGCATGGTCATCGTCACGCCTTCGACCTACGGTACGGACAACCGTGTGATGCTCGAGGGACTGGCCCGCAGCGGTACAGATGCACGGGGCATAGCCGTCGTCGCCAGCACCGTCAGCGATGAGGAGCTTGCTCGCTTGCACGGGGCAGGCGTGCGGGGCATTCGCTTCAACCTCAGCACCGGTGGGCAAGCGCTCGACGGCATCGAGCTGCTCGCGGCGCGGGTGAATGAGTTGGGCTGGCACGTACAACTGGCCACAGGCCCGCTACTGGCCGATATCGCTCCACGGCTGGCTGCGCTGCCTGGCAAGGTAGTCATTGATCACATGGGGCACGTACCACAACCCGAGGGTGTTCTGTCGCCTGCCTTCAAGGCGCTGGATGGGCTCATGCAACAAGGTCGCACCTGGGTCAAACTTTCTGGTCCCTACCTGCGTTCCAAAACGGGCGCTCCCCATTTTGAGGACGTGGGCCTGGTGGCACGCAGGTTGATCTCACACTACCCTCAACGCCTGCTATGGGGCAGTGATTGGCCGCACCCCACCCAGTCCCTGCAGAACAAGCCTGATGATGCCGCATTACTGGATACCTTGCTTGACTGGGCACCGGATGACCAGGTTCGGCAGCTGATCCTGCGGGATAACCCCGTGGACCTGTACGGCTTCGCCTAGCGCTCGCGCTTAGCCTCGCACGACCCGGATCGCCTACACATCGATGCTCTACACACTGGCGCCGCCGCTGCTCAAGCGACGGCGCCAGTGAACTCAGAGCGATTCGCCGTCGTCCTCGATATCCATCTCAGCCTCAGCTGCCTCCGTGGCATCCGCGTCGTTGAGCGCAGGGGAAGTGGGTTTCAACGGATCGTTGATATACGGCACATCGCTTGGGCCTTTCTCTTCAGTGCCCGCGGTTTCTGGTTGCATGGCGTACTCTCCTCGACTTACAGGCTCGGCCCTTTGAAACCGGGCTCATGGATTGGGCAACCATTGTGCTGCCCACGAAAATTTGCCGACATTTCATAGGCCGGCTTGCGCACCCGCATCACGCCGCCCAACGGCCTGTGCGCCGCCAAGCCGTGCCAAGGGCTGAACGCCATGCCGTCGTCGATACGGCGCACATTCTCTTCGCTCCACGCGGCTTGAGGCTTGACCTCCAAGGTGGCCACGCTCACATAAGGGCTAAGCGCTTCGGGCCACTGCTTGGATGCATCTTCGATCGGCATCTGATCTAGATCGGTGGCCAACTGCACCCGGAGTTCCCAGACGCCACCTTGGCTTGCAAAAAACGCCTCCACCGCGTGGCGCAGCCCGTCTGTGTCATCTTTGAGGTCCACGACCTGATCGGTCAGCGCAGTCAAGGCCGTCGACACGGGCACTACCGCAAGTTTTGCGTAGTAAGGGCCATAGAGCACAGGTACGACGGTGCTGAAGCTTTCGCCAAGAATGTGGGTTTGAGGATGCCCGCCAAGGCTTTTGAGGGTGCCGCTCTCGCCGCCAAACGCTTCGACCACCTTTTCTGCACCGCGCAGCACCGCGGACAATGCCTTTTTGGTACCCGGAGCTTTGTCAGTGGTCTTGGCGAGCAACTTCAACGTCTTGAGAAACGCCTTGGGGTCTGGCGCGGTAAAGGCTTTGGCATTCTGCATGACAAAGTCCTGGGTGACTTGCCCTTCACTGCCTGGCAACCGCGGGCCTTGCACGCCTACGATTTTGAGCGCCAGCCCCCGTGGGGTGGAAACCTTGTCGTCGAGGATGTCACCTGGGTTGGTGGAAAACCGCAGATAGGCATCGAACTCACCGGGTGTGGCGAAGGCTCCCTGAGCGAGCTGCGCAGGCAGCCCCGGCGCCACCTTCAGTGTGCCGCGCAATAATCCATGTGCTTTGGCATGAACGCCCCGATTGGCGTGACCATTGTCATTGAAGGTGATCTCCATGATCTGACGCAGCGTATCCTGCAACGCCTGGCTGGTCTGTGCCTCATCCTCGGGAATCTGCTCAAAACCGGGCTCGAAAGGCAATGGCACTACCATCGCGGAGTCATCAGGCAGCTTGTTCATTACGGCGCTCCTGTCGTCTAGGGACGAACAATGGAATGGATTATCAACGTATAGCCTGCAAGGCCCTGCATGGCCCAACCTTCAAAGCGCTCAATTGATCTGATCGTGTGCCGGCACTGCCTTGCTCAGGTCATCAGCGGACGGCTCCACCTTGCGCAGCGTAACCGGCACGCATTTGGCGGCGGGCACCTTGCTTCGTTCAGCGTGATGCCACAGCGGGATCAGGGGATTGCACTCGGGGTAGTAAGCGCCGGCGCAGCCCTCCGGAATGTCATAGGCGATGATCTGCAAAGGACCCACTTCTCGCACCACCTTTGGCTCGACAGCGGTGCGTAGCAGCACCCAATCGCCTGCAGCCAAGCCCAACCGAACCACATCGCTGCGATTGAGGAACACGACGCTGCGGGTACCTTGTACGCCGCGGAAACGGTCGTCATAGCCATAGACGGTGGTGTTGAACTGATCATTGCTGCGCAGCGTCATCAATTGCAGCACATCATGCGCCGAAACAGTGGGCTGCAAGTCGTCGTCCTCATCAAGGCGCTGGGGCGCCACGAACTGGGCTTTGCCAGACGCGGTCTGCCACTCCCGCTTGGCCGCGGGCAAGGGCCTATGGAAGCCGCCGTGCTCCCACATGCGGGTCTCCATGTCGTGAAATATCTCGGGGTAGACCTGGCTAATCGCTTTGCGAATCAATGCATAGTCGTGTCGCCAAGCATCCCAATCGATGGTAGTTCGCTGACCCAAGGTCGCTTCAGCCAACCCGGCAATGATCGCCACTTCGGAGCGCAGTTGCTCGCTGGCCGGCTCGTTGCGGCCCTGCCAGGCGCGGATGCAGCCGGTACTGTCCTCGGTGGTATAGACCTGCTCCACCCCCTCCTGACGATCCGCTTCGATGTGCCCCAGGCAGGGCAATAACCAGCCATGTCGACCTGGGAATAGATGCGTGCGATTGAGCTTGGTAGCCACCTGGACGTTCAGCGTCAGCGTCTGCCAGGCCGCCTCCATGCGCTGGGTGTCGGGGATCGCCCGCAGGAAATTACCACCCAGGCCGATGAAGGCCTTGACCTTGCCCTCGACCAGCGCCTGGCAGCAGTCCACCGTGGCCATGCCCTTGTTCGGCGGGACCTGCACGCCAAACAGCGCTTGCAGTTTTTCAGCCGGAACCTTGCCCGGGTCTTCAGTGATACCGACCGTGCGCTGGCCCTGCACATTCGAGTGTCCGCGCACTGGACAGATGCCTGCGCCAGGCTTGCCAATGTTGCCGCGCAACAGCAACAGGTTGACCAGCATCTGCACGTTGTCGACACCGCGTCGGTGCTGGGTCATGCCCATGCCGTAGACGATCATGACCTTGCTGCTGCGGGCATAGACGGTGGCTGCAGCTTCCATGGCAGCGCGCCCGAGACCGGACTGACGCTCCAGGGTCGCCCACTGATGGCCCTGAACGTCCTCTCGCAGCGCATCCAACCCGTCGGTGTGCGCCTGGATGAACGCATGGTCCAGAACGGCCGGCTTGCCCTGCTCATTTGCGTGCTGCTCCATCGCGAGCAGGGCCTTGATAATCCCCATCACTGCAGCCAGATCACCCCCGACCCTGACCTGGTGATATTGAGTGCTGATCACGGTCGAGTCAGGCCCCAGCATCTCACTGGGAGATTGTGGATTGACGAAGCGCTCGAGCCCCCTCTCACGCAGTGGGTTGAAGGTGATGATGGGCACATCGCGCTTGCGCGCTTCCTGCAGCGGGTGAAGCATTCGCGGGCTGTTGCTGCCCACGTTCTGGCCGAAGAAGAAAATGCAGTCGGTGTGTTCGAAGTCTTCCAGCGTGACGGTGCCGACAGGTACGCCGATACTCTCCTGCAGCCCGACCGATGTACTCTCATGGCACATGTTCGAGCTGTCCGGGAGGTTGTTGGTGCCATAGGCACGGGCGAACAGCTGGTACATGAACGAGGCTTCCAACGACGCCCTGCCCGAGGCGTAGAACACCGCTTCGTCAGGCGTCAGGGCTTGCAGCTGTTGGCCAATTTGCTGATATGCCTCTGCCCAGGTGGTGACTTGGTAGCGATCGCTGGTCGGGTCGTAGCGCATGGGATGGGTCAACCGGCCTTGCTGCTCCAAGGCGTAATCGGTCCATGTGCGCAGCGCTGACAGGGTATGGGTGGCGAAGAATTCCGGGCCGGTGCGGTGGCGGGTGAGTTCCCAGGCAGTGGCCTTGGCGCCGTTCTCGCAAAATTCCAGCGCGTGTGGGTTGCCAGGCTTGGCCCAAGCACAGCTGACGCAGGCGAAGCCGTTGGGTTTGTTCTGTCTGACCAGTGCCATGGGTGCCGTGGTGAAGGCTTGTTCACGCCAGAGTATGCTCATGACAGAACGCGCCGACCCCCAACCGCCTGCTGCATCTTGGTAGGGCTTGTATCGCGCTTGAGGGTGGATAAGCGACATGGCCGCCTCGCTGTAGTTATGTCTGCATATTTCGAGGCGGAGTGGGAGATGGAAGTTCAAGCGTGCATGGTGTCTGCTGGCTAAGCGGCGGGAGGCGGGAGGCGGGAGGCGGGAGGCGGGAGGCGGGAGGCGGGAGGCGGATGGGAGCTTATTACAGGGGTCCGCCGCAGGTTGGCCCTTTTTATGATATCTACCCAATAAATGCCGGGGGCCGCTGTGCGGCCCATCGCGGCCGGTCCGGCGCCCCGGCAAGACCGCTCCTACATTAGGAGTGAGGCTATCTGCAAGCAATGCGCAATGTAGCGTTATGCAACTTAGACACGCTTAGAATCTATTCTTCTCAGATTATTGCCGTTGCCGTTGCTGTTGCTGTTGCTGTTGCTGTTGATCTTGATCTTGATCTTGATCTTGATCTTGATCTTGATCTTGATCTTGCTTTTGATCTTCGCGACTTCAGAAGGCCGAACGCAGGTCTTGCGGAGGGAGGTGACAGGCATGGATGCCTGTCAAGCGCTGGGCCCCAGGATGGGGCCTACAGCGCGGTCCTCCCGGGAGCAAGGCCGGAGTGAGGGAACCCCGAAGCGTAGCGTAGGGGCCGTATGAATGGAGCACAGCGTTTTTTGGTTACTTTTTGTCGCGTTTGACAAAAAGTGACTCGCCGTAATGGCGAAAAGGTGACTAAGCGTCGCCATCGCAAATGGACTATGCTCTCTTTCAACACCCACGCCAACGCAACCAAACTTAAAACTTAAAACTTAAAACTTCAAACTTGAAACTTGAAAGCGTGGGCGCGCACAGCAAGTTGGTATTCATTGCCGCGGGTGGCGCACAGTCACCTTTCCGCCCTTACGGCGGCTCACTTTTTGTCTTGTCAAAAAGTGAGCAAAAACCGCCTGCTCCTATCATCCGGCCCCTACGCTACGCTCCGGGGTTCCCTCGCTCCGGGCTTGCTCCCGGGAGGACCGCGCTGCAGGCCCCATCCTGGGGCCCAGCGCTTGACAGGCATCCATGCCTGTCACCTCCCTCCGCAAGCCCTGCGCTCGGCCTCCTGAAGTCGCGATCTGCGGCGCCTGAGCTACCGCGCGCTTAGAAGCCAAAGCAACAGCAACAGCAACGGCAACGGCAACGGCAACGGCAACGGCTAGTTGTATGGGACGATTTTAGTATCGCCCTGGCCATGGCTCATCCTCTGCCAGCCCTGGTGAATCGTCGTGCTCGTTCGTTCATGTAAAAAAGCGGCGGATAAGCCGCGATCACGCCTAGGACGAACGGACACGCCATGACACTTCGCAACCCGTCAATTCCCCTTGCCCAGATGTTACGCCTAACCTTGCTAGGCATTGCTCTCTCGCCCCTTGCTCACCAGCCCGCCCTGGCAGCTGATCAAGTGCAGACGATCTCCTTCGATATCGCCCCCGGCCCGCTCGGCAGCGTACTGGAGGAATACGCCCAGCGCGCCGCCATTTCGGTGTCATTCGCCCGTACAGCCCTCGCCGAACTTCGCTCAAGCGGCCTGCAAGGAAACTATGGCGCATGGGAAGGGCTCGATCATCTGCTGCAAGGCACTGGCCTGCGCCTTGGTCGCGACGCTAACGGTGGCTACCTTGTGCTTGCCCCTGCCCCGGGCACCAGCGGGGCAATGGAACTGACCGCCCTGAGCATTTCCGGCAAGGCCCCCGGTGCCCTCACCGAAGGTTCGGGCGCGTACACCACCGAATCGTCCAGCAGCTCTACGCGCCTGAACCTGTCACTCAAGGAAACCCCACAATCGATCACGGTCCTGACGCGCCAGCGCCTGGACGACCAGAAGCTCGATACCCTCACCGACGCACTGGACGCTACCACCGGCATCACCGTCATTCGCGAAAGCCTTGGGGCCGACAGCACGGCGTACTTGTCCCGGGGCTTTGCCATCCGCAACTTCGAGATCGACGGCGTCCCCACGTCGGCGAACATGGACAACTACACCCAGAACACAGCCATGTACGACCGGGTGGAAATCGTGCGCGGCGCCACAGGCTTGATCAGCGGCATGGGCAACCCATCGGCCACCATCAACCTGATCCGCAAACGCCCCACCGTTGATCCTCAAGTGCAGTTGAGCGCAGAGGCCGGAAGCTGGGACCGCTACGGCCTGGGCGTTGACGTGAGCGGCGCGCTCGATGAAAGCGGCAGGCTGCGTGGCCGCCTGGTGGCCGATCACAAGGACCAGCACGCCTGGATCGACCGCTTTGACCAACAGCTCTCGACCCTGTATGGCATCACCGAACTGGACCTGGGCGACGAGACCCTGCTGACGGTGGGCCTCAGCCATCAGGTCACCCACAGTACCGCCCCCATTCGCACTGGCTTCCCGCTGTTCACCACGGACGGGGCGCGCACGCATTTCTCCCGCTCGTTCAATACCGCGCCAGACTGGAGCTATTACGACCGGCAGCAAAGTACCCTCTTCACCTCGCTAGAACATCAGTTCGCCAACGGCTGGAGCGGCAAGGTGGAGTACAGCCATGCGCGCAACGACTACGACACCGTGATCGCCTACGTCGATGGCGAAATCGACCCAGCAACCGGTGCCGGGGCTACGATCAACCCGACCCGCTGGAAGGCCGCGCCCACCCAGCACAGCCTGGACGCCTACCTCACCGGCACCTTCGATGCCCTGGGGCGCGAGCACGAAGTGATCGGCGGCGTGACCCTGTCACGGACCGAGGAAAGAGGCACATCCAACTTCGGCGGCTGGCAGAGTGCTCGAACGGGCTACGACGACACCATCGACAACATTTTCAACTGGAACGGATCGTCCCCCAAGCCGGTGTTCACCCAAATCGGCACTACCGACATGACCGAAACCCAGTACGCAGGCTACCTGACCTCGCGGCTGCACCTGAGCGATGCCGCCAGGCTGATCCTCGGGGCACGCGTGGTCGACTGGAACAGGGTGAACAAGAGCGCGCTCTATACCGGCTCGCGTCAACGTACCGAGCGAACCGAAAACGGTGTAGTGATCCCCTATGCTGGGCTGGTCTATGACCTGAACGATACCTGGGCTGCCTACGCCAGCTACACGCAAATCTTCAACCCGCAAGGTAACCAGATTCGCGATGTCAAGGGCTCGCCCCTCGACCCGCAAGAAGGCACAGGCTACGAAGTGGGGTTGAAAGCCGATCTGCTCGACAAACGCCTGACCGCAAGCCTGGCCCTGTTCCGGGTGGAGCAGGACAACCTGGCAATCGCCGATGGGCGCTTGCTGCAGCCCAACGGGTTTCAGGCGTATCGCGCCGAGAGCGGCACCACCAGCGAAGGTGTAGAGCTTGAGCTCAATGGTGAGCTGGCCGATGGCTGGCAGGTCATGGCAGGCTATTCCTACAACGTCAGCTTCGATACCAACGACCAGCGCATCGTAACCGAGATTCCGCGCAATAGCGTGAAGCTGTTCACCACGTACCGCCTGCCGGGCGAGCTGGACAAATGGACTGTCGGCGGCGGGATCAACTGGCAAAGCGAAACGGGCTATGCCCTGAGCTACGCCACCACCCAGAGCAGTTATGCGCTGGTCAACCTGATGACGCGCTACCAGGTGACGCCGCAGCTATCAGCCAGCGTGAACGTCAGCAACCTGTTCGACAGACACTACTTGACGACCACGGCAGGCGGGATCTACGGCGCCCCACGCAACGTCATGACGACGCTGCGCTACAACTTCTGAGGCCCATGCCCGTCGGCGGATGAGCGGGCCCGTCAATGACGGGCCGCGTAGTTATGCCAACTCTCCCTCCCAGGGATGCTCCGACAGCAGCCGCAAGGTCAGCGACAGTGTCAGCTGACGCTCGGACGCGCTGCGCTCATCGGCCAGGTTACCCACGGCCTCGAGGATCTGCTGCTCGGTCATACCTTCCTGGCCCTGCAAAAGCCCCTCGAGCCGGACGTGATAGGGCTGGTTCAGCGTCTCGTATTCGCCTGAATACGAAGTTCGCAGAAAATCGATCCAGAACGTGCGCTGCAGCAGCGAGTCTGCAATCCGCGCATTGCTTTCTGCCAGCAGAATGCTGCGCGCGGCGTCACGCAGATGCACATCGTTGACGTCGGAAAATACCCGGTGATACATGTAGCGCGACTGAGCCGGCAGCCCCAACGGCCGGACCAATCCGGCCCGGTACGCTAGGTGTATCTCCACTTCATCGATCAGGCCGTAGGGGTTGGTGGCCCTTTCCCTGGCAATGTGCTGGGCTGCAACGCGGTCCACCTCGTCCAGGCGATAGAGCTCGCGACCAATGCGCACCAGCGCAGGCGCCGTGTCTGTGGCGGCAAGCCCTGCGGTGCGAGTCGTGACCAGTGCACGTACCTCGAACAGGCTAAGCATCAGCAGCATCTGATCAGCACAGGTGCGCGGCCCTGCTGCCTGCTGGAAGACAGCTTCACGGACTTGCGAGTTTTCAACGCAAACCTCGATCAACGCCCAGATGCGCCTGCGCAGATCGATGCCTTGAAAGTGATAATCGTTCGAGCGCCCGAGGTCGTTGAAGAACCGCATCAGGTCATCGCTGCCAGGTTCGTCGGCCAGCGCCTTCCAGTGCTCGGAGCGGAGCACACGCTCCTCAGGGCTGGAGTCAGCCAACCACCGTTCGAGGGATTCCTGCCCGCCAGGGCCATGACGGCGCAGGGGCAAGGCCGTTGCACCCGCATCGCCCAAGGTGCCGCGCAGCTCGGTCTGGGTTGGTTCGGGAACAGGGTTGTCATGCAGGCTGAGCCCGGCCAGCCGCCGGTGGGAGTGAGCAAGGGTTGGGCTCATGTCCGCAATGCGGTTATCGCGAAGATCGATTTCTTCCAAGGCAGGATGCATGTAAACCTCGACCGGCAGCTCAGCCAGGCCCGTGTCACGCAGGTGTAGCCGCTGTAGATCCAGCAGCCGTCCCAAAGGTGGCAGTTGGCCGATCGGGTTGTGCGACAGGTCAAGGGTGCGCAACCGGGTCAATGCACTGAGCCTTGCCAGGCCTGCGTCGTCGATAACGATCTGGTTGCGCGTCAGGCGCAGCTCGGTGAGCTGGGTCAGTGCCTGGACGCCCTCTGGAACACTGCTCAGCAAGTTGTGGCTCAGATCCAGGGTGCGCACATTAGGGAATCGCTCGAGAAACCCCTCGGTGATGTTCGACAAATGGGCGCGGCGCAGCGTCAAGTGCGTAACGTGATCGAATATAGCGTGCGCAGGCAGCACTGGCAGGCTGTCAATGCGTTCGCTGTCGATGACCAGGCGGTACTCGCCGTCGACGTCAGGTCGCTTGCGCCGCCAGCACTGGCGGATGCGACGGGCAATCTGTCGACGGCGCTCGGGCAGCGGTGCCGTAGTCGCTTCCCGGCGCCAGGCAGTCAGATTGTCACCCAGATCCACAAGGCATTGCTGCAAGGTACGCAGGTGATCCCATGGTTGCTGACCCTGCAAACGTACCCGCTCAAGATACACTTCGATGTCCATCTCGCTGAGTGTCGGAAAGATCTGCTGGTAGCCCTGAAGCATGGCTCGCCGCGACCCTTCCGGACGACCACTGAGCGCATAGCCAATGCGACCATCGCCAAGACGCATCGGGGGCCTGGATTTACCGGGCGGCGCCATGCCCAAGAGCTGCGCAGCCTGCACTCGGTCAGCAAAAGCATGGTCTGCAAGCGCATTGGCAAGCTTGGCTGGCGTGGCCGAGACTGCCCCCATATCTGCGCGTTGTGATGGATCAAGGGTGCGCAGAAGTGCGTGAAAAAAACCGTCATCAACGACGGCACCGGGCAGAGCGCGTCCTGTGTGATCGGCTGCCAGATAGCCCTGTTTCGTAAGGATAAGAAAACGCGTCTCAGACGCCGCTGTAGCGCCCACGCTGGCCCGTACGTCGCCGTCTAGCTTCGTCTCGCGCACTTCCACCCTGATTGACGAATCCCAAGGCCAGCTGGCGTCCAGCAAACCCAAAGCCAACTGCTCGGTGTCTCTGTTCACGGCGTTCGTCTGCTCGAAACCGGCGCACGCGCGGTCCAGGCGAGCGTCATGCAAAGCCCATCGGGCTCGCTCGGCCAGCGCAAGCGGGACTTTGTGCTGTTCCAGCAGTTGTTTGCGTTCACCATCGCCGGCAGTGGCGAGCAACTCTCGGCCTGCCCGGGTGGAAAGCGTAGGAAAGTCCCGGTGCAGCGGGCCTGCTGCCCGCTCAGGGACCGTCTGTACAGCCCGCCAGTGAGCTTCGAATGCTTGCCCACGTAGCCGCGCAAACGCGTCATGCAACTCATAGCGCTGCACGGCATCACACAACCGCGCTGGTGCGGGTGCATTTTCCAGGTGCAGGCGTCGCAGGGAGGCTTCGTTCATGCCTACGCTACGCAGTACTGCTCGCGCAGCCGATTGCCCGACCAGAGCAAGATTCGAACCTAGACGTCTCATTAGCACATGCGCTTCATGCCACTCCTGAGGGCGCTCAAGCGCATGTCGCATACCGCCTGTACCATTGTCCTCCAGGCCGATAGTGGGTGCGTGGTCACGCTCGGGATGCTCGATGGCGAGTCGCTGACCACTTGCCTCGAGTCGGTAAGCACTGCTGTCGATACCTACATGGAGGCGGTCATGCAACAGGCCACGCTGCCCCTGTGCCAGGTGCATGTCCGGTACCGCATAACCCGGCAGATCGACGCGGGCCAAGCGGTGTTCGCCGGCGCGCGACAGTACGGGGACGAGTTCATCTATCACACGCTCCCGCGCCACTGCATTCCCGGCCGCCCCAGCCGCTGCGCTCACCCCGATCATGACCACATTCTGCGCCACAGACACCAGGTGACTGAGCGCTGCCTCCCGATCGCCCAGCGTCCAATCATGATAACCCTCGATTACCTCATCGGTGATCTGACGTGCTGCCAGCGCAAGTAATGGCAGCCCGAGTTCCGGTACGAAAAAACTCGCCAGCCCCAGCAAGTCAATGCCCAGTCCGTGGAGGAAATGTGTGCGTCGGTCGCGCGCACTGCTATCTACGGAGCCATTGGGCACGGCCAGCACCTGAGCATTATCAAGTACGGTATCTACTTGCACTTCACGCAGATACCGGATCAAGTCGCCCTGAATGGCTTGGTGTCGCCCGTCCAGTGCGATTGGCTCTTGGGCAGCCGTGCTGGCCAGCAAGTGCTTGAAACCCTTTACAAAGTGCAGTCGGTCGCGCTCTTTGACAAAGCGTTGGAAGAACTGCCGGTAGGCAGGTTCACGCAAACGCATACCCAAGCTGCGGAACAAGTCCGACCACGAAGCAAAGGTAGCGATGGCACCATGCGGATCGTCCGGTACCCACAGAAGCAGGCCCTGCGCCGTGGAGGAGCCGTGATCAGTCTGCGGTTCGAATACCGTGATGCCAGTGATGACCCGACCCAGCAGCCGAAGCTCGCTGAACGTACCCAGCGACTTTTCGCCTTTCCCTTCAACGGCGCCGCTCAGGTAGTCCAGGAGTTGCCCGGCAACGACACCTTGCACACGCGCCAGCTCAGTTGCAGCCAGCAGGCTAGTGCGCCAACCTTCTTCGAGCACGGCGTTAACGTGACGTCGGCGGCTATCGTCGGCGAACAGCACGTGCTTGAGGTGTTGCTGATAAGTAGCGCCCAGATCCAGGGATCGACAGACCCCCGCGAATGCACGGGGACGCAAGGCAATCATATTCCCATCGGCGTCCACCAGGTCCGATTTCGGCAACCAGGCTACTTCAGCAGTCTCACGTCTATCGAAATTATGCAACGCACAGACTAGCAACGGTTGCACCAAGGTCGTCGGGACCACGTGATCAGGCACGGTGCCGAGACCGGATGGGTAACGCACATGCACCGCGCGGCGCAGCTTGGCGGTACGAACGTCTACCGGACGATGCAGAAGTTTCTCCAATGCGGCCTCCAGCAGCGTGCTGGCGAACGTATCGAGCGGCTTTATGCCGGCGAATACGGCTTGAACCTGCTCGCGGGCGCGCTGCTGGGCGCTTAGTGCCTGGTGCAGGATCTTGATCTGCTCAACCGTAGCGCTCGTCATCCAAGGCGGTAATCGATTGGCGATGAATGTATCAACGGAGTCATCGGGGAAGGGCTGGTTGGTCATGTAGCACCTGCACGTAGTAAAACCGAAAGTGAGCCAGCTCCGGCAGCCAGCCCCGAGGTAATTATCTAGAGCCATCGAAACAGCAGCGGTGTTCCACGCAACTGCACGTCCCCTGAAACGGTCATTTGCGCTACAATCGCGCCCGGGTGCTAGCTGCTTGGGGCAGTGACGCAGGTTAAAAAAGCTACGCAGGTCGGGCCGCCATGCGGGAGTCATTGCGCCTATGCAAAACACCAAGGTCCCCAAAGCACAGCAACTGGCCGAGCGTGCGCTGGCCAGCCTCGAACGTTTCCTGCACATCGAAGCCGTCAGTGGTGTGGTACTGCTGATCGCCGCCATCGCCGCCCTGATCTGGGCCAATTCCCCGGCCGCCGCCAGCTACGACGCCCTCTGGCACACACCAATCACGCTGGGTATCGGCTCGCTGGTCTATTCCCAGTCCCTGCATTTCTGGATCAATGATGGCCTGATGACGATCTTCTTCCTGGTGGTCGGGATGGAGATCCGCCGCGAGATCCATGAAGGTGCCCTTTCCAGCCTGCGCCAGGCGTCCTTGCCCATGCTGGCAGCCATGGGTGGGGTAGCCGTGCCTGCCATGGTCTACCTGGGCTTCGGCCATGCGCCTAGCGAGCAGCAAGGCTGGGCGGTGCCGACAGCCACCGATATCGCGTTCGCGGTCGGCGTCTTGGCGCTGCTGGGCAAGTCGATCCCGTCGAACATTCGCGTCTTTCTGCTGGCACTGGCGATCATCGACGACATCATCGCGGTGCTGATCATCGCCGTGTTCTACTCCGGTGGCCTGGACTACCTGGGCTTTGCCGTCGCGGCAGCGGGCCTGCTGCTGGTCCTGATCATGCAGCGCATCGGCGTGGGCTCGGCCTTTGCCTATGTCATCCCAGGCGCGATCACATGGGTGGGTGTGCTGATGACCGGTGCCCACCCTACCCTGGCAGGCGTCGTCCTGGGGCTGATGACCCCCGTCACCAGCCGCCCTATGTGGGAACGTCCTGTAGAGGCCGTATCGCGCCTGAGCGAAGAAGTGGTCGGCCGGGCCAAAGCCGCGACCCAGGACGCCAGCCAATTGCTTACGCCACTCAAGCACCTGCGGGTGGCGCAACGTGAAGTGCTGCCGCCGGTGTTGCGTGTGCAGAGTGCGCTGCACCCTTGGGTGGCATTCGGCATCATGCCGCTGTTCGCCTTGGCCAATGCCGGGGTGAGCCTGTCGGGCGTCAACCTGGACAGCGAAACACCGCGCTGGGTGATGGAGTCGGTGATGGCGGCGTTGGTCATCGGCAAACCGGTAGGCATCGTCGGCATCAGCTGGCTGATGGTGCGCTTGGGGCTCTGCTCGTTGCCGCCAGGGGTCAACTGGAGCGGCATCACCTTGATCGGGCTGCTGGCAGGTATCGGCTTCACCATGTCCATCTTCATTGCCAACCTGGCGTTCGCCAGCCCTGCGGCGCTGGGTGCGGCCAAGTTGGGCGTGCTGGCAGGTTCGGTGGTTGCGGCCTCGCTGGGCCTGGCATGGGGCGCATGGCGCGTGCGCGGTAAACACTGATAGCGTCCAAGCTGTTTCCCCATGCTCAAGCGCATGGGGAAACACGCTGAGGGGTTGCCCACGGCCGCTCGTCGTCCCAATCGTCGATCCAAGTCAACCCAGGGCAACGGGACCTTTCGAACAGGTACGAGCATTCTCAACTGCAGGAGCTTCTACCATGCGCGACTACCCTACCCCACCCTTCCCCTCTCAGCCCCAGACCGTACCCGGCTCCCAGCCGAAAATGGACCCGGTACCGGACTGCGGCGAGCAGACCTACGTCGGCCATGGCCGGCTCGAAGGCAAGAAGGCGCTGATCACCGGCGGCGACAGCGGCATCGGCCGCGCGGTGGCCATCGCCTATGCCCGTGAAGGCGCCGATGTCGCCATCTCCTACCTGGATGAACACGAAGACGCCGAAGAGACCAAGCGCTGGGTGGAGGCAGCCGGGCGCAAGTGCTTACTGCTGCCAGGCGATCTGGCGCAGAAGCAGCAATGCCACGCGATCGTGGAGCAGACCGTTGCCGAGTTCGGCCGCATCGACATTCTGGTGAACAATGCCGCCTTCCAGATGGCCCACGAAACGTTCGAGGAAATCGAGGACGAGGAATGGGTAAAGACCTTCGACACCAACATCACGGCCATCTTCCGCATCTGCAAGGCCGCCCTGCCGTCCATGCCCAAAGGCAGCTCGATCATCAACACCAGCTCGGTCAACTCCGATGATCCGTCTTCATCGCTGCTGGCCTACGCGGCGACCAAAGGCGCCATTGCCAACTTCTCTGCAGGGCTTGCGCAACTGCTGGCCAAAAAAGGCGTGCGCGTCAACAGCGTCGCGCCAGGCCCGATCTGGACGCCGTTGATCCCCGCGACCATGCCCGACGAAGCCGTCAAGAATTTCGGCTCCAGCTACCCCATGGGCCGCCCTGGCCAACCGGTGGAAGTGGCGCCGATCTACGTACTGCTGGGTTCGGACGAAGCCAGCTACATCAGTGGCTCGCGCTATGCGGTCACAGGCGGCAAGCCCATTCTCTGACTGACGCGGGGCTCTGCACGACAGAGCCCCTGCGCCACCTCACGGCATCAGGATCGCCTGGGCGCGGTCGATGGAAGGCACTGGCATACTGTCTCTGCTCACCATGAGCCACTGACGCATGCGAGCAGTGTCGAATATCTGGCCTTCTTCCATCATCGTCAGAATCAATGCCTGGGACATTCGGTAACACCCACACTGGGCGCACTGGCGCTGCTCCCACCCGCCGGCACATTCGATGGACTCTGCTTGTCCTGCGCATATCAGACAGCTCATATAAGCCCCCTTCTTGTTCTTGTTCACCAGAGCGTGGTCCCATGACCTGCCCAACCCGGACATGGCCAACTTTCATGAGATATCCGTGCCAATGCTTAAATTCAGTGAAATGCGCTGCCCGATTGTCGGTTAGGTCAGCAGTTGACTCAGCACCGCGCGCAGTTTCCCGAGTTTGACCGGTTTGTTCAGCACCGGCATGCCCAGCGCCTGCAACGCCTGCCTGCCTTCGTCGCTGCGGTCGGCGGTGATGATGACGGCGGGGATCGTGCACCCGAACTGCTCACGCAACCGCTCCACCACGTCGCACCCCAGAATGCCGTGGTCCAAGTGGTAATCTGCCAGGATCAATTCCGGCGGCTGCCCTTGCAGCGCGTCCAAGGCTGCATGCTGATCGATGGCCGTGACGACCTTGCAGCCCCACTGCCCCAACAGGGCGCCCATGCTGTGCAAGATACTCGCCTCGTTGTCCAGCACCAGTAGCCGCCGCCCCGGCAGGGGATCGCCCATGCTCGGCTGCGGTAGCGCCACTGCCGTGGCCGCTGGCAGACAGCTTGCCATCGGTACCTGAATCGTGAACACCGACCCTCGCCCTGGTCGTGAGCGCACCCGTACCGGATGCTCGAGTATCTTGGCGATGCGCTCGACGATCGCCAGGCCCAGCCCAACCCCCTTGCGCTCGGCTGCCCGGCCCACATCCAACTGGTTGAACTCGAGGAAGATCGACTCCAGGCGATCGTCCGGGATACCGCGCCCGGTATCCCACACCTGCAGTTCGAGGTTAGGGCCACGCCGCCGCGCCGCCAACAGCACGCCGCCCTTTGACGTGTAGCGGCAAGCATTGCTGAGAAAGTTACGCAGGATGCGGGTCATCAGCCGCACATCGGTGCCCATGGCAACGTCGGGAATACGTGATCTGAGCTTGAGGCCTGCGGCTTCGGCCACCGATTCGAACTCGGACACCAGTGGCGCGAACACGGTGCTCAGGTGGTACACGCCGATGTCCGGCTTCACGGCGGCCTGATCAAGTCGCGAGATGTCCAGCAGGTCGGTCAGCAGGTCTTCGGCCCCTTCCAAGGCCTGATGAGTGCGTTCCACCAGCAGTTGTTCGGCCTGCGCCAGCGGCCGCTCGCGCAGGGTCGAAATCAGCAAGCGGGCGGCATTGAGCGGTTGCAGCAGGTCATGGCTGGCCGCCGCCAGGTATTTGTCTTTGCTGCGGTTGGCCAGCTGTGCGGCGTCCCGGGCCTCGCGCAGGGCCCGGGCAATCTGCTTGCGCTCGGTGATCTGCTGATGCAGGTTGCGGTTGGCTTCGAGCAGTTGATCGGTGCGGTCGGCCACCCGCTGCTCAAGCTCATCGTTGAGTTGCTGCAAGTGCTGCTGCGCCAGCTTGCGCTCGGTGATATCGGCCACGAACCCTTCCACCAAGCCTTCATGCCCAGGTTTGCGCAGCAGGTTCATGAGCACGTCGATGTGGCTGCCATCGCGGCGGCGCAGGCGGGTTTCGTAACCGTGCAGGCTATGCTCGCGGGCCAAGGTCGTGGTGATGGCGTGCAGTTCCTGAGCGCCCCCGACGAAAAGGTTGCCGGCAAGGTCGGTCAGCGAAAACAGTACGGCTTGGGGGTCGTCATAGCCCAGCATCCGCGCCAGGGCCGGGTTGGCGGCGCGCATGCCGTCCTGCAGGCTGGCCTGAAAGATTCCGTGAACGGCATTTTCGAACAACCACTTGTAGCGGTTGCGCTCAGCTTCTAGTTCTTCCAGCCGCGCAGCCAGTTCCGGGTAATGACTCTTGCGCGCGGACTGGTCGCCCAGCCCCAGCAGCCCGGCCAGGGCTCGCTGCTGCGCTTCAGAGGGCTTCGCCATAAACAACCTCGACGTCGCGCTGGCTGGAGGCGCGTGGGTTGGTCAGGATGCACGGATCGTCCATCGCGTGCTGCGACAGGAATGGAATATCGCTGGTGCGCACACCGTGCAGCCCAAGGGTTTCATGAAAACCCATGGCGTATTTCAGGGCGGTCAGGTGCTCGACCAGGCGCGCGCAGATCTGCCGGTGGTTCAGGCCCCGGCAATCGATGCCCATCACTTCGGCAATCACCTTGAAGCGCTCGGGCGCCGAACTGTAGTTGAAAGCCACCACATGCTCGACCAGCACGGCGTTGCACAGGCCGTGGGGTAGATCCAGGAAGCCGCCGAGGCTGTGCGACATCGCGTGCACGGCACCGAGAATGGCATTGGAAAAGGCAAGCCCCGCCTGCATGCTGCCCAGCATGACTTTTTCGCGCAGGCTGATGTCGGTCGGATTGGCGATCATCTGCACCAGGTTACCGTTGATCAGGCGCATGGCCTCAAGGGCATGCGGGTCGGTCAAGGGGCCGTGGCCAGTGGAGACGAACGCCTCGATGGCGTGCACCAGGGCATCGATCCCGGTACAGGCCGACAAGAACGGGTCCATGCTCAGGGTGGTCTGTGGATCGATCAACGATACGTCGGGCACCACCGCCTTGCTGACGATGGAGAACTTCATGCGTTCTTGCTGGTTGGAGATGATCACGAACTGCGACACATCCGCCGAGGTGCCGGCCGTGGTCGGGATCAGGATCAGCGGGGGGCTGGGCACGCGGATCATGTCCACGCCCTCGAACTCAAGGATGCTGCGCCCGTGCGCCACCACGATGCCGATGGCCTTGCCGCAGTCCATCGGGCTGCCCCCGCCGACAGCGACGATGACATCGCAATGGTTTTGCCGGTAGATCTCGGCGCCGAGCATCACCTCCTCGACCCGGGGGTTGGGCGACACCGCGCTGTAGAGGCAATAGTCGATGCCCTGGGCTTGCAGGCTGGCCTCGACGTCGGCCACCCACCCGGCAGCGATCACCCCAGGGTCGCTGACCACCAGCACCTTGCGGGCCCCGAAGGTCTTGGCATAGTTGGCCACGTTATGCCGGCAGCCGGCACCGAAGATGATTTCAGGCGAAACGAATTTGCGAAGCGGGCTGAAACTCTGGCTCATGGGCAAGCCTGTTCTTATTGTTCTGGAAGGTGAGTGCCAGCGTAATGCATCCATCGACGAAAGCAACCAGACCTAGGTGGCATCGTGTTCACTCGACCCAGGCCCTGGCCCTGGCGAGCTCGAGAAAGCCCAGCACGTCCTCCTCAAGACCTTGCACATCGGCAAAGCGCTGACGCAAGCACTCGATGACACCCGCCACGCTGAGCTGACCGTCCAGCAGCTCCAGCACCCAGCCAGCACTGCCGTTCAGTTCGATGACCACGCCCGGGCACTGCAGCACATGCATGCCTGTGCTCGGTTCCCAGCGCAAGCGGGCCCGACGGTGCACTTGCAAGGCTTGCTGACGGGTGATCGGCTCCACGGCCCAGATTGTTCCTGGCGGTTAGAAAGACACCGGCCACCGCGTGGGTGGCCGGAGGGCGGATCAACGGTTGGCGAAGTACATCGTCACTTCAAAGCCAATGCGCAAGTCGGTGAAGGCGGGTTTGGTCCACATGGCGTGTCCTCTTCTTGTGCCGGACGATTCCGGTACAGCCATTAATGCACGGGCAGCCGCAGGGCCAAATGCTACTTTGGAACGAACTCACGGCGCCCATGGACGAGAGTGTCTGGGCCTTAGAAGAAGCCCAGTGGATTGATGTCATAGCTCACCAGCAGGTTCTTGGTCTGCTGGTAGTGGTCGAGCATCATCTTGTGGGTTTCACGGCCCACGCCCGACTTCTTGTAGCCCCCGAATGCAGCGTGCGCCGGGTACAAGTGGTAGCAGTTGGTCCAGACACGCCCGGCCTTGATCCCGCGGCCCATGCGGTAGGCACGGTTGATATCGCGGGTCCACACGCCGGCACCCAGCCCGAATTCACTGTCGTTGGCGATGGCCAGCGCCTCGGCTTCGTCCCTGAAGGTGGTCACGCCCACCACGGGCCCGAAGATCTCCTCCTGGAACACGCGCATCTTGTTGTCGCCCTTGAGCAGCGTGGGCTGGATGTAATAGCCGCTGGCCAGGTCGCCCTGCAGGCGCTCGGCAGCGCCGCCGGTCAGCAACTGAGCGCCTTCGTCCTGGGCAATCTGCAGGTAGGACAGGATCTTGTCGTACTGCTGTTCGGAGGCTTGCGCACCGACCATGGTCTCGGTATCGAGCGGGTTGCCACGGCTGATCTTGGCGATCTTCTTCATCACCTCAGCCATGAACGGCTCGTAGATCGATTCCTGAATCAGCGCCCGCGACGGGCAGGTGCACACCTCGCCCTGGTTGAAGAAGGCCAGCACCAACCCTTCGGCCGCCTTCTCGATGAAGGCCGGTTCGGCCTGCATGATGTCCTCGAAGAATACGTTCGGCGATTTGCCGCCCAGCTCTACCGTCGAGGGAATGATGTTGTCCGCGGCGCACTTCATGATGTGCGAGCCCACCGGCGTAGAGCCTGTGAAAGCGATTTTGGCGATGCGCTTGCTGGTGGCCAGGGCCTCCCCGGCTTCACGGCCAAACCCCTGGACGATGTTGAGCACGCCAGCTGGCAGCAGGTCGGCGATGAGCTCGGCGAAGACGGTAATCGACAGCGGCGTCTGCTCGGCGGGCTTGAGCACCACGCAGTTGCCGGCGGCCAGTGCCGGGGCCAGCTTCCAGGCGGCCATCAGCAAGGGGAAGTTCCAGGGGATGATCTGCCCCACCACACCCAGCGGTTCATGGAAGTGGTAGGCGACGGTGCCCTCGTTGATCTCGGCGGCGCCGCCCTCCTGAGCCCGGATGCAGCCGGCGAAATAGCGGAAATGATCCGCTGCCAGCGGCACGTCGGCATTGAGCGTTTCACGCACGGCCTTGCCGTTGTCCCAGGTTTCGGTGACCGCCAGTACCTCCAGGTTCTGCTCGATGCGATCGGCGATGCGCAGCAGCATCAGCGCGCGGTCCTGCACCGACGTCCTGCCCCAGGCATCGGCGGCGGCGTGGGCGGCGTCCAGGGCCTTGTCCACGTCTTGGGCCGTGGACCGAGGAAACTCGGCGATCGGCTGGCCGTTGACCGGGGAGCTGTTGGTGAAATACTGCCCCGCCACTGGCGGTACGAACTGGCCGTTGATGAAGTTGCCATAGCGTGGCTTGAAAGACACGACGGCGCCTGGGGTTCCGGGTTGTGCGTAGATCATGCTGAGCCTCTGCGGGTCGATGCCTGCCTGCGACAGGCGATACGACGATGGTAAAAAGCCCCGCCTGCCAGGCGAATGCATCGTTGGCAGCGGGGCGCTCGTCATTTGGTAGTAGGGTTCAGCGCTGCGCAGTCGCGCTGGTGCCTTGCAGGTGCTTGGGCAGCTTGAAGGTCCAGAGCATGCCGCCCTGGTTGAAGTCCTTGACCCGCTTGGCCACCTCCCCGCCCCACAGCGGCACTGCGCCCCCCCAGCCGGAGACCACCGAGACGTACTGCTCGCCGTCCATTTCCCAGGTCACGGGTGAGCCGAGCACACCGGAGCCGGTCTGGAACTCCCACACCTTTTCGCCGGTCTTGGCATCGAAAGCCTGGAGGAACCCCTCAGGGGTGCCGGTGAAGACCAGGTTGCCCTTGGTGGTCAACACCCCACCCCACAACGGGGCGTAGTTCTTGTGGCGCCAGACTTCCTTGCCGCTGACCGGATCGATGGCACGCAGCACGCCGATGTAGTCCTCGTTGAGCGGCTTGATGGTGAAGCCTGCGCCCAGGAACGCTGCGCCTTTCTTGTAGGCGATGCCCTCGTTCCAGATGTCCATGCCCCACTCGTTCGAAGGCACGTAGAACAGCCCGGTGTCACGGTTGTAGGCCATGGGCATCCAGTTCTTGGCGCCCAGGAATGCTGGCGCGACGAAGACCGAGCTGCCCTTGGCTTCGCTGCCCGGCGCACCCGGGCGACTGGCGTCGTTGTAGAGCGGGCGGCCGTCCTTGTCCAGGCCCGTGGCCCAGGTGATCTTGTCGACGAAGGGGAAGCCGCGGATGAACTTGCCGTTGGTGCGGTCGAGCACGTAGAAAAAGCCGTTGCGGTCAGCCGTGGCGGCGGCCTTCACCTCCTTGCCCCCGTCCTTGTAGTTGAACGATATCAACTCGTTGACACCGTCGAAGTCCCAGCCGTCGTGGGGCGTGCTCTGGAAGTGCCACTTGATCGTGCCATCGTCCGGGTTCAGCGCCAGGCGCGAGGACGAATACAGGTTGTCGCCGGGACGCAGGTGCGAGTTCCAGGGGGCGGGGTTACCGGTGCCGAACAGAATCAGGTTGGTTTCCGGGTCGTAGTAGCCGCCCAGCCAGGGAGCAGCACCGCCGGTCTTCCACAGGTCGCCCGGCCAGGTCTTGCCGGCTTCACCGCCCGAGATGCCGTTCTCGATGGCCTTGCCGTCCTTGTAGACATAGCCCATGTGGCCCTCGACGGTGGGCCGCATCCAGAGCAACTCGCCGTTCTGCGGGTTGTAGGCCTGGATCTTGCCCACCACCCCGAACTCGCCCCCGGCAACGCCGGTAATGAGCTTGCCGTTGACGATCATGGGTGCAGCGCTGATGGAGTAGCCTTCCTTGTGGTCAGCCACCTTCTTGCTCCACACCACCTTGCCAGTGTCCTTGTTCAGGGCCACCAGCTTGGCATCCAGGGTGCCGAAGAAGACCAGGTTGCCGTACAGCGCAACACCCCGGTTGATGACATCGCAGCAAGGGCGGATATCGTCGGGCAGGCGGGCGTCGTATTGCCACAGTTTCTTGCCGGTGCGTGCGTCCACGGCAAATACCCGTGAGTAGGAGCCTGTGAGGTACATGACCCCATCCTTGATCAACGGCTGCGCCTGCTGGCCGCGTTGCTTCTCCCCGCCGAAGGAGAATGCCCAAACCGGCCGCAACTCCTTGACGTTGCCGGTGTTAAGCATGTCCAACGGGCTGTAGCGCTGGCCCTGCACGCCCAGCCCGTTGGTCACGATCTGCTGGGGGTTCTTGGGGTCTTGCAGGATTTCGGCATCGGTGACGCCGGCATGGGCTGCGCCGGCGAGCAGCAAGGCGCTGAACACAAGGCTCAAGGCAAACACGGGACGGCATGGAGTACGGGTCATGGCAGTACCTTTGGCTTTTTGTTATGCCGGGAAATTTTCCCGGTGTGGCGGGAATTCTTGTTCCCGCCCTGGCTGCCAGCAATTGACCGCAATACGCAAAACCCTAGTTCCTTGGTACAAGAGCACTAGGCCTGGCCGTTATCAGGGCCTGAGATCCACCCGTTGCATTACCTGCTTTTCATAGCGCGGGTACAGGTGGCTGACACTTCGAATCAGCTCATAGCGCGTCAGGCTGATCGCGGCAAACCGCTCAGGCACAGGGCTGCGGATCAGCTCGACCATGTCGGCGCCCCGCTCGGCGCCCTCGCGCATCAGGCCGTCCAGCCAGCCCAGGTAATCGTGCATCTGGACAAAGGGCCTGGTATCGCTTGCGACAGGGCCATGGCCCGGTACCAGTTGCTTCCAGGGCAAGGCCTGCAACGTGTCCAGGTCACGCTGCCACACGTCCAGCCCCGGGCTGTTGGGCGTGGTCAGGGCGCGCTCGTAGAACACCAGGTCGCCAGCGAACAGCACGCCGGTCGTTTCATCGAAAATGGCCAGGTCAGCGCCGGTATGCCCTGCCAACCCCAACAGGCGCAATCGATGCCCGCCCACTTCACGCACGCCGGGTTGAATCACCTCGGTCGGCAAGAGCACTTCGGTGCCACGCATCCAGTCGCCGACCAAACGGTACATGTTCTCGGCCATCGCATCGCCCTGCTGGCGCAACAGCTCGGTCGTACCGGCCAGCGCAGCGATCGGCACATCGGCGAATGCCTGGTTACCCAACACATGATCAGGGTGGTGGTGGGTCAACAGGACTTCGATGACAGGCTTGTCCGTAACCCCGGCGATGGCCTGGCGCAAGGCCTCCCCATAGCGCTTGGATGGCCCGCTGTCGATCACTACCACGCCAGTGTCGGTCACGATGAACGCCGTGTTCACGACATTGCCGCCGTTGGCCTTGGCGAAATTCTCGGTGCTACCTTCAAGCACCCAGGTGCCCTGGGCGATCTGGCGCGGCGCCAGCCGGTAGTCGAAGTCGGCCAGCGCCGGCAGGCACACGCCCAGCAGCAAGAGCATCATCCATCGCATCAGGTGCCTCCTGTTGAGCATGAAAACAAGCCAGTCACGTTCAGGGCACGGCGGCTTCGAACCGATTGCCGCTGTTATCCTGCAGCACCAGGCGGGTAGGCCCTGGTGCGCGCACATCGAACCCAAGGCTTGGGTTTTCACTCACCGCCGGATAAAGCACCAAAGCCGCCAACCGCTGCCCATGTTCATCCAGCAGCTCAGCTTGGTTTATGAAGAATTCCGGAATCCCGCTGACCAGGCCATTGTCCATGGGGTGAGCGATCTGCAGGCGCAAGCGGCTGCCTTCCTGGCGCCGATAGCGCCCGCCGAGCACTTCACCCAGATGCTCCTCCCACCCTGGCTGGGTGCGCACCACGCTGGGTGCGGTGCAACCTCCACCGGCTGCGTCGACCAGGGCCGACCCCACATGCCAGATGCCGTCGCGGGTCAGCGCAGCTGCTCGTAACGGCGTGGCCTGCTCGACCCGAATGCGCACCGACAGCCAAGGCATGACCTGTTCCCCTGGTTCGAAGTCGACGATGCGCGGCAATGGATTGAGCTCGGCCCAGGCCAGAATCCGCACCACATCAGGCAAAGCCCTGGCATCGATCTCCAGCGGGACCTGGCGGGCATCCTCGGCAAAAGGCGGCGCCAGCAGTTTGACCCGATCATCGAAGACGAACGGCGCCTGGTTCAGGATCTGCTTGTGGTAGAACGCCCACATCACCGAAGGGACAGGGTCGGCATTGCTGGCGGGCGCGTCGCCCAGCCCATGAGTCGACCAGCTCAGGATGCACAGCAGCCCCAACCCCGCTCGCCAGTTCATCGCTCGCTCCTATTGGTACATCTCCGGGACCTCATAGCGCAGCCCGTAGTGCGCGTAGAGCGCCTGCATGCGACCCTCGCGGATCATCGCTTCGAGGGTTTCTTCCAGGGCGTAGGCCAACTGCCGGTTGCTTTCATGCACTGCCAATCCGATTTCCCACACCTGCTTGCCCAGGCTGGGGTAGGCGTTTTCGGCCACCTGCAGATGCGGGTTGCGGGCCTGGTGCAGTTGCCAGTCCACTTCACCGCGCATGGCCATCACCGCATCCACCTCGCCTTGGCCCAGGTCCGCAAACGCCCGCTGCACGCTGGGGTAGTGGCGTGCGCTGGCACGCAGTAGCCCGTCGAACACCGATGTCAGGTAGAACGAAGGTACGCTGTCTACCTCGACTCCGACCGGGTGGCCCTTGAGTGCCGCGATACTGCCAACCGACGGCAGGCGCCTGCGATCGAACGCCACCTGCCAGCGCTCCTGCTGGTAAGGGCCGAACATCACCACCTGGCCATTTTCCAGCTCGCCCAGTTCGTTGCGCTTCTGGGTATACGCCTGGTCGTAAGGCACGCGCATCATCACATCGGCCAACTGCTGGTGACGCAGCGGACTCGCTCGCCAGATGTAATCGCGCAGGTCGTCGTCGAGCTTCTCGCCAGGCGGCGCCCAGATCAGCTGGAGCCGCACGCCCATCGCGTCGGCCAGTGCCTGCGCCAGCTCCACGTCCACCCCGCGGGCCTGGCCATGGTCCTGGAAACTGTAGGGGGCAAAGTCCTTGTAGACCGCGACCTTGAGCTCGCCTGCGGCGATGATCGAATCGTAATTGCGCACCTGCCCCTGCACCGCCGCCCCCCACAGCAGCAGGCCGGCGATGGCGCAAAGCCTGGCTGCCCAGTGGCGCACGACGTTCATTCGTCCACGTGTACGCTGTCCAGGTAGGTGCGCACCGCCCATAGCGCTTCCTGGCTCAGGTAGTCCGCCATCTTGGGCATGTACACGCGGCCATCGCGCACGGCACCGTGACGCACACGTTCGACAAACCACTCATCGCCCGCTTCGCCGACGTCGAGCATGCGCAGGTCAGGTGCGATGCCGCCGGACTTGGCTTCCAGACCATGGCACGCTGCGCAGTTCTGGTTGTACGCCGACGCGCCGATTTCAACCGCCTTGTCGTGCTCGGGAGACTCCCGGTAAGGGTTGACCGCCGCCCAGCCATCGGCATCCAGGCTCACGCCGGCATCCTTGATCGGGGTCAGCCCCTGGGTTTCCACCGCCTGAGGCACCACGTTGCCGTGGGCCCAGGCCGACCCGGTCAACACGGCACCGGCCAACAGGCCTGCAGCAAGCACGACGTTGCGTTTGATTGTCATTGTTATGCCCTCACGGTTGCACGCAAGGCCTCAACCACAGAGGCCGTGCCGCCATCTTAGAAAGCGCAGCGCCGGGGCCGTATGCTGCTTTGGTGGTCGGGTGTTCGTTCCTTGGTAGTAGGGCTTGCGACGAAGTGCGAAAAGAGGTTGGCGCTGGGAAGTTTTCCCGGCCACGGCGGGATTTTCTCCCTGTTGCGCAGCGCCCAGGCGGACCACGCTGTGCGGGCCAAACTCCACAGGGAATCGCAACCATGACAACAAGATCGCTACCCGCCCCGTCTCCCCTGGTCCTGAGCGTGAGGGCCCTGCTGCTGGCCGCAAGCCTGGCCACCGGGACAGTGGCCACGGCGGCCACCACAAGCCCGGCACCTGCCAGCAAGAACGTGACCTGGGAAGACATCGCCAACGACCACCTCACGCCCGGCGATGTGCTGCAATACGGCATGGGCACCAACGCCCAGCGCTGGAGCCCGCTGGCCCAGGTCAACGACAAGAACGTGTTCAAGCTGACCCCGGCCTGGTCCTACTCCTTTGGTGACGAAAAGCAGCGTGGCCAGGAGTCCCAGGCCATCGTCAGCGACGGCGTGGTGTACGTTACCGGTTCCTACTCGCGGGTATTCGCCCTCGATGCCAAGACCGGCAAACGCCTGTGGACCTACAACCACCGCCTGCCGGACAACATTCGTCCGTGCTGCGACGTGGTCAACCGTGGCGCTGCCATCTACGGCGACAAGGTCTATTTCGGCACCCTGGACGCTCGGGTCATCGCGCTGAACAAGAACACAGGCAAGGTGGTGTGGAACAAGAAGTTCGGCGACCACAGCGCCGGCTACACCATGACCGGGGCGCCCGTGCTGGTCAAAGACAAGACCAGCGGCAAGGTGCTGCTGATCCACGGCAGCTCGGGCGATGAATTCGGTGTGGTGGGCCAGCTGTTCGCCCGTGACCCGGAAACCGGCGAGGAAGTGTGGATGCGCCCCTTCGTGGAGGGCCACATGGGCCGCGTCAATGGCAAGGACAGCACCCCCACCGGCAACGTCAAGGCACCGTCCTGGCCGGATGACCCGACCACCGAAACCGGCAAGGTGGAGGCCTGGAGCCATGGCGGCGGCGCACCCTGGCAGAGCGCAAGCTTCGATGCCGAGACCAACACCATCATCGTCGGTGCCGGCAACCCCGGCCCCTGGAACACCTGGGCACGCACCGCCAAGGACGGCAACCCGCACGATTACGACAGCCTCTATACCTCCGGCCAGGTGGGCGTGGACCCCAGCACCGGCGAGGTCAAATGGTTCTACCAGCACACCCCCAACGACGCCTGGGACTTCTCTGGCAACAACGAGCTGGTGCTGTTCGACTACAAGGACAAACACGGCAAGGTGATCAAGGCCACGGGGCATGCCGACCGCAACGGCTTCTTCTACGTGGTCGATCGTAACGACGGCAAGCTGCAGAACGCCTTCCCCTTCGTCGACAACATCACCTGGGCCAGCCACATCGACCTCAAGACCGGCCGCCCCGTGGAAAATCCAGGGCAACGGCCCGCCAAGCCGCTGCCGGGCGAAACCAAGGGCAAGCCGGTGGAAGTGTCGCCACCCTTCCTGGGCGGCAAGAACTGGAACCCCATGGCCTATAGCCAGGACACCGGGCTTTTCTACATCCCGGGCAACCAGTGGAAAGAGGAGTACTGGACCGAGGAGGTGAACTACAAGAAAGGCTCCGCTTACCTGGGCATGGGCTTTCGCATCAAGCGCATGTACGACGACCACGTAGGCACCCTGCGTGCCATGGACCCGACCACCGGCAAGCTGGTGTGGGAACACAAGGAGCACCTGCCGCTGTGGGCCGGGGTGCTGGCGACCAAGGGCAACCTGGTGTTCACCGGCACCGGTGACGGTTTCTTCAAGGCGTTCGACGCCAAGACCGGCAAGGAGCTGTGGAAATTCCAGACCGGCAGCGGCATCGTTTCCCCGCCCATTACCTGGGAGCAGGACGGAGAGCAGTACATCGGCGTCACCGTCGGCTATGGCGGCGCGGTACCGCTGTGGGGTGGCGACATGGCCGAACTGACCAAGCCAGTTGCCCAAGGCGGTTCGTTCTGGGTGTTCAAGATACCGAGCTGGGACAACCCGACCGCTCAACGTTGACCGACAGCGGGGTGCGGTCTGGCTGCGCCCTGCCCTTTTCCGTCTGCCCAGAGAGCTCGATCATGACTTTTCTACCCCTGGCCTTGTTGCTGGCCGTCACACCCGCGATGGCGCTGGCCACTGACATCGACGACAGCGACACGCCGTTGAGCATCAACGGCTGCGTGATTGCCGAAGCCAGCCAATGCCCCGGCGCCGACCTGCGGGGCGCCAAACTGGCCAACCAGGACCTGCGCAAGATGAACCTGGCCGGCGCCGACCTGCGCGATGCCGACCTGCGCCACGCCCGGCTGGACCTGGCCAACCTCGAAAAGGCCCGATTGCAGGGCGCCAACCTGACCCGCGCCAGCCTGCAGCAAAGCAACCTGCGCTTGGCCAACCTAAGCAGCGCACGGCTGATGGCCATCCAGGGCTGGGGGCTGTTCGCCCAAGGCGCCCAGTTCGCCAACGCCGACCTTAGCGCCGCCTACCTGCAATTCGCCCGGCTCTCCGGTGCCAGGATGCAGCAGGCCAACTTGCAGGCGGCCGATCTGGAAATGGCCTGGCTGAGCAAGACCGACTTGCGCGGCGCTCATCTGAACGATGCCAACCTTCAGGAAGCCAAGCTCGGCCAGAGCAACCTCGAACAAGCCCATCTGGAGGGCGCGCGCCTTCACTACGGCAACTTCCAGGACGCCAACATGCAAGGCTGCACCGGCTGCCCAGCCACTTGGGAACATTGACCTGCAGAACTTGGCTACCCCGCTACACGTACCAGACCCAGGTCGATACCCACGTGCACCAGTTCAGCATGGGAGCCGACCTGCAGTTTGCTCTTGAGCGTGGTCAGGTGATTGGAGACGGTCTTTGCGCTGATGCACAGCTGCTCGGCGATCGACCGGGCTGGTGTGCCACGAACCAGCATCACGAAGATTTCCAGTTCACGCTGGGTCAGGCGTTGCAGCCTGGGATCACAGGCATCGTGCGTCGTGCTGCAGGCCAGCTGCGTGGCCAGCCCCTGCTCGATGTAGGCGTGCCCGGCAAGCACGCGCTGTACGGCCTCGACCAACACTTGCGGGACCGAGTTCTTGGTCAGGTAGCCGGCGGCGCCGGCGTCCAGCGCCTGGCGTACCAGTGGCAGCTCGTCATGCATGCTGAAGAACAGCACCCGCAACTGCGGCAGGCGCTGGCGCAGGCGTCGGGTGGTTTCCAACCCACTGATGCCGGGCAGGCCGAAGTCCATGATCACCAGGTTCGGTACCTGCTCCTGCACCCGGGCCAGGGCTTCTTCACCGCTGGCAGCCTCGCGCACCTGCATCGCTGGCAACACGGCGCGCAACAGGCTGGCGTAGCCCTGGCGGACCACGGCGTGATCGTCGACCAGCACGATATTCATGACACCTCCAAAGGGATCGTCAGGGCCAGTGCCCACCCGGCACCGGGATGGCTGAGTATGCGCAATTCACCGCCCAGGCTGCGGGCGCGCTCGGCCATCGAATGCAGGCCTACCCCTGGGCGCCCAGGCTGGCTGGCACCACAGCCATCGTCGCGAACCAGCAGGCGCAGCCCGTTGGCGCCGCGTTGCAGGCGTATCCGCACCTGACGGGCGCGGGCATGACGGGCGACGTTGGTCAGCGCTTCCTGCAACAACCGGTACAGATGCGTGCGTCGAGTGGGTGACAGCGCCGGCAACTGGGCGCCGACCAGCAACTGGCACTCGATGGCCTGGCTGGCACGCCATTGGCTCACCAACTGGTTGAGCGCCTCCGCCATGGGCAGGTGCTGCAGCGCAACCGGATACAAGTCCCGTACCAAGGCGCGGAAACCGAACTGCAAGCCTGCGCAATTGCTTTCCAGCGTCTGGGTGGTTTGCCGCACCTGCTCAGGCTGGTGGGCACACAATTGCAACAGGCACACCTGGGCGCGGATGCCGGCCACGTACTGGCCCAGGTCGTCGTGCAACGCCTGAGCCAGTCTGGTCCGCTCCTGCTCCTGAACCGCCAGCAAAGCGCCAGTCAGTTGCCGGTTGTCGGCCTGGGCCTGCTCGATCGCCGCAGCCATCTGGTTGAAGTGCCCGGCCAACTGGCGCGCTTCCGGGCCACCGGTCTCTTGCAGGCGCACGTCCAGCTGACCTCCCGACACCTGACGCAATGCACACAGCAGCGCGGCCAGCAGCCGCAGCCCGCGCCGCACGGCCCAACTGATGGACAGCAGGCTCAGGGTCAACGCGACAACACAGACCGCCAGCAACTGTTGCAGCGAATCCCAGACTTCGTCCACCTCATCGCGGGCGTCCACGCTCAGCGCGACGCGCCGGCCGTCATCGAGGGCCAGCAGGCGCGTGCTGTCGTAGTACTTGCCTGCCAGCACCGCGCCCAACCAGCCATCGAGCCCGGCCGCGGACGGCACCGACGCTTTTTCAACCTCGCCAGGGACCAGCCACTGCACGCGCACGTGGCGCAGGTGCTCGGTCAGCGTAGGTTCCAGGCTCGCCGGATTGTGGCTGGCGGCTTGGGCCATGTACGCCATCACCGCTTCGGCCGACTGCAACTCCCGTTTCACATCGGCTGATGCCTGATGCAGCACGACCCCCGCACAGGCTAGGGTCAACACCGCGAAACAGCCGGTGACCCACAGGTTGATACGCCATAGGGCAGACAGATTGGCAGCGAGCATGACCGGACTCCAGGGTAACTGCTGTCATCCTAGGGCCCGGCGCGGGCGCATCGGCTACTACCTTGGTAGCGGCTGGGCGCTACTTTCTGCATATTCCCCGGCCCCGGCAGGCTTTCTATGCTGGCGCCATCTGCCGTGGAGTGCGATATGCGCCAGCCTGCCCACCTTGTCCTGACCTGCCTGCTGACCCTGCTCGCGCCGACGGTTTGGGCGCAAGACCAGCAGGCTGACACCCGGGCTGCGAGCGCGTTGCACATCCGCATCGGCTACTTGGGCTATCGTCCTGACAGCGGGCCGCTGTTGTCCAACATCCTGCCTGAACCGGAAGATGCCGGCCTGCAAGGGGCGCAACTGGCCATTGCCGACAGCAACAGCACCGGGCGGTTTCTCAAACAGCAGTTCGAGCTGGTCAGCGCCCGTGTCGACTCTGCCGAGCAACTGCTGCATGCCGCCCAGGCCCAGCATGGGGAAGGCGTTCGGTTGTTCGTCGTCAATGCGCCGGTCGCCAGCCTGCGGGCCTTGTCTGTGGCCCTGCCCGACAGCCTGCTGTTCAATGCCGGCAGCCCGGATGACGCCGTACGCAGCACGCAGTGCCTGGGCAATGTGCTGCACGCCCTGCCTGGGCGGGCGATGCTGGCCGATGCGCTGGTGCAGTTTCTGGTGCTGCGCAAATGGCAGCGCGGCTTGCTGATCGTCGGGCAGACCCCGGACGATGAAGCCTACGCCGCCGCACTGCGCCGCGCGGCGAAGCGCTTTGGCCTGCACCTGGTGGCCGAGAAACGCTGGACGTTCGACAACGACCAGCGCCGCAGCGCCCAGGCCGACATGCCGCTGTTCACCCAGGCGCGCGAATACGACGTGGTGCTGGTGGCTGATGAACGTGGCGACTTCGGCGAATACGTGCCCTACCAGACCTGGTTACCCCGCCCGGTCGCCGGCACTCAGGGCTTGACGCCCACTGGCTGGCACATGACCGTGGAAACGTTCGGCGCCGCGCAATTGCAAAAACGTTTCCAAGCGCAGGCCGGCCGCTGGATGAACGACCGTGACTTCGCAGCCTGGATGGCCGTGCGCAGCATCGCTACGGCGGTCAGCAAGCTGGGTGAAGCCAGGCCCGAGGCCTTGCAGCAGCTGCTTGTCAGCGAACAATTGCCACTCGATGGCTTCAAGGGGCGCAAGCTCAGCTACAGGCCCTGGAATGGCGAGCTGCGCCAACCCATCCCCCTGGTGCAGCCCAGGGCCCTGGTCAGCACCTCACCGCAGGAAGGCTTCCTGCACCCTTCCAATGAGATGGACAGCCTGGGGTTCGACAAGGCCGACGTGACCTGTACGTACCCCTGACACGCCCAAACAATAACAAGGAATCTGCCATGCGCCGCCTCCCCTCATCACGCAGCCTGCTGTGCGCCAGTTTGCTGCCGGCCGTGTTAGCCGTGGCCTGCGAGCCTACCCTGGCCGCCACCGCCTGGGTGTCCAACGAGAAGGACAACACCCTGAGCCTGATCGACCTGCAGACCTTGACGGTAACCGACACCCTGCCCGTCGGCCAACGCCCGCGCGGCCTGCTGCTGTCACACGACAACAAGCTGCTGTACATCTGCGCCAGCGATTCGGATCGGGTGCAGGTGATGGACGTGGCCAGCCGTACCCTCGTCAAGGAACTACCCTCAGGCAAAGACCCCGAGCAGTTCGCCCTGCATCCCAATGACCGTTGGCTGTACGTGTCCAACGAAGACGATGCCCTGGTCACGGTCATTGATACCGTGACCGACACGGTACTGGCCCAGGTGGAGGTGGGCATCGAGCCTGAGGGCATGGCCGTGAGCCCGGATGGCAAATGGGCGGTCAATACCAGCGAAACCACCAATATGCTGCACTGGATCGACACCCAGACCCAGACCCTGGCCGACAGCACGCCGGTGGACCAGCGCCCGCGTTTCGTGGAATTCAGCCAGGACGGCAAACACCTGTGGGCGTCGGCGGAAATTGGCGGGACCGTCACCATCCTGGACGTGGCTTCGCGCCAGGTGCTCAAGACCCTGAACTTCGCCATCAAGGGTGTGCACCCTGACAAAGTCCAGCCGGTGGGCGTCAAGCTCAGCGCCGATGGCAAGTACGCGTTCGTGGCGCTGGGCCCGGCCAATCATGTGGCGGTGGTCGATGCCAGGACATTCGAGGTGCTGGACTACCTGCTGGTGGGGCGTCGTGTCTGGCAGCTGGCCTTCACCCCTGACCAGCAGCAGCTGCTGGCCACCAATGGCGTGAGCGGCGACGTGTCGGTGATCGACGTGGCCAGCCTCAAGGTGCTCAAGTCGATCAAGGTCGGCCGCTACCCATGGGGTGTGGTGGTCACGCCATGAACGCACTGCACGTAACGGGGGTCAGTTTCGCCTACGGTCAGCGCGCAGCGCTCAGGGACGTGACCTTCAACCTGGCGCCGGGCCACTTTACCGCCTTGCTGGGGCCCAATGGCGCCGGCAAGTCGACCCTGATTGCCTTGATGACCTGCCTGTATGACTTGCAGCACGGCGATATCCAGGTATTGGGCAGTTCGCTGCGCCACCAGCCGCGGGCGGCCCTGGGCCAGTTGGGCGTCGTGTTTCAGCAGAGCACGCTGGACCTGGACCTTGGCGTGGAGCAGAACCTGCGCTATCACGCGGCGCTGCATGGCCTGCCCCGACGGGAAGCCCAGCGCCGCGTGGACGCCGAGCTGGCCCGCCAAGGGCTGGGGGAACGGCGTCGTGACCCTGTGCGTGAACTCAATGCCGGGCACAGGCGCCGCGTCGAAATTGCCCGGGCCTTGCTGCACGGGCCCCGCCTGTTGCTGCTCGACGAAGCCAGCGTTGGCCTGGACCCGGCCAGCCGGCAGGCGCTCAACCAGCACGTACGCGATTTGTGTCGTGGCGATCAGCGCTTGAGTGTGCTGTGGACCACCCACCTGCTCGATGAAGTGCAGCAGGCCGATGACTTGGTCATCCTGCACCAGGGTCGGGTGGTGGCAAGTGGGCCTGCCGAAGCCATGATGCAGCCCCACGGCGGCGACCTGGGCCGGACATTCGCCCATCACACGCGGGACATGGCCGGAGCACCCACCTGATGAACGCCTACTGGTACTGCTTCAGCGGCATCCTCATGCGTGAAGCCCTGCGCTTCGTGCGCCAGCGCACGCGCCTGTTGAGCGCACTGGTGCGCCCTTTGCTGTGGCTGGTGGTATTCGCTGCCGGGTTTCGTGCGGCACTGGGCATCGCCATCATCGAGCCTTACGACAGCTACATTCCCTACGAGGTCTACATCGTGCCGGGGCTGGCCTGCATGATCCTGCTGTTCAATGGCATGCAGGGTTCGCTATCGATGGTCTACGACCGGGAGATGGGCAGCATGCGGGTGCTGCTGACCAGCCCGCTGCCCAGGACGTTCTTGTTGTGCAGCAAGCTTATGGCGACGTCGCTGATCTCCGTGTTGCAGGTGTACATCTTCCTCGTCATCGCCTGGCTGTACGGCATTGAGCCCCCGGTCGGCGGCCTGGGGCTGGCCCTGCCCGCAGTGCTGCTGGTGGGGTTCATGCTCAGTGCATTGGGACTGCTGCTGTCCAATGCCATCCGCCAGCTGGAGAATTTTGCCGGGGTGATGAATTTCGTGATCTTCCCTCTGTTCTTTCTGTCGTCGGCGCTTTATCCGCTGTGGAAAATGCAGGAGGCCAGCCAGTGGCTGTACTGGCTGTGCGCGGTCAACCCGTTCACCCATGCGGTCGAGCTGGTGCGCTTTGCGCTCTACGAGCGGCTGAACCTGCTGGCGCTGGCGGTATGCCTGGCGCTGAGCGTGCTGTTTACGCTGCTGGCCATCGTCACCTTCAACCCGCAGCACGCCGCCCTGCGCAAGCCACGGTGAGCCAGGCCCTCGCCTCTACTACTTTGGTACTGCCCAGGGTGTCTATGGTCGCATTCACAAAGCCACGGCACTGGCATGTAATGCGCCTATAACAAGAAGGAACAGACCATGCCACGTGCCCTCCAAAGGCTGCCCCTGCGTTTGCTGGCCGCCGCCTCGCTGAGCCTTCTGCTGGGCCATGCCCAGGCCGACACCCCACCGACGTTCACGCCAGATGGCTACCGCGCCACGCTGTACCGCAGCCCCACCCCACCGCAGGTCGAAGGTGGCAGGGTGATAGACACTGCCGCACTGCAGGCGATGATGCGGGGCCATCCGGCGCCTGTCCTGATTGACGTTTACCGCCGTCAGTGGCTGCATGAACGCTTCATCGAAGATGAACCCCATGCCAACCTGCCCGGTAGCCTGTGGCTGCCCAACACCGGGGACGGCGTGCTCAGCCCAGACTGGCAACGTTACTTCGAGCATCACCTGCGTCTGGCCACAGGGGGCGAGCCTCAGTACCCCGTCGTTTTCTACTGCCGGGCCGATTGCTGGTTGAGCTGGAACGCGGTAAAACGCGCAGCACACCTGGGCTACACCAACCTCTACTGGTACCGCGACGGGCTCGACGCCTGGCAACAGGCCAACCTGCCCGTGCAGGCGGCCCAGCCAGCACCGTTTCCCTGACCGGGCCCTTGCCCCTGCGCGCTCAATCATTCAAACAAGAACAAGGTGAATAGGCCATGTACAAAATCTTGATCGCCGACGATCACCCGCTGTTTCGCGAAGCGATCCACAACGTCATCAGCGACGGGTTCCAGGGCAGTGAAATCATGGAAACCGCTGACCTTGACAGCGCGCTGACCCTGACCAAGGACCATGACGACCTGGACCTGATCCTGCTCGACCTGAACATGCCGGGCATGCATGGCCTGAACGGGCTGATCACCTTGCGCAACGAGGCACCCACCACCCCGGTGGTAATCGTCTCTGCCGAGCAGGAAAAGCAGATCGTGCTGCAAGCCATCACCTATGGTGCGGTGGGCTTCATCACCAAGTCCTCGCCGCGCGCGCAGATGATCGAAGCGATCGAGCAGATCCTCAACGGCAATGTGTACCTGCCGCCGGATATCATCCGCGCGCAGAAAAGCAGTAGCCGCCGCTTGAGCGATGCCCCAAGTTTCCCGCCGGAAATGCTCCAGGCCCTGACCCGCAAGCAGTTGCTGGTGCTCGAGCGCATGACCAAGGGCGAATCGAACAAACAGATCGCCTATGCCTTGGACATCGCCGAAACCACGGTCAAGGCCCACGTCTCGGCCATCCTGCGCAAGCTGAACGTGCACAACCGAGTACAAGCCATCCTCAGCGCCGGCGACATCGACTTCGCTGACTACCTACGACGTTGATCCCTTGAGGGCCCGGGTGGCCAGCAAGTGGCTCATGGCAGTCTTGAGCTTCATGGGTCGGATGGGCTTGTGCATCAGCGTATGGCCTCGCTCGCGGATCTGCTGCTTGAGTTCGTTGCTGTAGTTGGCGGTGATCATCAGCGCCGGCAGCGCCCTGGCGCGGCGGGCATTGATGCGTGCAACGGCATCGACCCCATTGCAATCGTCGTCGAGGTGATAGTCGGCAATCAGCAGGTCGGCATCGGCGTGGTAGTTGTCCACCTGGCGGGCCAGGTCCTGCTCCGACAGTGCCGTGATCACGCAACAGCCCCAGCCTTCTAGCAACGTGCGCATGCCGGCACAGATGGCAGCGTCATTGTCCAGCACCCACACCCGGGCCCCGCGCAGGCACTCGAGCATCGACTCGCACACGGCATGCTGGGCCCTGGCAATCGGGGCGGTGGTGCTCAATGGCACTTCCACACTGAATACCGACCCCTTGCCGGGCCGGGAGCGCACGGCAATACGGTGGCCGAGGATGCCCGCAATCTTCTCGACGATGGCAAGCCCCAGGCCCAGGCCGCGGTCCTGATCCGGCCGCTGCACGGCGCCACGCTTGAATTCCTGGAACATTTCCTCCAGGTGCTCCTCGGCGATGCCGATACCGGTGTCCCACACCTCGATGCGCACGCGACCCGGCTGGCGGCGACAGCCCAGCACCACGCGTCCGCTTGGGGTGTAGCGAATGGCGTTGCTGAGCAGGTTGCGCAGAATGCGCGCCAGCAGTTGGATATCGCTGCGCACCACGACCGAGCAGCCTATGAAGTGCAGGGCCAGCCCTTCGCTGCGGGCAACCTGGGCATATTCTGCTGCCAGGTTGTCCATCAGCTCCGCCAGGGCGAAGGGTGCCACGTCGGCCGTGATGACACCGGCATCGAGCTTTGAGATGTCCACCAGCGTTCCCAGCAGGTTCTCTACGTCTTCCAGGGAGTTGCTGACGTTACGCACCAGCTGTGCACTGGCCTGCGGATCACGGCGCTCGAGCAAGGCGCTGGTGAACAAGCGCGCCGCGTTCAGGGGCTGCAGCAGGTCATGGCTGACCGCGGCGAGGAACTTGGTCTTGGACAGGTTGGCCTGGTCAGCCTCATGCTTGGCCTCGCGCAAGCGCGCCTCGGCACGTCGCCGCTCCTCGATTTCCCTCAGCAATTGTTCGTTGAGGCTGGTCAACTCGGCCGTACGTTCCCTGACCCGCAGCTCCAGGTGCTGATAAGCCTGGTGCAACGCCTGGGCGGTGTTGCGCCGTTCGGTGATGTCACGGATCAACACGAAGATACCCACCACCTCGCCAGAGGCCAGCCGGTTTGGCACATAGGAGCGCAGCATGTGGCGCTCCTGTCCGCTGATGTTGGTTTCCGGGAATTCGAACGTAACGCTCTCCCCTGCCAGCGCCTGCGCCACGTAGGCTTCCAGGCGCTGGTAGTGCTGTTCGCTATGGGCCTGGCGCAGGCTCTGGCCCAGCATCAGCCCACTGGGCCAGCAGTACCACTGCTCATAGACCTTGTTGGTGAACTCATACACCAGGTCGGCGTTCAGGTAAGCGATCAGCGCCGGCACATGGTCCGTGATCAAGCGAATCCAGCGCTCGCTTTCACTCAGGGCCTTGGCATGCAGGTAGCGTTCGGTGATGTCGGTAAAGGTGTTGACGAATCCGCCAGTGGGCAGTGGGTGCGTGCGGATCTCCAGCATGCGCCCGTCGAACAGGCGTTGCTCGCACTCGTGCACGACACGCCCGCTGTCGTCGCGGCTTTCGGGGGTGAGCAAGCGCAGCTCGCTGTCGGCGATCACGTCGGCGAAGGGACGGTGGGCGGCAACCGGAGCCAGCCCGCTCAGCTCCAGGAACCGGCGGTTCCACAACTCCAGCACACCGTCCGCGTTGACCATGGCCACGCCCTGGGACAAATTGTCCACCGCCCGCTGCAACAGGTGCGATTTCTGCGCCACAGCCTGTTCCCGGCGCAGGGTTTCGCTGAGTTTGACCTCGGTGATGTCGGTGAACAGGATCACCCGGCCACCCTCGCAGGTGGGCCGCTCATTGACCTGCAGCCAGCGGCCGTTGTGCTGTCGGTACAACAGGTGTTCGTCGGTCGGGCTGCGCGGCTCCTCGCTGAACAATCCGCTGCTGGTCATCAGCCTGCGCACTTCGGCCAGGCGCATGCCGGGAATGATGCGCACGCGGCGGTTTTCCCAGAAGGCCTTGAAGCGGCTGTTGCACAGCACCATGCGCAGGTTTCGGTCGAACAGGATGAATGCATCGGAAATGCTTTCGATGGCATCGATCAGGTGCTGGTGCGCGGTTTCGGCGCGCAGACGCGCCTCGCTGAGCAGCTGGTTGCCCGCCTTGAGCTCGGCCATGGCCTGATTCAACGCGTCTGTACGTTCGCGCACCTGCTCGGCCAACACCACCGAATGCTGGAACGCCGCATAGGGGTCGCTGCCGCGCGTCACGCCCGACTCGATGCGCTCGATCAGCGCGGCGTTGATCCGCTGCAGCTTGCGGTTTTCGTAGCGAAGCTGCGCCAGTTCGGCCTGCACCTCATCGGCCGGGGCGGGTTCGGTTGCGGGCAATGGCAACCCCGGTGAAGGTCTGGTTGATATGCATGCCATTGAACTGTTCTCCATAGGTGTTGAAGCCCATCACCCGCTGCTCACGCAGAAAATCGCCCACCGCTTCAAGACTTTGCTGGGTCTCAAGCTCCAGGCGGCGCAGAAAGCAGTCGCAACCGATGGTGAGCAACAGCGGACCCAGGCGCTGCTGCAGGCCATCGAACAAATCCTGCAGGTTCGGCAGCAACGGGCCAGGCGTCATGGGCGTGAGCACGATGCCGTTCTCTACCGCACAGTAAAAGCTCAGGCTCAGATCCGCATGTACCTGCTGGATGGCCCGCACGTAGTACCGATCGTGCATGCGCACCGCGAGCGGGTGGGCGGCAAACAGCCTGTGGTCCAGGGCGCTGACCGGCACCCCGATATGGCGTGCATATTCTTCGGCAGCAGGCTCGGCATTGAGCTCATAGACCCGCCGCTGGGCGCTGTCGGCGCCGGTGACCACCAGTTTTTCCTGCCGTGGCTCAAGGTGGTGGGTGGTGAACACTTCGAAGTCCAGCCAGGTATTGACCAGCACCACCACGGCAGCACCGTGGTGAAACGCCCCGCCGTAGAAGACGTGGGTCCGGGTCAGGTAGTTGTCGTCCCCGGCCGAGCCACCAAAATGCGGGATATCGCCCAACGCTGCGCTCAGGGCCGCCAGCACCGTTTCTTCACGGCTGGACAAGCCATCGAGCAAGGTCAATGCAAAGCTGTGCCCCTTGATTTGGGCCAGGGCATTCCCACGACAGCTGCCGACCAGTCGTTCGACCATCTGCTGGGCGTCGATCAGGCTGAAACGGTCCATCTCGTCGATCAGTTCGGTGGCGATGGAAAAGTGCCGGTGATCAAAGCCCACGGCCGTCACGCAACTGCGCCCATAGCCCAGCGGTGTGATCTCCCCTGCACTGGTGCACCCTACCAACGGTATGCCGCCAAAGCTTTGTTCAAGGGCCTGGCCCAGGGCCTGCAGGTCGTACTCGGCGGTGCAGAAGAACAGCACGAAGCCCAAATGCGGATGCAGCAGTTGCCGCGCAAGCTCCTGTGCCGCCACGCGTGCATCGCTGGCCTGGGACATGGCGCTGACCACGCCCTCGTTATATGCTTGCTGCATCGGGATCTCCGGCAAGGGCTGGCTGAGCGCTGAGTGTACGAAGCGTGGGCTGGGGTTCGAATGCTACTTGGGTCGCGGGTGCACGCTTCGTTGGGCGTAGTCGGCACAGGAGCCTGACCCTGAGGGTTTCGAATACCGCGCAAGCCCGTTGAACACCGGGCCTGCGCCAGATCGCTACCAGGTCAGCACCGCACCCACGGCGAAGGTATCGGTGTCTTCGTTCTGCGCGCGGGTGTCATGGCCCTCAATGGAAAACTGGTTGTACTCGGCCACCAGCTTGAGGTTGTCGTTGATGTCATGAAACAGCGCCACCCCGCGGGTTTGATAATCGGCACCGCTGCCTACCGCGCCGTTGCCGTCGTCCTTGGTCTTGCCGTAGGAAAGCGCAACCCGGTTCTTGCCGACCTTATAAGAGGCTTGCAGCAGGTAGCCTTCGCTGTCCACGTTGCGCAACACCGGCTCGCCCGCATTGTTGGTGAAGAACGGGTTGATGCCCTTGGCCTGGAAACCGGACCCAGTCAGGGACAGCCCGCCCAGCTTGGCTTGTACGCCGTAGCCAAGGCCTTTGGAAGTGACTGACCGCACCGAGTCGTCGGTGTTGTCGGAGGTCTGGTAGCTGCCGTTTAGCCAGCTGTAGATCTGCGCGCCTGCCAGGTCGAACTGGTAGGTGATCTCGGACTCGGTGCGGGGGTTCTTCTGGTAAGCCTTGCCCGTGGGGCTGCTGTCGTTGGTGTCGACCGGGTCCATGATCCCCACGGCGATCCGCAGGCCCTCCATGACCGGGGTACGGTAGGTGATCTGCGAGGTCGGGAACGGGTATGGATAGCCGCTACCGATGTTGCCAAACGACACCCCACCGCCATCGACAAGACCCAACGTGTCACTGACCTGGCCGTAACCGGCGAGCAACTCGTCCAGCAGGATGTTCGAACGGGCGAACAGCCCGAAGTCCTTGCCGATGAGCACCTCGCCCCATTCGGGGTTGGCTACGGTGCCGTAGAACTGCCGGACATCGATGGCCGTGTCGGTACCGTTGCTTTCGCTGTCGTTGATGGTGACCCAGAACGAGGCACGGGCACCGAGCTTCAGGTCATTGACCTGCTTGCCCATATTGAAACCCAGGTAGTTAGGCAGAAAACCCATTTTTACCCGGGACTGACGGCGGTCGAATTGTTCACCTTCGCGGTCGACCTTGCTGTTGACGTAGAACGCGTTGATATAGCCGTCGGTGGAAAAGGTGGTCTGATTCTGGTCGTACAGCATGATCTCGGCCTGCGCCAAGGGGCTCAGGCTGACAGCCGCGAGGCTGGCGATGGCAACTGCCAGGTACTGAGTCGGCAGAGACTTGTTTTTGTTGTTGTGCATGGCGCGCTCCAAACGGGGACAGAGTGTCGGAGGCGATTATCGAAAGGTGGGTAGCGCTCAGAAACGGTGCTTTGGCGCAGTCTTGAGCCTGCTTGCGAAGGGCGTGCAAGGCCCGGTGGTTTGGGACCACTACGGGCTGTGCCGGGTCGTGCGACCTAGGGCTTACGCATCAATGATGGACACCGAAGACCGGCAGGCAGGTAGCCAAGCGTATGAATGGGAACGCCTACCAGCTGTGGCCTGCCTGGCCTCTGGCGGGTCAGGAAGCGAGCATCGATCCGCGCTGCGCACGTGCTGTGCTAAAGCGATGAGGTTGCTGCCAAGCCAGCATGGCCTGAACATCGGTAGCCGCTTGCTTGACCTTCTGCGTCCATTGGTCGTCCTGGGGGCACACCACTACCACGCGAAAACCATGTTCGAGCCCCTCGAGCCGTACACCGTCGGAGTCGTCCACATGCAGGTCGATGTCGAACGCCGAAGGCAGCTTGGACGGGGAATTGACCAGCCCCCGCTGGCCCAGCATATGCTGGTGGCGGTCGCTGTTGACCACGCCATCGACACGGATGCCGTACAGCAGCAACCAGCGGCGGATATAGGCCGGCGTGCGGCCGGACGATGTGTAGATCCACACGCTGCAACCCTGGCGGCGCAGGTCGCTGATCAGTTCGCGGGTACCGCTGCGCAGGGGCTCGCCCAGCCAGCGGTGGATGAAGCTCGGCAGCCGATTCGGCTCGGCTTCGGCGTGTTCGGGCAGGCAGGCCAAGGTATCGTCGATATCGAACGAGATGCGCACTTGGGCTTGACGTGTAGCGCTGTCGAGCACCGCTCGGCAGCGCTGCCAGGCTGATCCGCGACTCATCGAAGGCTCCTCTCGCGCAGGGGGGTTGGCAGGAAAAACGTGTCGGGCGCCGGTGCATGGGCTTCCAGGAACGCGGCGTACTTTTTCTTGATCTTGGGCAGCTCGTACAGCGCCTTGACGCCATGCTTGGCCGAGTTGCGGATGACTGACGAAGGATTGAAGTAGCCTTCGGCGTTCTCGAGCGACAACACGAATGGCGGCAAGCCTGCGCGCATCAGCAGATAGCTGACGATCAGCGAGCCGGTACGGTTATTACCTTCGATGAACAGCTGCGGCTTGCTGAGGATGCGCACGTATACACCGGCAGCCCGCTTCCATACCGAATCGCTGCCATAACCGCAGTACCAGTTGTACAAGTCCTTGATGCCGCCTTCGACGTTGTTGAAAAAATGGGCTTCGGTAGCGGCCAGGTGCGCGGCGAACTCCTCGCGACGGGCGGCGTCGCTGCCACAGAGCACGGTGGCATTGATTTCCAGCATCAGGTTCACCTGCTGCAGGTGAAACAGGTCGATGCCGCGCGCCACATAGTGATCGACCAGCGCGTAGCCCTCCAGCACGTTGCACAGCACCTCGTCCGTGAACGGGTCGCGAGGCTCGGTGAAGTGGCGGCTGAGCTCGGCAAAATGCGCCTGCACTTGGCGCAGGGCGTGCTCGACGGCATTGAGATCCAGGCGGGGTGTCGCTGGCATCGGATGTCCCTGAGTACGGTATTCGAGTAAAGGCAGCCGCGGGCCTGGGCCGTCCTGGCACTGGCGCGCGGGCGTTCTCAAGCGAGGGTCAGCTGAACTTGCCACTGATGTAGTCGGCGGTCAGCTGTTCACGAGGGTCTTGGAAGATCTGGGTAGTGGGACCCATCTCTACCAGATAGCCCGTGCGGGTGCCTTGGGAAATGTCGACCGAAAAGAACGCCGTGGTGTCGGCCACGCGAATGGCCTGCTGCATGTTGTGGGTCACCAGCGCAATGGTGTAATCCTTTTTCAACTCCACCATCAGCTCCTCCACCCGCCGGGTCGCGATCGGGTCCAGGGCCGAACAGGGTTCATCGAGCAACAACACTTCGGGCTCGGTGGCGATGGCCCGGGCAATGCACAAGCGCTGCTGCTGGCCACCGGACAGGGACAGGCCACTGACCTTGAGCTTGTCCTTCACTTCATCCCATAACGCAGCGCCTTGCAGGGCATGCTTGACCCGGTCGCCGATGTCGCCTTTGTAGCGGTTCAGGCGCAGACCGAAGGCCACGTTGTCGAAAATGCTCATCGAGAACGGGTTGGGCTGCTGGAACACCATGCCGATGTAGCGACGCACCACGACTGGATCGACCCCTTTGCCGTAGACGTCCTGCCCCAGAAAGTGCACATGGCCTTCGAAGCGAAAGCCCTTGACCAGGTCGTTCATGCGGTTGAGGCTGCGCAGCACGGTGCTTTTGCCACAACCGGACGGGCCGATGAAGCCAGTGATCTCGTTCTTGCGGATCGGCACGTGGCTGTCGCGCACGGCCATGAAGTTGCCGTAGAAGATCTTGTCCAGCTTGCAATCCATGACGATGGGGGTTTCGCTGGCCAGGGGAGCGGCTCTTTGGGCGGTGGATACGTTCACGTCGAATGCTCCCTATCAGTACTTGGGCTTGCCGAATACTCGGCTCAGAATGTTGATAACCAGCACGATCATTACCAGAACCAGCGATGCCGCCCAGGCGAGCTCCAACTGGTTGTCGAACGGCATGCCGGAGAAGTTGTAGATCAGCACCGCCAGCGAAGCGGTCGGGTTCATCACCGCCAGGCTGCCATCGTGGTAGATCCAGTAGTTGCTGAACAACGCGGTGAACAGCAGCGGCGCGGTTTCGCCGGCCGCCCGGGCCACGGCCAGCATGACGCCGGTCAGGATGGCTGGCAGGCCGGTGGGCAACACGATCTTCCAGATCACCTGGGCCCGGGTACAACCCATGCCGTAGGCGGCGTCCTTCATGATCTTGGGCACCATCTTCATGGCTTCCTCGGCGGTCAGGACCACGATTGGCAGCATCAGGACGGCCAACGCCACGCCGCCTGCCGGCGCCGAGTAGGTTCCGGTGGTCATCACCACCAGGGCATAGGCGAACACGCCGGCCAGGATGGACGGCAAGCCGGTCAGCATCCTGGCGGCGAAACGTGCGGCGTTGGCCAGCTTGCTGTCAGGCCCAAGCTCGGCCAGGAACACGGCGGCCAGGATGCCCACCGGCACAGCGATGGCCGCTGCAATGCCGACCATGACCAGGGTACCGGCCATGGCATTGCCGAAGCCGCCCCCCATTTCGAAGCCGGTTGGCGGCAGCTCGGTGAACACTTCCAGATTCAGCCGTGCTCCACCACGGGTGATGAGCATGTACAACACCGAAATCAGGGGCACGCTGGCCACCAGCGCGGCGAGCCAGGCCAATGTGGTCAGCAGTACGCTGCGCAGCGCCCGTCCTTCGAGCTTGCGCTGCAGGCTTGGCAGCGCGGCCACTGGGGTGGAGAGATCGGTCATCAGCGGTTACCTTGTTGCGCGTAGAGCATGATCATCGAGCCCAATACGTTCACCAGCAGGGTGATGAACATCAGCACCAGGGCGGCGTACATCAGCACTTCCACCTCATTCGGCCCGGCTTCGGGGAAGTTCAATGCCAGCAGCGCTGCCAGGGTATTGGCCGGCGCGAACAGTGACAGGGAGATGGTGTTGGCGTTGCCCACCAGCATCGCCAGGGCCATGGTCTCCCCTAGGGCGCGGCCCAGGCCCAGCACCAGCGAGCCAAAGATGCCGGTCGCGGCCGAGGGCACCATGACCTTGAGAATCGCCTCCCAGTGCGTCGTGCCCATGCCGTAGGCGGCTTGCTTGGTTTTCATCGGCACACTGGTCAGCGCGTCCTGGGAGACAGCGGCGATGGTCGGCAGAATCATGATCGCCAGCACCAAGGCTGCCGGCAGCAACCCCGGCCCGCTCAGGGACGTGCCAAAGAACGGGATCCAGCCCAGCTCGCTGTTGAGCCATGTGGTCAGTGGCCGTATGGCTGGAATCACCACATAGATGCCCCACAGCCCGTACACCACGCTCGGGATAGCGGCCAGCAGCTCGACAATGGTGCGAAAGACGGCCGCGAGCCTGGCCGGCAGGAAATCCTGGGTCAGAAAGATGGCCATGCTGACGCCGAAGAAACCGGCGATCAGCAAGGCGATGAATGCGCTGTACAGCGTCCCCCAGATGGCCGGAAGAATGCCGTACTTGCCTTGGTTGACGTCCCAGACGCTGCCCAACAACACATCGAAGCCATGCTTCTCGATGCCCGGCAAGGCCTTGCGCCCCACTTCGTAAACCAGTGCGAAGACCAGTGCCAGTACCAGCACAACCCCAATGCGGGCCAGCGCACGGAAGGTGCGGTCCACCAGCACGTCCTTGGCAGACGGCGGCCGGCAGGCGGAGTCGGGGTTATCCGGTAGGTCGAAAGGTGTGTTCATTGGCAGGTTCCGGGACAGGGTGCTGACACCCCCGGCGTGTCAGGCGCACGCCGGGGACGCCGGTATCACTTGATGTTGGCGGAGGCATTGCGCACTTGCTCGACCACCGAGGGGGGCAGCGGGATGTAGCCCATCGAGTCGGCGATTTTCTGCCCTTCGGTGAGGCTGTACTCGACCATCTCGCGCATGGCCTTGGCCTTGGCGGGGTTGCCATTGTCCTTGCGGAAGATCATCCAGGTGTAGGAGGTGATGGGGTAGGACTTGGCGCCGTCCGGATCAGGCAGCCAGGCCACCAGGTTTTCCGGCATGTTCACGGCGGCCAGGGCCTCGGCGCCGCTTTCGGCATTGGGCACCACGTACTGCCCAGCCTTGTTCTGCAATTGGGCGAAGTCCACCTTGGCCAGCTTGGCAAAACCGTACTCGATGTAGCCGATGGCGCCTGGGGTCTGGCGTACGGTGGCGGTCACGCCATCGTTTTTCGGTGACTTGATGAACTTGTCAGTAGCCGGCCAGTTGACGGTATTGCCCTCACCCAGTTCTTGCTTGAAGTCGGCATTGATGGCCGACAGGTGCTTGGTGAACACCGCTGTCGTGCCGCTGGAGTCGGCACGCACCACGACGGTGATGGGGGTATCGGGCAGCTTGAGCTCGGGGTTGGCGGCTGCGATCTGGGGGTCGTTCCAGCGCGTGATCTTGCCAAGGAAGATGTTGGAGTACACCTCGCGCGGCAGCTTGAGCCCTTTGGGATTGCCTGGCAGGTTGTAGGCCAGCACGATCTCGCCGGCGGTCATGGGCAGCAGTTGCACGCCCTCACTGACCTTGGCCATGTCGGCCTCACTCATGGCCGAGTCGCTGGCAGCAAAGTCAACGGTCCTGTTCAGGAAATCCTGCACCCCGGCGCCGCTGCCCTTGGACTGGTAGTCGACGGTCACACCCTCGGATTTCTTGCTGAAGTCCTTGAACCAGGTCAGGTAGATAGGTGCGGGGAAGCTGGCCCCGGAACCGGTCAGGCGAATGTTTTCTGCGGCGATCGAAGCCGATGTGGCGCAAAGGGAGACCGCGACGGCGAGTGCAGCAGACTTCATCAGGCGTATCATTGAAAGCGCTCCGTGTGATGGCCGGCACACTTTGCATCAGCTGTGTTACAGCTTTGTGACCGCCGCATGGCACCGAGCCCTTACCCACGCCAGGCCATGTCCTACGCCCTGTTGAACCGTAGCATCGGCAAGCCTGACGCTCACCTCCATGGAACGCTGACCGTTTGCCGCACTCACACCCTTTATCAGGGCAGCAGCCCGCACATCCCGAGCTGGAGGACAGACCTGCATGAAGAAGATCCTGATGGTGTTGACGTCCCACGATCAATTGGGTGACACCGGCAAGAAAACCGGCTTCTGGCTGGAAGAGTTCGCGGCACCTTATTACGCATTCGTGGATGCCGGAGCCGACGTCACGCTCGCCTCGCCAAAAGGCGGACAGCCGCCGCTGGACCCGAAAAGTGACGAAGACGATGCCCAGACCGAGGCCACCCGACGCTTCGCCAAAGACACCGAGGGCCAGGCTGCCCTGGCCGATACCGTACCCCTTGGCGAAATCGACCCCTATGATTTCGACGCCGTGTTCTATCCAGGCGGCCACGGCCCCCTGTGGGATCTGGCCGAGAACCAGGACTCGATCGTGCTGTTGCAAGCCTTTTATGCCTCCAACAAGCCCATCGCAGCGGTATGCCACGCCCCAGGTGTTCTGAAGAACGTCAAAGCGCCTGACGGTCACCCTGTCGTGAAGGGCAAAAAGGTCACGGGCTTTACTAACAGTGAAGAGCAAGCTGTGGGCCTGACCGACGTCGTTCCGTTTCTGGTGGAAGATATGCTACGTGACCATGGGGCGAACTACGCCAAGGCCGAGGACTGGGCAAGCCATGTGGTCGAGGATGGGCATTTGATCACAGGGCAGAACCCGGCATCGTCAGAGGCAACTGCCAAGGCATTGCTGAAACGGGTAGCCCAGGAACCCGGCGCCTGACCCCTATTTCTGCGCTGGTGAAAAGGCAACTGCTCAGAGACGGAATTTTTTGCTACAGCCCGAGGTCATAACGGTAGCGCACAGTTATCGCTTGCACCTCTGGCTGCAAGCCTACATCGGATGTTCCCTTTATTCAGCGTGCGCAGAGCCAGAGTATTGCCATGAAAACGTGCGAATTCCCCAGCTGTCCAACCGTTCTGCTGGTTGAGGACGAACCTATCATCCGTGAGCTGATTGCCATCGCCCTTGAAGATCTGGGCGTAGCGGTAACCAGCGTGGAAACAGCACAAGAAGGTCTGGAAATTACCTCGCGCTCTGCATTTTCGATGCTCCTGACCGATGTCCGCACCCCTGGCGCGGTCAACGGCCTGGAGTTGGCCTATCAGGTCGGCCAGTCGCAGCCTGACACTCGCATCGTGGTCATGAGTGGTTATCACGACCCTTCAAGCCACGCCCTACCCTCTGGCGCCGTGTTCCTGCCCAAGCCCTGGACCCTGGATCATTTCATTGGCGTGATCAGTGATCAGCTTGCGCGTTCAACGTCGCTGCGGGCGCAGCCAGCGGCATGATTAAGTTCCAAGGCTTTTGCAGCAGTCAAATGCTGCAAAGTAAACCCGGCAACTGCAGCCACTGGTGTACACGGCGGATGAGTCGTGACACGCGATTCTTCCAGCCTGCGCCATGTTTAACTGGCAAGCGTTTGGAATCAAGCCCACCTGGAAAGGACTTCTAGCTCTTCACTGATACGCTGTTTGTCGACAGGCCTCACCCATCGTTAGGCTGAAATTACCCCCGCCCCACGCGCCTAGTGCGTTGATGCGTTGCGTATATGAGAAGAGCCGGCTTCAAGCCCTGAACACCATACAGCAGGCTCACCCCGTCCTACACAACCCTGCAACTAGAACACAAAACTCCAAACGGCATGGAATCACTTTGCTGTCCATTGCTCTGCACATCAACGCGGGCGCTAGGCGAACGCTTTTCAGCGACACGTTTGAAACACCCCACTAGGGCACGCCGTAATGGGTCAACCGCTCCCACTGATAATGTACATGGCCAGCAAACGTCGGATGCTTTTCGATAAATTCAAGCGTATAGGGTAGCGACATTCCGAGGCGCATGGCGTATTGATTGTACCCGATGAAGAGGGTGCCCCGAGGCCATCCGTCAACGCGTTTACCGCATATCTGTGGATAATCACTGTTCTGCTCGTAAAGGTCCAGGCTATAGCGGGATAATGTTTCCATCCCTTGTGTCAACCGTGTAGCGTATTCTTGGTAGAGATCAACCCCTTGAATGCGTGCCGTCTCCGCAACATTGATCAGTGCTGCGACACCATAGCCTGAGTGAGGCAAGTCTCTACAAAATTCCATCGGCATGCCGCTAATGAGTCGGGTGGGGTTACCCCATTTCTGCATGACTTCGTTATAAGAGCGTCCAAACCACACTGCGTCCAAGGGTCGCGCTCCGTCCCACGGCAGATAGATATAACTGCCCAGCAATGATTTCCACTTGCTGAGTGCTTCATGGAAGCCCTGCTCATCCTTAGTGAAGATTGCTATATTAACCAAGGCTTCTACAGCACTGGCCTGCCAGTTACTGTTGTTTTTGAAGTCATTACCGGTACTAGGCAGAAACATCTGGCTGGCATACGGTCGGTATTGCTCCCTAAACATTCTCGTCACAGCATCCTTTTCAACCTGCGGCCAGCCCCCTAGCTATACTTGACGATCTCCGCTGCACGGGTAAACAATTGAGCGGCCCATGAGGCTTGCAGGCGCCTGTTATTGCCCGTATGCTGCTTTAACGTTTCAGTCCAGGCTTTGAAGATTTCCCGTACATTTTCGGCATATGCAGGGTCCCCTGTATAACGCCACAACAGCGCTTGCAAGTAGGCAGCCTGAGCATCCCGGATTTCGTCCGAGCACCCGTAATCCGGTACAGAATACGCACCGCAGTGAACAATGCTCCAAGGCCTAGCCCGATAATTTCTGTCAGCCAACGGTGACGCCAAAGCAGCGTGCATGGATGTCGCCCAAGGCTCGAGATGCTTGTGGTCACGCACATACCGCAACTGCACCTCGGACGTCAGTATTCCAGGGTGAACAAAGTTAAAATCCGCCTGCGCGCCTGCGCTGAACGCGCAAAGCAAACATGCCCCGACACTACAGTAGATTCGCATTCCGCGCCCAACCCTTGCATTCAGAACTCAGAGCTAGACGTTAGCAAGTTGCCTTGAATTACACGACTGACAAAATTATCAGGTCAAAGCGCTTGAGCGACTGAATGTTCTAGCAGGGCATGTGCGAAAAATACTTGTTTAAGCAGTGGGCGAATGTTGCATGCGAACCGAATCATCCATTTGTTGAATGACCGAAGCCTTTTGATGCTCGCTGCAATGACCTGTCAACCAGTTGTCGAAGATCCCGCCACTGCTGCCAAGCGATCAGTTGGAGACGTCTCATCTCGTCTGCTTGGCTTAGCAATTCCTCGCGGTAGGCACTGGGGCAGGCGTTGCGTAACGCGTGATCATCGAAGGTCGAGAACCAACGGTTGATTGCCTCCAGGTGCATCAGGTCATTGGTAGGCTGCTCAATGAATGCCGTCATGCCAGTTTCCCTGCGCTCGCTTTTTCAATCGAGCCCAGGGAATAACCGATGGTTCACTTCGATTGGTGTTCAGCCGCGCCAGCCTCACACAATGCCCGTATGACCATCGAGTACCTGCCGCACACGGCGTGCCAGATCATGGGGCTGGCAGGGCTTGGAAATCACATCGAATTCAGAGCCGCCGATGTCGGTGCGTTCAATCGAGTTTTCCGCGTAGCCGGTCGTGAGCAGCACCTTGATCTGCGGCTGCAAACGACGCACCTCGCGCGCCAGCATCACCCCATTCATGCCCCCGGGCATGATCAGGTCGGTGAACAACAAGTCATAGCGCTCACCTGCTTCGATGAGTTTTAGCGCTTCGCGTGCGTTGAGCACCATGTCGGCGTCATAGCCATAGTTTTCCAGCACCATTTTGGCCAGCTCGGCGACATCAGGGCGGTCTTCGACAATGAGAATCCTCTCGGTGCCGGAACTGCGTTCAACCAGCTTCACGGGCTTTTCCTGAATCGGGCTGGCTTCGTCCACCGGGAAATACAAGCGCAGCGTGGTGCCTTCGCCCTCTTCGGTGTAGATCCGGGCAGCACCACCGGACTGACGCGCGAACCCGTACACCATGGACAGCCCTAGCCCTGAACCCTTTCCCTCCTCCTTAGTGGTGAAGAAAGGGTCCATGACACGGTCTCGAATGCTGGCAGGCATGCCGATGCCATTGTCGGTAATGGAGATGCTCACGTAACTGCCTGGCAACAGGCCATCGAAGGACAGATTGATGTCGCTTACATGCACGTTCCGCGTTTCGATGAATACATGGGGCCGTTTGCGGCCGATCAGGGCGTCCCGGGCGTTCATGAAGATGTTCAACAGCGCCACTTCGGCCTGGGTCGGGTCGATGCGACAGTTGCGCAAGTGCTCTTCCAAGTCGTATTCGACCGTCACCTCGGCACCGAAGGTGCGCTCAATGATAGGGACCACGTCATCGAGCAGATGATTGAGGTTGAGCACCCGGCCGTGCAATTTCTGCTTGCGAGCAAAGGCCAGCAACTGCTTGGTGAGGGTGCTGGCACGATCGACCGCCGTTTGCGCGTGCCCGACGCTTCGGCGAATGCGACTCAGGTCAGGCTGCGCCTTGTCGGTCTCGCTGGCCACCAGCCCCATGTAACCGCCCATCACTTGCAGCAGGTTATTGAAGTCGTGGGCAATGCCGCCCGTCAACTGACCCAGGGCTTCCATCTTCTGCGCCTGACGCAGCGCATCCTCGGCATCGCGACGACGGCTGACGTCCAGCTGCGAGGCGAAGAAGTAGATCAGGTCGCCACGCTCGTTGAAAATCGGCGAGATGAACAGCGCATTCCAGAAACTGGAACCGTCCTTGCGGTAATTAAGCACTTCGGTAGCGATGTCCACGCGCTTCTCGATCGCCTCACGGATGGCGTCGACCACCGTCCGCTCGGTTTCCGGCCCCTGCAGGAAACGACAATTTCGCCCGATGATCTCACCGGTTTCATATCCGGTCATTTCCAGAAACGCGCGATTGGCAAAGATGATAGGATTGTCGTCGCGGCCGGGATCGGTCACGATCATGGGCATGCGCGTCGTTTGCACGGCAGCAAAAAACATGTCGTGCGGCAGGTTGGATATGTCTCCGGTCGCCTGATTGCTGACGCGGGCCTTCTTGTCCGTCACGTGACTCTCCTGGTTGGGCAATGGTGCAACTGGTCACTTCTTGACAACGCCAAGCGGCAAATTGCTCCGCCTACTTGGGCTCGTTACGAAACTATTATTCGCTAGCCAATGTCGACTCGTCATCTTGGGCCTACACTTGCTGTTAAGCGGTAGCGTCAACTGCCGACGATGGCCAAGCATGCCCTACCCACCCTGCCACGGATGCTGCACAGCCTCTTGGAAAGCCATGACCTTATCTAAGCGTAACAACGTGCGCATTGCGGGCGCAGGCCCTGTCACGTTGATCTTTTCCCACGGTTTTGGCTGCGATCAATCGATGTGGAAGTACCTTTTACCGCATTTTCAAGCGCGCTTTCGCACCGTGACCTACGATCTGGTCGGCGCCGGGCAGTCGGACCTGACTGCCTATGATCGCGTTCGCTATGACTCCCTGGCAGGTTATGCGACGGATCTGAACGAGATAGTCACCGAATATGGCCAAGGCACCGTGATTCTGGTCGGCCACTCGGTCAGCGCCATGATCGGCGCACTGGCGGACAGGCAGCAACCGGGTCGCATTGCGGCCCATGTGATGGTGGGTCCTTCCCCGTGCTATATCGACGATGGTGATTACATTGGCGGTTTCAAGCATCAGGATATCCACGAACTGCTTGAAACCCTGGACAGCAATTACCTGGGCTGGTCGAGCACCATGGCGCCGGTGATCATGGGGGCGCCCGGCCAGCCCATGCTGAGCGAGGAGCTGACCAACAGCTTCTGCCGCACCGATCCAGACATCGCGCGGCAGTTCGCGCGTGTCACGTTCCTGTCTGACAACCGGCTGGATGTGCAAGGTTTGCCCACACCTGTACTGATTCTCCAATCCATCGACGATCTTATCGCCCCGGTTTCCGTAGGCCAGTACCTCAATGCAGTGCTACCCAACAGCACGCTGTGCCTGATCGACAACATCGGCCACTGCCCGCACATGAGCGCCCCTACAGCCTGTTCCCAAGCCATGGATGCCTTCCTGCAACCCTGGGCACCGGGGCCATGACGGGGGCAGGCGAGACACCGCCTGTCGACGTGTTGTTCGAAGGGGCACCCTGCGGTCTGGTAGTCACCACTGAGACCGGAATGATCGTGAAGGTCAACCAGACCTTCTGCAAATGGTTGGGCTACGCGCCCGAGGACCTGGCGCAGTGCAGGTTTCAGGAGCTGTTGACCATGGGCGGACGCATCTTCCATCAGACCCATTGGGCGCCACTGATGAGAATGCAGGGTTCGGTGGCCGAGGTGAAGCTCGAGGTCCGGCACCGCGCCGGTCACGTCATCACCATGTTACTCAATGGCGTGCGCCGTCAATATGCCCACGGCGTGTTCCACGAACTGGCGTTGTTCGGCACCATCGAGCGTGATCGCTACGAGCGTGAATTACTTACCGCCCGGCGCCGAGCCGAGCAATTGCTGGCGCAGACTACTGAGGCCGAAGCTGCATTGCAGCAGGCCAAGGCTGAACTGGCCGACGCCTACCAGAGCGCCCAACGACGTGCAGCTTTTGCCGAGCAGATGGTCGCCATCGCCAGCCATGACCTGAAAAACCCGCTAACTGCGATCAAGATGGCTACGCAGTTGCTCGAACGCGGCGAGCACAGGGACAAGGAAAGACGCCTGCTGGGCAGTATCAGCCATTCCTCGGAACGCGCCAGGCGCATGATCGCTGACCTGCTCGACTTTGCCTCGGTCAGAATTGGCCAAGGCATTACCATCCGCCGCCAACCGATAGACCTGTGTTCAACGGTCGATCAGAGCGTAAACGAATTGAGAGTCGCCTTCGCCCAGGCGCGCATTCGTCACCTTTGCAAAGGCAAAGGGCAACTTGCACTGGACCCGGATCGCGTGCAGCAGATGATTGGCAATCTGGTGGCCAACAGCGTGGCCTATGGTGACCTCGCTCACCCCGTCACCATCACCACTGACCTTCATGAACATGGCGCCGTCGTCAGCGTGCACAACCATGGCCCTTGCATCCCCGACACCTTGCTTACGTCCCTGTTTGCGCCGATGACCCGGGGCACGGACCGTGCCGACGCGGTGCGCTCTGTCGGGTTGGGGTTGTTTATCGTCAGCGAAATAACGCTGGCCCATGGTGGCGATATCAGCGTCGCTACGGATGCAGCGCTCGGTACCACCTTCACGATACGCCTGCCGTTACTGGCAGCCTGAACAAGGACGCTCCGGCATACACCGGTCAAGCTTTCGACCTGAACTTTTGCTTACCTTGTGGTTTCACCTGCATAGCACAACCGCCTTCGCAGGAGTTGAACCATGAGAGCATTGACGTACCACGGTGCACAGGATGTAAGGGTCGACACGGTTCCGGACCCCATCCTGCAAGAGGCTGACGACATCATTCTGAGAGTCACGGCTACCGCTATCTGCGGGTCTGACCTGCACCTGTATCACGGCAAGATCCCACAAACCGAACACGGCGACATTTTTGGCCACGAGTTCATGGGGGTCGTCGAGGACGTCGGCCGCGCGGTGACCAATGTGCAAGTTGGCGACCGCGTGGTGATTCCGTTCGTGATCGCCTGTGGCGGCTGCTTCTTCTGCCAGCACGACTTGTTTGCCGCCTGCGAGACGACCAATACCGGCCGCGGCGCCATCATCAACAAGAAAGTCATTCCACCCGGTGCAGCGTTGTTCGGCTACAGCCATTTGTATGGTGGCATCCCGGGTGGCCAGGCGGACTATGTACGGGTACCCAAGGCCAATGTAGGCCCCTTCAAGGTGCCGACCTCGCTGTCCGACGACAAGGTGCTGTTCTTGTCGGATATTCTGCCCACCGCCTGGCAGGCGGTGACCAACGCGCAAGTGGGCCAGGGCTCGACGGTAGCCATCTACGGTGCGGGCCCCGTGGGCCTGTTGAGTGCGGCCTGCGCCCGCATGCTGGGCGCTCAAAAAATTTTCCTGGTCGATGACAACGACTACCGCCTGACGTTTGCCCGTGACGCCTATGGGGTAGTGCCAATCAATTTCGAGCAGGACGATGACCCTGCCGACAGCATCATTCGGCTGACCCCAGGCATGCGCGGCGTTGATGCCGTCATTGATGCAGTGGGCTTCGAGGCCAAGGGCAGCACCACCGAAACCGTCATGACAGCCCTCAAGATCGAAGGCAGCAGTGGCAAGGCGTTGCGTCAATGCATTGCTGCCGTGCGGCGCGGCGGCGTGGTCAGCGTCCCTGGTGTGTATGCCGGGTTCATTCATGGTTTTCTCTTCGGCGACGCATTCGACAAGGGCCTGACCTTCAAGATGGGCCAGACCCATGTGCAGAAGTTCTTGCCAGAACTGCTCGAGCACATCGAGGCCGGTCGGCTGCAACCTGAATTGATCGTGACGCATCGGTTGGCGCTCGAGGAAGCGGCGATGGGCTACAAGATGTTCGATCAGAAAAAGGATGATTGCCGCAAGGTGATTCTGGTTCCCGGTGCGGCAGCGGGTACATTGGCGCCTGAAGTAGCGATCTAAGCGGCACCGAGCCTTGTCAGGGCCTGGCCCACTGCCAGTGGGCCAGGCCAGACCTCAAGGGTGCATCAGGGTGATCAGGGCCTTGACCAGCGTCTGTTGATCGAATGGCTTGCTCAGCACCATGCCGCCGTGGGCAGGCCAGCTCTGCTGCCCAGGCGCGGGCGGTGCGTATCCCGTGATAAACAACACCGGTAGCCGCGGCCGTGTTCCCCTGGCAACGTCCACCATCTTCCTGCCGTCCAGCCCGCCAGGCAGCCCGACATCGGTGATCAACAGATCGATTCGAGTGTCCGAGCGCAGCAATTGCAAGCCCGCTAGGCTGTCGGCTGCTTCGATGACGACATAGCCCATACCACTGAGCGTTTCACTGACATACAGGCGCACCGACGCTTCATCGTCCACCACCAATACCGTTTCACCCGGCCGCGCCTGGTGACTCACTATGGGGGTAACGCTGTCGCTGACCACTCGGGCAGGCCCACCGTGACTTGGTAATTGCACAAACACCCGAGTTCCTTGCCCTGGTGCCGAATCGATATGCACATGCCCGCCGGTCTGGCGGGCGAAACCGTACACCATCGAGAGGCCCAAGCCCGTCCCTGCACCCAGTGGCTTGGTGGTGAAGAATGGCTCGAACGCCCTGGAGAGGGTCGCGGCGTCCATACCAATACCCTCATCCGTGACGCATATGCTCAGGTAATCGCCCGAAGCAATCTCCGGGTCCGCATCACCGTCGATGCGTTGGTCTGCGGTCTGAATGCAAATCCGGCCATTCCCGTCCATGGCATCGCGCGCATTGATGCAAAGGTTCAGCAATGCGTTCTCAAGCTGTGCTGGATCGACCAGACAAGTGTGCAATGAAGCGGACAACTGAACCTCAAGCTTCACGCAGGGGCCTACCGTGCGGCGCACGAGCTCAGCCATGCCATCGATCAGCGCATGCACATCGGTCTGCACAGGCACCAGGGTTTGGCGCCTGGCGAACGCCAGAAGTCGATGGGTCAGCGCGGCGGCCTTGCGTGTAGCACCGTAAGCCACGGTCATGTAGCGTTCCACGTCCTCAAGACGGCCCTGGGCCAGGCGAGACCTGATCAGGTCCAGACTGCCGGAAATGCCCGCCAACAAATTGTTGAAGTCATGGGCAATGCCCCCAGTCAGTTGCCCGACGGCTTCCATTTTCTGGGCCTGATGCAAAGCCGCTTCGGCCTCCTCTCGCTCGGCTACTGCCTGGGCAATACGCGCCTCGAGCGTTCGGTTGAGCTCGAGGAGTTGCTCCTCTACCTGCCGGCGGGCGGTGACGTCGATGGAAGATCCAACCAGGCCGATCACCTCCCCCTCGTCGCTGAGCAGGGGCGCCTTGACCGATAGCCAATACGTGGCCGAGCCGTCTGGCATGTCCACCCGCTCTTCGACCTGGACGGCCGTCCCGCCGGCCATCACACGCTGATCGGTTTCCATCACCTGCCTGGCCTGATCCTTATCCTCAAGGAACTCAAGGTCGGTCTTGCCCAGGTAGAACTCCGGCGGCTTGCCGATCAGCTGCGTGGCGCCATGGTTGGCCACCAGCATGCGCCCGTTCAGGTCCTTGGCATAAACCACGCCGGGGACCGCGGCAGTGAAGGTACGCAGCAACGCGGACATACGGTCGCGTTCGGCCTGGGCCTTGCGACGCGACTCGATGTTCATCAGCACGCCCGGAAAGCGCACCGCAACGCCCTGCTCGTCGAGTTCGACCCGACCGTTGGCTTCAACCCAGCGATAGCAGCCATCGTCCTGGCGGACCCGGTATTCACACCTAAACGGGCCGCCCAGGGCCATGGCCGCCTGGATGGCTTGCGCGACGCGTTCACGGTCATCGGGATAGATGGAGGCAAATGCTTCCGCCAGAGGCATCCCCGTCAGGCATCTGGCCAGCGGCAAGCCAAACGAATGCGAGAATCGCTCATCGGCCGTCACCCTGTCATTGGGTATATCCCACACCCATGCGCCGATGATCGCACCCGCATCCAGCGCAAGCTGCAACCGCTCTGCGGTTAGCGCGGCATCATCCTGGCCACTGGCAGCGACACCAGCGGTACGTTGATTCATCGATCGACCTCGAACTTCCTGAAAACAAGCATCGGCTACAGGCACGCTATTAAGCGCAAAAGACGCCTATTCTGAGCCTCACGCACAAGAGTTGGAAGGTCTGGTTTTCACGCCAGTTGAATAAATATGGCGTATGACCCGAGCAATACCCAGCATACGAGGAAAATCCAGGGTGTACGCAGCGAGAACAGCAAAGACTTGCGATGGCCGGCCTGGGAAGTCTCGGTTTCGCTAAATAATGGCGATTCGTCGTAAGCCAGCCCCATCATGGGTTCGCTTCGCAGCAGATGACTTTGCTTGAGTTGCCAATGCTCGATGATCTTGTAGGCAGCGTGAATACCTGGCCAGGCGTTCAGTGAACTGAGTACACCAAGCAGCGCCAAAAAGGGCGGCACCACCAGCGTGAACATTTCGCCCCAGCTCTGATTGGTATTGCCCATGGCTGAGGCATACGCAATGACTAAAAAGGACTGGGCGGCCAGGTAAGCATCCGTACGGTTAGCAAGGATACTCGTCTCGTACTGGATTTCCTGTCGGTAGAAGTCCAACCGCTCCTTGGGCGAGCCGAACATGCGAGCATTATGCTCCTGGATTTCGTGCTCTGGGGTGGCTGGGGTGATAATACGTGGCACAGTACGGCTCCTAGAAACTATCCATGGCCAGGGTGAGTGCCCATGCACGGGTCAACAGCATTGGCTGCCGTAGACATCGCGCGATGTAGCAAAGCTGGCTGAACATTGGTTTACGGCTTGTGCGCAGGCACGTCCCTTGCGGTCTTCTGCGCCGTAGTGTCCTGCTCGGTGCCCGTAGACCCGTCTGGGCGCTGAGCGTCGTTGTCTCGCTCTTTTTCGCCCGTGGTGCGCGCTTGCTCCACGCGCTTGGCGTCCTGCTCATTCGATGTGCTCATGAAGACACCTCAGCCTTTGCTATGTTCAGGGGAAGAGGGTCCAGTACCGCGTTTGATGCCACGCGGTCCCCAGATACCCCAGATCGCCAGACCCGCCACAGGCAGAGCCAGGAGCAACAGGGCCCAGGCCGCCTTTGTGGCATCGGTCTTGTCGCTACGAAACACACTGACGATGGCCCACAGGTCCACTAGTAGGATCAGGACCGCCACGGCGATCCAGAAGTACGTCACAGGCTCGTTCATAACCGCTCTCCCTTTTGACCGGTTTCTCAACCTTCTTTAAAAAGGAAGCCTGGAAGTCCCGCTAAGTTCAGCTCGATTGCTGCACGATGGACGGGCGGACGCACTTGCAGTGAACCAACAGCGTAGCGCTCGCGTCCACTGCAAAATGCTGCGCGAGTTACAGGTATGGCCATCGACGCGATTGAGTCCGTCTTCGAGTACTTGAAAAAACATGACCTAGTTTTGACCACTGCCGAATCCTGCACCGCAGGCGCCATGGTAGCGGCCCTGGCCGCCCTGCCAGGCACCGCCGAGGTGCTTGAAAGCGGCTATGTCGTTTACTCCCCCACTGCCAAACAGCGCTTGCTGGGCGTTAGCCCCGTGACCATCGAGCGTTATGGCCTGACCAGCGAAGCGGTTGCATGGGAAATGGCATTAGGCGCATTGAAAGACAGCGACGCGACCGTCGCCATTGCCACCACAGGGGTCGCAGGGCCTGCCGCGCAAGGCAAAACTCCGCCCGGTACGCTGTGTTTTGCCTGGGCGTTCTCCGGAGAGCCGCTTGCCGTTTTCACCGCCACCCAACGCTTTTTTGGCGAGCGTGACGAGGTGATGCGCCAGGGGGCGGCCTATGGACTGTCGCAACTGGCGCATTATCACCAACGTTGGCTACGCGGCGAACGGGCCTGATCACACCTTGATGAACGAGTACCCGATGACTTCCAAGCATTACCCAGCACCCGAAGGCGCCTTTGCCCATCACCGCTTTGGGCGCGCCGGACGCTTCAAATGGCTTGCACTTTTACTACCACTGGGCTTGGCGATCGCCATAGTGCCTGCCAGCCCTTGGTTGATCGATGCCAGGGCGACCAGTGCTGATGGCAAGGTACAGGTGCACTACAAGCGACTAGGTCGCAGCGCAAGCCCTGTCGAGCTATCGATCAGCGTGAAGGGAACGCCGAGCAAGCCGGTTTGGGTACAACTCGGCGGGAGCATGCTTCAGGAAGCCAGCATCGAAACCGTGCAACCTCAACCGCTGCGCACTCAAACCCAAGGGAAGGCGATGCTCATTGAAGTGGCGACCGACGAAGCAGGAATGGCCACCGTTCACCTGACCGTGCGCAACGACGCACCTGGCCAGGTTACAGGCCACGTGAGAGCCGGCGCCAACAGCGCCGTGCGACTGTCGACATTCTTGTACCCGTAGCCCTGTACGGTTCGGTACAGACGCTTGGACACGCCGGGGCATATGCCACCGGCGTGCAGCTGGTCGAATTCAGGACTTGTCAGTGGCAACCGCAAATTTCTTCATGTCCACCGGGGGCGCGACGAACTCCGGACCTTTGCCCGAGACTCGCCACCGCACGTTGGTCAACCCATAGCGCTCGGCCATGGGACGGCTGACTTTTTTGATCTTGTGCTGACCGAACCTCGGAATGATACCGACACCTGCATCGCAGCTAGCCCAGTGCCAGGCCTCGGCGTTGTCCATACGTTCCAGTCGAATGATGAAAGTCCTGAATTCTCCGTGTAGCTCGTACTCGATCACATACAGTTGTTGTCCAGCCATTGGACTCTCCTCCATCAAACTCAGCCTAATGGAGCCAAAGGCGTAACAAAAGATTCCATTTATTTTGACTTAGTGGTCTTCGTCTAGCTGCTGTGCAATGGGTGACGAACTGTTGTCGCTTCGCTTCAGTCATATCAGTACCAATGGTGCAGGAGCTGCAATGTGGAAGACGTATCTGAAAGCCCGCGGCAATGTGCCGAGCCCCAGCGGGACGCCGGTGGATGGCTGGTGCTGGAGCAGTATGCAGCCCTTGGCGATGGGCGATCGGTAGCGCTGGTAGGCCTGGACGGCTCCATCGACTGGTGGTGCGTGCCGCACATGGATTCGCCCCCTCTGTTCGATCGACTGCTCTCGCCCAGGACCGGCGGTTTCTTCGCCATCACCCCGACCCAGCCCTATCAGGCAAAGCGTCGCTATCGCCCCGGCAGCAACGTGGTGGAGACCGAGTACATCACTGCAACCGGCCGGGCGCGGTTGACCGAATCGCTGAACAGTGGGCCTGCCGGGCGCCTACCTTGGGCGGAACTGGCCCGTCGTATCGAGGGCATCGAAGGGTCGATCGCATTCGAAATCGCCATCGATTTCGGCACCCAGGCCGACACGGTGAGCCCGTACCTGATGCCCAACGACAATGGCTGCGTTTTTCACGCGGGCCATATTCTCGGGATGTTCCTGCATGACCAACAGCTCAGCGTGCGGCGCAAGGACGATATGGGCGTGCGCGCCACGCTCGACACCTCGCCCGGGCAACGTACTGTAGTGGCCTTGATCGCGGGACACGACGAGCCCTTGGTGGTGCCGCCACTCAGCTTGATCGATGACCGAATCGACGGCTCTGATCGCGAATGGCGGCAGTGGTCGCAAAGCCTCATCTATGAAGGTCCCTACCAGTCAGTGGTGGTACGCAACGCGCTGGCGCTCAAGCTGCTGCTGTCATCGCCCAGCGGTTCGATCATGGCGGCTGCCACCACCTCCCTGCCAGAGCGCATCGGCGGCACCAAGAACTATGACTACCGCTTCGCATGGGTGCGCGATGCCGGGTATACCATCGAAGCCTTCCTCGGCATTGGCGCTCAGCCTGAAGCCAAGGCGGCATTTACCTGGTTGCTGCGCAGGCTGGCCGAGCATGGCGCGCAGGTCTTCTACACCCTGGACGGGGCCATGGGCGAATGCACACGCGCCATCGACCTGCCGGGCTACAAGCAATCGCCGCCCGTAGTGGGTAACGATGCCCGCGACCAGTTACAGCACGGCGTATTCGGCGACATATTCGAAACTGCCCGTTGCTTCATCGACACCGGCAACATTCTGGACGGCAGCAGTGCGATGCTGCTGTCACGCCTGGCAGATCAATGCGCCGACCAGTGGCGCCAGCCGGATGCCGGTATCTGGGAGCTGCCAGAAACGCGGCACTACACCTTGTCGAAGATCAGCTGCTGGCAGGCCCTGAGCCGGGCCATCGAACTGGCCGACGGCGGGCATCTGCCCACTACCTGCCGGCAGCGCTGGGCGCGCGAGCGTGACCGTGTTTTCGAGTGGATCGAAACCCACTGCTGGCATGAGGCCCGCCAGGCGTATGTGTTCTACCCAGGCAGCGACCGGCTGGACGCAGGCATCGCCCTGGCGGTGCGCTTCGGCTATCCGGCGCCCGAGCGGCTGCAGAGCACCCTGGACGCTGTGCAGCACAGCCTATCGGCCGGACCTTTCCACTATCGCTACAGCGGTGCGGTCGAGGAAGAAGGCTGCTTCCTGGCGTGCACGTTCTGGCTGGTGGAAGCCTGGGTGCTGCTCGGTCAGCACCAACGGGCGCAGCACGCCTATGAAGCTGCCCTGCAAGGCCTCGATCATGGCGCAGGTATCTATTCGGAGATGGTCGACCCTGACACTGCAGAGTACCTGGGCAACCTGCCGCAGGGCCTCACGCACCTGGCGGCGCTACGCGCAGCGTTGGCACTGGGTGGTCGCGCACCGTGTCGATGAGGGGACACGCCAGGCACGTCATCTTCACTGCGGAACTGATGGCCTGGCGCTTGACTCAACCCATGGCAACCGTGACTACAACAACCTGCAGAGGTGATCCATGAACGCCATCGAATTGCTGACCCAGGACCATCAGTTGGTCAAGAAACTGCTTGAAGAGTTGTCTTCGACAACAGAGCGCGCAGTGAAAAAGCGTGCCGACCTGCTGGAACGCATCAAGCAGGAAGTCACTATTCATACCGCTCTGGAAGAGGAAATCCTTTATCCAGCCATCAAAGAAGCTGGTGGGAAGGAAGAAGAAAAGATGTACTACGAGGCTAAGGAAGAGCACCGTACCGTCGATTCACTGGTGCTGCCAGACCTTGAAGGCACAGACACCGGCACGGTTGAGTTCGCAGGGCGGGTCAAGGTGATGAAAGAGTTGTTGGAGCACCACATCGAGGAAGAAGAAAGCGAGCTGTTCCCCACGGCACGCAAGCTGCTGGGTAAGCAGCAACTCGAGGAAATGGGCCAGGCGATGATGGCGCAGAAGAAATTGCTCAAAAGCAAGTCGGAACAGCGCGCCGCGTAATTAAGCCTGCGCGCCCTCAAGGGGCGCGCAGCTCGCCCGTTATTCTGCCGGCGACTCGGCATCAACCATCGGCGGTACCGGGGCCAGGGCAAAAGCCCTGCGCTGCTCGGATCGACGCGCGAACGGCCGAGCGGGCAGTGGTTCGAGTCGTTGCGGTGTACCGGCTTCAAGCGCTCGCTTGATTGCCTCGACTACCCGTACATCACGCCAGCCCTCTTCCCCATCGGGTTCGGGCGCGACGTTATTGAGGATGCAATCGGAGAAATAGGCCGTTTCCCCAGCAAATTGGTCCACCACAGGGTTGACGTGCACACGCGTCTCGCCATCGATGGTGGCCCTGTAGCTGATCGCAACCCCTTCCCCATAACCGAAGCACGGCGAAGCCTCGATCTCGCCCTTGGTGCCCAATAGCTGGAACCGCTCGGTAGACGGCAAGGTATAGCTGACGGTGAACTGCGCCAGCCGCTCGTCTTCGAAGCGCAGGCTCACGGTGACCGTATCCCAGGTATCCATGGTGCTGCCAGGCGATCGAACACCCATGGCCGAGACTTCGATGGGTTCGGCGTTGAACAACTGGCGCACCATGTTCAGGGGATAGGGGCCCATGTCCGGTACCGGCCCGGCCTCGAAACCATTCTGGGCACGGTGGTTATTAGGTTTGACACGCTGCGTGAAGATGGATGTGAACAACCTGGGATCACCGAAATCGCCCTTATGCACGCGCTCGATCATGTCCAGCGTGCCCGGCTCGCAGTGCAGGCGGTAGGCAACCATCAGCTTGGCACCCGTGCGTTTCGAAACCTCGATCATAGCTTTGCAATCGGCTTCGCTGATGCCCATGGGTTTTTCGAGCAACACATGGATACCGGCTTCGAGGGCCGGCACTACGAACTCACGGTGACGGAAATTGGGCGTTGCAATGTACAGTGCGTCCACCTCCCGCGCAGCGAGCATCTGAGCATACTGGTCGTAATGGTAGGTGCGCAGGGCATAACGCTCGCCCAACTGCCGAGCTTTTTCCTCATCTCCGGTGACCAGGACGGTAATTTCCGAGTTGTCGGTTTGCCCGATACCGGGCATGAACGCACCCTGGGAAATCGAACCGCCGGCCACTACACCATAACGGACCTTGCGTGCTGTGCTGGGCATGACACCCCTCCTCTAGAACATGATTCAAAGCAATACCTCTGAAGTGGGCAAGCCGAGGCCGGGTGAGGTTCAAAAAAACGTTGGCGTACGCGCTTTCATCGCAAGGCGTGTCTGGGAAAGAGGATCGATCTGAACCCGGCTTCGACTGGCCGGTCCCACGAACAAACCAGGACCGAGGACCGTTCGATGGAGGCTTGGATCGATTGGCTGGAATGGCCGGCCATGGTGTTGACGGTAGTGGCAGCATGGTGCATAGGCTCGCAGCGACCCGCCCGGCGCAAGGTCGGCTTCTGCTGCTTCATTGCAAGCAACCTGTTATGGGCAGCCTGGGGTTGGCAAGCCGAGGCTTGGGCGCTGATCATTCTGCAGTTCACGCTGTGCGTCATGAATCTGCGGGGATGGAAGAAGAATACGATGATGGAGCCGGGTTGACGTGGGGCTGCTCAGGGTCTGCTCAAGGCAACGCATTGCCAAGGGTGAGCGGTCTTGCCAGAGCGCCAGACCTGCCCCGAGAACTCAAGATGCGAAGCTGCAATATCAGGGCGGCGCTCAAATCTTGGGGCCGCTTTGCGGCCCATCGCAGCAACAAGTCGCTGGCTTGAATTTCAGGAAAGCACAGCGCATGCAGCAAAACGACCCCATCGCTTAACGATTCAAGCGCTTCTCCACGTTTTCAGTCTGCTGCTCGATCGCCCGGGTCTGCTCCTCCAGCTCCTTGATAGAAGTCGGGGTGATAGCCTTGTCGATGGCCTCGGTGGCCGGATCAGGGCGTTCCAACACAGGATCAGGTGACTGCTCGCCTTTTTGCGCTTCCTCTGAAGAAATCGGACGCGGAACTTTGTCGCCGGTGTGGGTGTGAGTGTCTTTCATGAGCATCTCCTACGTGAACAGGGTGTCTTTATGAGCAGAGCGCAACGCTGGGGAAAAGTTTGATCCGCTTCGCTCAGCCCAGGTAACTGCGAACCGACAACCCATCGCCGACAGCGGTGCCACTGGCCGTGTTGTCAAAGATGCACCAAGTGATCGCCCCTTGGGCATGGGCGCGTTTCAATTGGACGGCAAGTTGCCGTAGGCATTGATCGGTATAAGCGCTCCGATACACCACCGGTACGCCGTGCAGCCGCCAATACGCTATGCCTGACCAGCCAGAGGGCTGGCCGTCTAGCTCGAATCTGGAGGGGCTTGCCCCCACCTGCCCTACCTGAAGGTCGATCAGCAGCGGTTGGGCTGAACGCCATGTCTCATGCCGAGGTTCGACGACTACTGGCTTGTCGAACCTGCACCGCAGTGCTTCGAAAAAGCGCCTGACGACAGCCTCGTCAAACCCTAGCGACGGTGGTAACTGGACGAGCAAGCAGCCCAGCTTCTCCCCCAACTCCCCGCATTGGGCCAGAAAGCTGTCCAGCGCCGTCTCACACCCTTGCAGACGCATTTCATGGGTGATCGCCTTGGGCACCTTGACCGAGAAGCGAAAGTCCTCAGGCGTCGATGCGGCCCAGCGCGCATAGGTCTGCGGGCGATGGGGCCGGTAGAACGAACTGTTGATTTCCACAGCACTCAGGCGCGCGGCGTAGCGCTCCAGATGGCCGCCTGCTTCGGGAAAAGCCGGAGCATGCTCCTTGGGCAGGCTCCAGCCTGCACAGCCTAGGTAGATCATCTCAGTAGCCCCTTGACCTCACTCGATGGTGGAGTCGCTTGAGTGTTCAGGCGTTCCACTTGGCAGATTCGATGGAACACCCGGCGACGGGCTGGGCACTAACGCAGCACATCCCAAGAGGAATCCACCATGACTGCCCCCACTCAACCAGACCCCTATGTGGACAACGTACCGCACAATCCGGGCGATCCCATTGAAGCACCTGAGCAGGAACCCACCGAACCGGCTCCCGAATGGCCGGAAGGCCAGGTACCACCCGAAGAGCAATCTGACGGCTGACCCTTACACACTTGGCGGCGCACATTGCGTCACCTGAAACGCTGCAATCACCAGGAGGGATCCGATGAAGTTCGCGCAGTTCTGTCAGTGGCTATCCAACCAGGCCGGCCGCCCCAGCACGTTCTTGATGGCCATCGTGCTCATCATCATGTGGGCGGTTTCCGGCCCATGGTTCCACTACAACGATACCTGGCAACTGATCATCAACACCTCGACCACTATCATCACCTTCCTGATGGTGTTTCTGATCCAGAACACCCAGAACCGAGACAACGACATCATTCACGTCAAGCTCGACGAGCTGATCCGCGCCACTCAATCGGCGCAACGTTCGGTGCTGGACCTGGAGGCCATGGACAGCAAGGCCCTGCGCGAGCTGCGCAAGGAATACCGTGCACTGGCCGCACGTACCGGCACACCGCTTGAAGACGACGCGCCGCAGCCATGATGTGCCGCATCAGCGCATCGCTGGACCGGGCCCCACTTGTTGTCCACCGTGGACCAATCAATGGCCTACACGCGCACGGGCCCCTACCCGACCCGCACAGTTCATCTTTGACCGACGCGCACGGATCTGATCGACGTGCACGGATCATCTGATAACCATTCGCAGGGCAATTGTTTTGCTCGACGCCTGACACCTCGAAACCTTTGCTAGAGGAGGCAAGCCTTCATGAGCGATCGCATCATCACACTGTTCACCGATACCACGTTCTTCGGTATCTCCATTCTCAACCTGTTACTCGCAGTCACTGTGGCCGTAATGACGTTCCTGGTCGCCAGGGCAGCCATCAGTTTCGTACAGCGGCGCGTCAAGCACTGGTCCTCGCATTCCGGGGCCTTGAGCCATGTGGTGGAGAAGGTCCTGTCAGGCACCAGTAACTCCCTGCTGTTTCTGGCTTCGCTGCTGGTGGGGTTGAGCATGCTCGACCTGCCGGAGCGTTGGTTGAGCCGGGTTGGCAGCCTCTGGTTCGTCGTCGCAGCGCTGCAGATCGGCCTGTGGGCCAACCGTGCCATCGGCCTGGGCCTGGATCGCTACTTCACCCGTCACAACCCGGACGGTTCCCAGCAGAGCAGTGCCCTGGCCACGTTGTCGGCCTGGGGTGCGCGGGTGCTGTTGTGGTCGATCGTGCTACTGGCCATGCTGTCGAACCTGGGCGTGAACATCACCGCCTTCGTCGCCAGCTTGGGTGTGGGCGGTATTGCGGTCGCTCTGGCTGTGCAGAACATTCTGGGTGACCTGTTCGCATCGCTGTCCATCGCCGTGGACAAACCGTTCGAGGTAGGTGACTTCATCGTCATTGGCCCCCTGGCCGGCACCGTCGAGCATGTTGGCCTGAAAACCACGCGCATCCGCAGCCTGGGCGGTGAGCAGATCGTCATGGCCAATGCCAGCATGATCAGCAGCACCATCCAGAACTACAAGCGCCTGCAAGAACGTCGCATCGTGTTCGAATTTGGTCTGTCCTACGATACGCCTACCGAGGCGGTGAAGAAGGCGCCCGGGATCGTCGAGGAAGCGATCAAGGCTCAAGCTCAAGCACGCTTCGACCGAGCGCACTTGCGTGGCTTCGGCAAGGAGGCGCTGGAGTTCGAATGCGTCTACATCGTGCAGGACCCAGGCTACAACCTGTACATGGACATCCAGCAGGCCATCAACTTCAAACTGCTTGAGCGGTTCTCGAAAATCGGCGCCAAGTTCGCCGTACCGGTGCGGGCCATCAAGGTCACGGCGTTGCCGCAGGAGGCGAACGTGCATGCGCAAGGGCGAGACAACATGGGTATGCGGGGGGCGTGAACGCGTGACATGTAACGCTTGAACGTAGCAGCGGACCCGACGGTCCGCTGCCCTGCCGGTTCATATAGGCTCATCACCATTGACCTTGCCCAATTCGGCACCGGTCATTGGCTGCAGGTCGGGATTGGACTGGGTTCTCAGCTTCATGGCCTCCACTGCGTCTGCACTGGCCCCATCGAGCTCCACCGACGCCATACCATTACCGCCATCGACGGCCGGTTGCGGCTGATCCACGTAGACCCAATCCTGGCCTTCGTTCCATGAGCCGCGCACCTCCCCGCCGTGGGACATGTTGAAGTAGGTGCGGTTGAACTCGGGATCACCCGGCATTTTGCCCTGCGGGAAGTTAGGTTGGATGGAATGCAGCGCTTTCTCGAAAGACATCTGATGGGCAATTTCTCGGCTCATCAGAAAACAGAGCGCATCCTTGATGCCGGGGTCATCGGTCACGTTGATCAGACGCTCATACACGATCTTGGCGCGGGCCTCGGCGGCAATGTTCGAGCGCAGATCTGCCGTCGGCTCTCCAATGGTGTCGATGTAGGCAGCGGTCCAGGGAATGCCACCAGAGTTCACCAGCGCAGCGCCACCCCCATACAAAAGGCTGGTGACATGCGAGTCGTTACCCGCGCCGGTGAGTGATCGATACAGTTCACCCTCGGCTTCCACCCCTTCGGCCAGACGGCCTTTGGCACCTTTGTTGAGCATCACCACGATCGATCCGATGATCTCAAGGTGGCTGAGTTCTTCGGTGGCGATATCGAACAACATGTCCTTGCGCCCTGGGTCATCCTCGGTCACGGCCTGGGTGAAATAGCGCATCGCGGCGGCAAGCTCACCCTGAGGCCCGCCAAACTGTTCGAGCAACAGGTTCGCAAGGCCAGGGTTGGGCTGGGAGACACGGACGGTGTACTGCAGACGTTTGTTGTGCATGAACATCGGTAAATCCTCACCATCGTGCCGGGGCAGCGGTCACTGCCTCGGCCGGTTCAACGTTGATCAACGATTCTCATCGCTCGAGCGGCCACCGCCGTGGCTGTTCTTGCCGTCTTCGCGGCCCGCCTCGGCGGCTTTCTGCGGATCATTAGCGAAGTTGCCTGGGTTGGTATTAGAGCTGCCGTCTTGGTTTGCATGCTTGTTGTCATTGCTAGCCATGACGTTCACCTCTTATGTGTTCACACAGGTTGGTCTGTGTTCATGGGTGACCCGCAGCAAACGGCGGCTGGTCAAAGCAATTCACTCCAGCCTGACGAATTGCGCGAAGTACTGTTGGTCGAGCGTTTGGGACCCTTGAGCTTGTCGCAATGTTGAGGTGCACTCAGGACGAAGGCGGACAAATGACTGTCGTGCCAGTAGTTACGGGCTCAGCTAAGCCCGTTCGTCGATTACCGGGCACGGCCGGCAGTCCAACCTGACGAACACTACGAGGACACCTCATAAAAGGAGCTTCATCATGACAATGCTAAAACCTTCCTCCCTGCTGCTTGCGCTCTGCCTGGGCGCATCTGCGCCGGTGGTCATGGCAGCAACCAACATGAATGATCAACACACCCCCAGCATGCAATCGGGCGATCACGGCACCATGAATGGCAACAGCGGCGCCACCGGTTCTGGCACCCCGGGCGATGGCATGGGCACCGGAAGCGGCACCGGCAGCAACGGCACCGACGCCACGGGGGGCGATGGCACTGCTCCCGGCTCGGGTACCGGTACCGGTAATGGGGCGAACACGGGCGCCGGCGGCACCGGGAGCGGCTCGGGCATGGGCGGCACCGGGAGTGGCGACATGGGCGGTAGAGGCGACATGGGCGGCAGCGGCGGTACCGGCATGGGCAGCGGGACCGGGAGCGGCGGCTCAGGTAGCGGTGCCGGCGGCGCAGGCGGCTCGGGTGGTGGCAGCTGATCATCCGGTGCATGTGACTCGCGCTATGGCTAACCAAGCCTGACACGTGGAATACAAGGGCTGCTGTGCAGCCCTTCCTTCAAACGACAGCTACAACAGACTTGAGGCTGACGTGGCGACTGAATCCAGACACCACACACACGCCAGTAGTCACGACCAGCGCTTCTACGACACGGATATCCCCGCCCGCCTCGATCGACTGCCATGGACACGATTTCACACGTTGCTGGTGGTAGCGCTTGGCATCACCTGGCTACTGGACGGTCTGGAAGTCACCCTTGCCGGGTCGTTGGCCGGCGCCTTGAAGGACAGCCCTGCCCTGGCCATGAGCAACCGCGATGTCGGCCTGGCTGGTGCCATCTATATCGCCGGGGCAGTGCTCGGCGCGCTCTTTTTCGGCTGGCTGACCGACCGCCTGGGTCGGCGCAAGCTGTTTTTCATCACCCTGGCGCTCTACATCGGCGCCACCGCTGCCACGGCATTTTCCTGGAACCTGTGGAGCTTCATGGTCTTTCGCTTTCTCACAGGCGCGGGCATCGGTGGGGAATATACCGCTATCAACTCAACCATCCAGGAGTTCACTCCAGCGCGCTACCGTGGCTGGGTCGACCTGACCATCAACGGTACGTTCTGGCTAGGCGCTGCGCTGGGTGCAGTGGGTGCCATCGTGCTGCTGAACCCTTCGATGGCGCACGGTGATCTTGGATGGCGCCTATGCTTTGGCATTGGCGCTGCGTTGGGCCTGCTGATCATGCTCATGCGGCTGTGGGTGCCGGAAAGCCCGCGCTGGCTGATGATCCACAATCAACCCGAGGCGGCTGAACGCATTGTGGCCGACATCGAGCGCAGGTGCCGCGATCAAGGCTTGGCACTGCCTGCACTTGACAGCCCGCCCCTGCAATTGCGAGCCAGGCACCACACGCCTTCGGCCGAGGTATTTCACAGCCTGTTCGTCGTCCACAGGCGCCGGGCCATGGTAGGCCTGACGCTGCTCACGGCGCAGGCCTTTTTTTACAACGCCATCTTCTTCACCTACGCCCTGGTGCTGACCGACTTCTACGATGTGCCCTCCTCCAGCGTTGGCTGGTATGTCCTGCCGTTCGCGCTCGGCAACTTCTGTGGCCCCTTGTTGCTCGGGCGGCTGTTCGATGTGTTAGGGCGGCGCATCATGATCAGCACCACCTATGCCCTGTCAGGCGTATTGCTGACCCTGAGCGGCTATCTGTTCGAACAGGGGATGATCAATGCCGTCGAGCAAACGATCGCGTGGATGGTCATCTTCTTCTTTGCCTCGGCCGCGGCCAGCTCTGCTTACCTCACGGTGGCAGAAACCTTCCCGCTGGAGATCCGTGCCCTGGCCATTGCCGTGTTCTATGCATTCGGCACGGGGCTGGGTGGCATGGTGGGGCCGACGTTGTTCGGTGCCTTGATCGAATCGGGCGAGCGTACCCAAGTCTGGTATGGGTACCTGCTCGGCGCTGCGCTCATGCTGGCAGCGGCAGTCGTCCAGGCCGTTTACGGGGTAGCCGCAGAGCGCCGATCGCTGGAGCACGTCGCCCGCCCCCTCTCTCAGATGGAATCCGCCGATTAAAGGGCCTGCCGTCCGTCCGCCCATCGGCACTCGAGCGTGTGCTGGCCTTCAACCCTAATACCCATCCAATGAGGAGCGACCACCATGGCACGCGGCGACAAGGACAAGTACACCCAAGAGCAAAAGCGCAAAGCCGAGCACATCGAGCAAAGCTATGAGGACAAGGGTTTGCCCAAGGACAAGGCCGAGGCGCGGGCCTGGGCCACGGTGAACAAGCAATCCGGCGGGGGCGACAAGAAAGGTGGCTCCGGTAGCAAGACGAGCAGCACCGACAAGAAAACTGCACGCAGCGACTCTGCCAAGCGAGCCGCCAAGTCCCGCGAGGGACACCCGCGCAACAGCTCAGCCTCGCTGGAATCCCAGACCAAGGAGAGCCTGCTCAAGGAGGCGCGCAACAAGGACATCAAGGGCCGCTCGACCATGACCAAGGCCGAGTTGATCGAAGCGCTGCGCAAGCACGGTTGATCTGCAAGGGCTATTTATCCCGGTCAGCTGAACCGCTTCAAGTCCGTTGAAACTTTAGTCTTCCCTGCCAAGTCCAGAACTTATCCGAGACGCGGCAGGAGAAGACGATGAGCGGCACTGTAGGCGATTTTCTGGTCGAACGGCTGTACCAATGGGGCGTACGCCGCATCTTTGGTTATCCAGGCGACGGAATCAACGGTGTGTTCGGCGCCCTGAACCGCGCGGGCGGCAAGATCCAATTCATCCAGGCCCGGCACGAAGAGATGGCCGCCTTCATGGCCAGTGCCCACGCCAAGTTCACCGGCGAGTTGGGCGTGTGCATCGCCACGTCCGGGCCGGGTGCCTCGCACCTGCTCACCGGCCTGTACGACGCGCGCATGGACCATCAGCCGGTCCTAGCCATCGTGGGCCAGCAAGCGCGTGCCGCCTTGGGCGGTCATTATCAGCAGGAGCTGGACTTGGTCTCGATGTTCAAGGACGTCGCCGGTGCGTTTGTGCAGCAGGCATCCACGCCGCAACAGGTACGTCATCTGGTGGACCGCGCCGTACGCACAGCCGTTGGAGAGCGACGCGTGACGGCCGTGATCCTGCCCAACGACCTGCAGGACCTGCCCTACGAAGACCCGCCCCGTGCCCATGGCACCGTGCATTCGGGCGTTGGTTACAGCAAACCTAAGGTAGTCCCCTTCGATGCCGACTTGCAGCGCGCGGCCGATGTGCTCAACGCAGGGCGCAAGGTCGCCATCCTGGTCGGGGCCGGCGCGCTGGGGGCCAGCAAAGAGGTAGCCGCCGTGGCAGATCAACTGGGTGCCGGCGTTGCCAAGGCCCTGCTTGGCAAAGGCGTTCTGCCCGATGAACTGCCGTGGGTAACGGGCGCCATCGGCCTGCTGGGGACCGAGCCGAGTTATAAACTGATGGCCGAATGCGACACGTTGCTGATGATTGGTTCTGGCTTCCCGTATTCCGAATTTCTGCCCAAGGAAGGTCAGGCGCGCGGCGTTCAAATCGACCTGCAGCCAGACATGCTCAGCCTGCGCTATCCCATGGAGGTGAACCTGGTCGGTGACGCCGCGCAGACGTTGCAGGCATTACTTCCATTGCTGCACACGCGTCCAGACCACAGCTGGCGCAAGAAAATCGAGAAATGGCGCGCAAGCTGGGACAAGACATTGAGCAAACGTGCGCTGGTCAAGGCCGACCCGATCAACCCGCAGCGAGTGGTGCACGAGCTATCCCCGCGCCTGCCAGATCTGGCGATCATATCCAGTGATTCGGGTTCGTGTGCCAACTGGTACGCCCGCGACCTGATGATCCGTGAGGGGATGCAGTGCTCCTTGTCGGGCGGCCTGGCCTGCATGGGCGCGGCCGTACCTTACGCCATTGCTGCCAAGTTCGCCCACCCGACCCGGCCAGTGATCGCCCTGGTGGGCGACGGCGCCATGCAGATGAACAACCTCGCCGAACTGATCACCGTGGCCAAATACTGGCAGCAGTGGGAAAGCCCCACGTGGATCTGCGCGGTGTTCAACAACGAAGACCTCAATCAGGTGACCTGGGAGCAGCGCGTGATGGAGGGCGATCCGAAGTTCGAAGCCTCTCAATCGATACCCGACGTGCCTTATCACTTGTTCGCCATCTCGATTGGTCTTGAGGGCGTCTACGTCGAGCGCGAGGAAGATGTCGCCCCCGCCTGGGAGCGCGCACTGGCAGCTGATCGCCCGGTGCTGATCGAGTTCAAGACTGACCCCAACGTAGCGCCACTGCCGCCGCACCTGAAACTCGAGCAGGCCAGGAAGTTCGCAACCACCTTGCTCAAGGGTGACCCGGATGAGGCCGGCGTGATCGTGCAGACCGCCAAGCAGGTGCTTAGCGCGGTACTGCCTGCCAAGAAATGACAAGGGCCTGGCGCTTGGGATGAACGTTCCGGGCGCTTGACCAGTCGCACTCCATAGACACAGCCCACTGTGCGCAATCGAACCGTGAGGACCTACCATGACTGCACTCCCTGAACAGGGCACTGCACAGCAGACCCTGAACTTCACCCTCAATGGCCAACCCCAGGCCCTGACGGTACAACCCTGGACCACCCTGCTCGACTTGCTGCGTGAGCAGCTGGACCTGGTGGGCACCAAGAAAGGTTGCGACCATGGCCAATGCGGGGCCTGTACCGTGCTGCGCGATGGCCGCCGGGTGAACGCTTGCCTGACCCTGGCGGTGATGTGCGAAGGTGCCGACCTCGTCACCATCGAAGGCTTGGCCGAGGGTGACCAACTGCACCCCATGCAGCAGGCATTCATCAGCCAGGATGCCTTCCAGTGCGGTTACTGCACACCTGGCCAGATCTGCTCGGCCGTGGGCCTGGCCAATGAAGGACACGCCCATACCCGTGCCGACATCCGCGAGCAGATGAGCGGCAACCTGTGCCGCTGCGGCGCCTACAGCAACATCGTAGCCGCCGTCGAGCAGGCCCTGCCGCTGATCAAGAGGGCGCGCACATGACCCCTTTCAGCTACCACAAGCCGGCCTCGGTGGAAGAGGCGCTGCGCCTGACCGATGGGTCCTCGCGCTTCATTGCAGGCGGGACCAACCTGGTCGACTTGATGAAGGAAAATGTCGAGCGGCCCGAGCGACTGATTGACATCACAGGGCTGGAACTCAACCGCATCGAACCCAGCGACGCGGGCGGTGTGGTGATCGGCGCATTGGTCAGCAACGCGGACCTGGCGTGGGACCCGCTCATCCGCCAGCGCTACCCATTGCTGTCGCAAGCGATCCTGGCCGGTGCATCGCCGCAGCTGCGCAACATGGCAAGCACCGGCGGCAACCTGTTGCAACGTACGCGCTGCTACTACTTCTACGACACCGGTACGCCTTGCAACAAACGTGAACCCGGCAGCGGTTGCCCAGCACGCAGCGGCTTGAATCGCATTCATGCGATTCTCGGCGCCAGCGAGGCGTGCGTGGCGACTCATCCTTCGGACATGTGCGTGGCACTGGCTGCCCTGAAGGCCGTGGTGCATGTGCAAGGGCCTGCCGACAAACGCCAGATTCCGTTCGCCGATTTCCATCGTCTGCCCGGCGATACGCCGCAGCATGACAACCACTTGGCGCCTGATGAACTGATTACCGCCATCGAGCTGCCCGACCAAGGCTTTGCCGAACATTTCCGCTATGTGAAGGTGCGTGATCGAGCCTCCTACGCCTTCGCGCTGGTCTCGGTTGCCGCTGCCCTGCGCATCGAAAACGGGTTAATTCAAGAGGCCCGCATCGCCCTGGGTGGCGTGGCCCACAAGCCATGGCGCAACGAAGCTGTGGAAGCCACGCTGCACGGCCAGGCGCCCAGCACCGAGCTGTTCACCCAAGCGGCCACTGCCCTGCTGCAAGGGGCACAGCCCCTGAGCCAGAACGGCTTCAAGGTGCAGCTGGCTCAACAAGCCATCATTCGGGCATTGAACGAGGCCGCCGCCGGCGGCAGCCTCGAGGGGGACGCACAATGAGCAAAGTAGTAGGAACCCCAGCGGACCGCGTCGACGGCGCGGCCAAGGTCACTGGGCAGGCGCGCTATGCCGCCGATTACCCGGAAGAAGGCCTGCTGCACGGCAGCGTCGTTTCCAGCACCATCGCCCGTGGCCGGGTGGTCAAGGTCAACAGCGAGAAAGCGCTGCAGGTACCAGGCGTGGTGGCGGTGCTGGACCACATCAACCGTCCGCGTATTTCCAGCTACGACGATGACTACAGCGACGATGATGCAGCCGAGGGCTCGCCCTTCAGACCGTTGTTCAACGACCGCGTGTTCTACAGCGGCCAGCCCGTTGCACTGGTCGTAGCACAGACGCTGGAAATCGCCCGTCATGCAGGTTCGCTGGTCGAGATCCACTACAGCCAGGAAAGCCATGAGTCCGACCTTGAGAAGGTGCTGGGTCAAGCGCACGATGCGCCGGCTGAAACGCCTGAGCCCCGTGGAGATTTCCCAGGCCAGTACGCCAGTGCCCCTACCCGCGTGGACGCTACCTACTGGACGGCCAACGAGCACCACAACCCGATGGAGCCCCATGCCTCCACCGTGTGCTACCAACTCGACGGTAGCCTGGTCATTCATGACAAAACCCAGGGCACGCAGAATTGCCAGGAATACGTGCACAACGTCTTTGGCCTGCCCAAGGAAAAATTGCGCGTCAAGGCAGCCTTCGTCGGCGGTGCCTTCGGTTCGGGCCTGCGTCCACAGTATCAGCTGCCTCTGGCGGTCATGGCTGCCCTGCACCTGATGCGCTCGGTTCGCGTGACCTTGACCCGCCAGCAGATGTTTACCTTTGGCTACCGACCACGCACACAGCAGCGCCTGCGCCTGGCGGCCGATGCACAAGGCCGCCTGTCTGCCATTGGTCACGACGCCATTGGCCAGACGTCACGTTTTGAAGATTTTGCCGAACACGTCGTCGAGTGGAGCGGCATGCTGTACCAGTGCGACAACGTTGCGTTGAGTTACCGCCTTGCGCCATTGGACGTCTACACCCCGTTGGACATGCGCGCGCCGGGTGCAGGTTCAGGCGTGCTGGCGCTGGAGTGCGCCATGGACGAGTTGGCCTGCGCAGCCGGGCTGGACCCGGTCGAGTTACGGCGACGCAACTTTGCCAGCCACAACGGCAACGAGGGCAAACCTTACTCGAGCAAAGAACTGCTGGCCTGTTACGCGCAAGGGGCCGAGCGTTTCGGTTGGCACAAGCGTCAGGCTACGCCCGGCTCGATGCGTGACGGTAACCAGCGCATAGGCTGGGGCATGGCCGGTGGTGTATGGGAAGCCATGCAAATGCAAGCCAGCGCCAAGGCGCGCCTGGGCTGCGACGGGCACCTGACCGTCAGCAGTGCCACCACCGACATTGGCACTGGCACCTATACCGTCATGACGCAGATCGCTGCCGACGCCGCGGGCCTCGACATGGCCGATGTGACGTTCCTGCTGGGCGATTCCTCCTTGCCCAAGGCGCCTTTGCAAGGCGGGTCATTCACCGTGTCTTCCGTCGGCTCTGCCGTACGCAAAGCTTGCCTGGAGCTGCGCAAGCAGGTTGTCGAGCAGGCCAGGCAACAGCTCCCGAGCCTGGCCAGCCTGGACGATTCCGCGTTCGTGATTGCAGGTGGCCAGGTGAGCGCCGGTGAGCATTGCTTCGCCCTTGCCGACCTGCTGCCCAGTGCCCAGCAAGCCTGCTTCGAGGTGCAGGTCGAGGCAGGCCCTGACGACAAGCGCAAGCCCTACTCCACCGCCACCCATTCGGCGGTGTTCGTCGAGGTATCGGTGGACGAAGACCTGGGCACCGTACGCGTCAACCGCGTAGTCAGTGCGGTGGCGGCAGGCAGGGTCGTCAACCCCAAGACAGCGCGCAGCCAGATTCTGGGGGGCGTGGTGTGGGGCATCGGCATGGCACTACACGAAGAAACCCAGACCGACCATGCACTGGGCCGCATCCTCAACCACAATCTGGCCGAGTACCACATACCGGTGAACGCCGACATTGGCGATATCGAGGTGATCTTCGTCGAAGAGCATGATGATGTCGTCAACGAACTGGGTTCCAAAGGGGTAGGCGAGATTGGCGTGGTGGGGGTAGCCGCGGCCGTGGCCAATGCCATTTACCATGCCACGGGCAAGCGGGTACGCGAGTTCCCGATCACCTTGGACAAACTGCTGTAAACGGGCCCAGCCCTCTGGAGTATTTGCATGCCACGCCTGGGTTTCGCCTGCATGTACCGGCACCCCCACCGCAGCTTGTCGGTCAAGGAGCTGGAGACCATCGAGCGGACGTTCAACCCGCGCAGCACGACGCTGCGCTGGGTCTCGGGCGCCTCCCGCGAGGCGGCCCGGAACAAGTTGCTGGAACTGGTTGAACACAATCTCCAGGCCCAGCTGCGCTTGCTCGACTACGTGGCCCAGCTGCCCCAGGCGCTGCGCATGCTGCGCCTGAGCAGCGACCTGCTACCGCTGTACAGCCACCCTAGCGTGGCCCACGTGTACCGCGAGGCGGATTTCCAAGCGCTGATGACCGAACGTTTCGCCGCCATCGGCGCTTTCGCACGCGCCCGGGAGATACGCCTGTCGTTTCACCCTGGGCAGTATTGCGTGCTGGGCTCAGACCGCCCCGATGTGGTGGACAACAGCTTGGCCGAGTTCGAATACCATGCCGACATGATCCGCATGATGGGCTACGGACAGGTCTTCCAGGACTTCAAATGCAATGTGCACATTGCCGGCCGGCTGGGCGGTGCGGGTATTCGCACCGTATGGCCGCGCCTGTCCGATGTGGCCCGCAACGTGATCACCTTCGAGAACGACGAGAAGACCTATGGGCTCGACGACTGTCTGGCGCTGGCGGACCTGGCGCCGGTGGTGCTGGATATCCACCATTGCTGGATCCATGAGGGTGACTACATCGACCCGAACGATGGGCGAGTGGAGCGGGTGATCGAGAGCTGGCGAGAGGTACGCCCGACCATGCACTATTCTCAGCCCCCGGAACATCTGCAGGCGCTGGGTTTCGACCCTGATCGCAAGCTGGTGATCGATGAGTTGCTGGAACAGGTGAACAAACGCGACCTGTATGCCCACAGCGCTCGCATGTGGAACCGCTGGACGAACCGCTACGCACTGCAGTTTCTGGACAGGTTCGACATCATGTTCGAATGCAAGGACAAGAACCTGGCCACGCTGGAGTTCTTCAACGACTACCTGGCTTGATCGGCCCGGGCATGCCCTCAGCCGCTTCTGGTCAGGTCATCGGCCACTTCGCAGCCGTTACGACAGCTGCACTCGTATTCAGCTTGTGCGCGAGTCGGCAGGTTTAGACTCAGCCTGACCTTGTCCTGAGTGTCGTACAGGTCGTAGCCCTCCCCCAACGAAGATAGAAAGCCGAGTCGCCGTGGCAGCCATTCTTTGGTTTGCGGTACAGCTGGAACCACAACGAAGCGCATCTGCATGATCATCCCTCATCGGCCGTTCCTTAGTATTAGTCATGCTAAGAGAAAGCATCAAGTAGGCTCATGCGTGTTTACGTCGATCATGAAGTCGAATACGTAGATGACGTGATTACGTCCCCAAGCTAGCAATCTCCTCGTCGGAGCGGCCCTTGTGCCGCGACGGGCCGCGAAGCGGCCCCGGCAACGTCAGCGGCAAAGCTGAAATCCTGGGGCCGCTTCGCGCCCCGTCGCGGCACAAGGGCCGCTCCCACTCGAAACCTCATAGCCCAGAGATAGGGACAGCACCCATCCTGACTAACTGGCTCAAGCTGACTTGCGGCTACGCCGACTCCCCAGCTCGATCCAGGTCGGAGCATGGTCACTGGCCTTGGGTTCATTGCGCACCCAGGCATCGACGCCCGCACGCTTGAGGTATGGCGCCAAATCCCGGTTGAGCAGCAAGTGGTCTATGCGCAGGCCCGCATTACGTGCCCAGTGGTTGCGGAAGTAGTCCCAGAACGTAAATACCTGTTGTTGCGGATGCAGGTGCCGGATGGCGTCGATCCAGCCGTTGGCCAGCAAGCGCTCGAAGCAATCGCGCGATTCGGGTTGCAGCAGTGCATCCTTGCGCCAGGACTTGGGGTCGTAGATATCAAGGTCCGTGGGCACGACGTTGAAGTCCCCAGCCAGGACGGTGGGGTGACCACTGCCCTGCAACTGCCGGGCATGCTCGATCAGGCACTCGAACCAACGCAGCTTGTAGTCGAACTTCGGCCCTGGTTGCGGGTTGCCATTGGGCAGGTACAAACACCCGACCAACACACCCTGTACCGCTGCCTCCAAGTAGCGGCTCTGGGTGTCGTCCTCCATGCCCGGCAAGCCTCGCCGTACCTCGAGCGGCTCGCTGTCGCGCGCCAGGATCGCCACCCCGTTCCAGGCAGGCTGGCCCAGGTGCAGGCAACCGTAGCCAGCGGCCTCCAGGGCCTCACCCGGGAACTGTTGGTCGGGTGCCTTGAGCTCCTGAAGGCAGACCACATCGGGCTTTTCACGTTCGAGCCAGGCCAGCAGTGCTGGCAGTCGGCTGCGAATGCCGTTGATGTTGAACGTGGCGATCCTCAGCGCTTTCATGTGTCAGGGTCGATCACATGGGCGTGCACGGCATCTTCCAGGGCATGCACGTGCGCCTGGTCGGCCAAGGCCTTGAGCGCCAGCCAATCGTCCCAATCGATGATGCCATCGTCACGCAACGCTTCGGCGGTACGCACCAGTTCGTGGTGGTAGGCATCGGGCGACTCACGGCGGTAGCTGATGTCGTCGTACTGAGCGTACCAGGCCGCAAGTTCAGGGATACTGCGTTCGATACTCATCACACTGCTCCTGAGAAACCCTTTGGGGTTGTGAGCCTGGCTTGAGCGCATCGTTCAACTCAGACGCTTCGGGTCAGGCCCCCGTCGACCCGGATATTCTGCCCGGTGATGTAGGCGGCGCCATCACTGGCCAGAAACGCGACCGTGGCGGCGATTTCGTCGCTACTGCCATAGCGCTTGAGCGGCACGCTGTCGCGACGCTGCTCGGTGGCCGGCAAGCTGTCGATCCAACCCGGCAGCACGTTGTTCATGCGCACATTGTCACGTGCGTAAGTGTCCGCGAAGAGTTTGCTGAACGCAGCCAGTCCGGCACGCATCACGGCGGATGTGGGAAACAAATCGCTGGGTTCGAAGGCCCAGGCACTGGAAATATTCACGATGACCCCGCCGCCCTGGCGCTGCATCACTGGTGTGACCAGGCGTGTGGGCCGGATGACGTTGAGCAGGTAGGTGTCCATGCCGGCATGCCAGTCGGCGTCGGTCAGGTCCAGCACCGGCCCCCGAGGTCCGTGGCCCGCGCTGTTGACCAGCACGTCGATGCGGCCCCACTGCTGCATGACCTTGTTGACCAAGCGCTCAAGGTCCTCCGTGCATTGGTTGCTACCTGTCACGCCCAGCCCGCCCAGCGTCCTGGCCAAGGCCTCGCCCTTGCCAGAGGAGGAAAGAATCGCGACCTTGTAACCATCGGCGGCCAGGCGCCTGGCTGCCGCCGCGCCCATGCCACTACCGCCTGCGGTGATGATTGCAACCTTTTCGATTGTCATGCTGCCTCCTGTGATGGGTCATCGAGTAGGTACAGGGCTCAGGCTACCAAATGGCAGAAAAGCGAGGGAGACAGCTGCCAATGCGTTAGCCAGTAGTTTTGCTATCACCGGCATCAGACCTGAGCCAGTCGATGACCCACTGCAGCAGCTGCGTCTCTCGCCCTTTGCGGGGCCATACCAGGTAGAACGCCTTGTCTGGGCGCAGGTGCGATTCGGCGACCTGGACCAGGCGCTCGGCGTCGATGTCCTGCGCAACGAAGGCGCGTTCCGCCAGCGCAATGCCCTGCCCGCCAATGGCCGCGTCGATGGCAAGCGACGTCTGGTTGAACTGGACAGACCTTGCACAGACGGCGGGGTGACCGGGATAGACCTGCGCACGGTAAGACGGCCACCAATCATGAGCATCACTCAGGGCCACATAGCGCTCCAGGCTTGCGAAGTCTTCAGGCGGGCCAAGCGCCGCTACCAGGGAGGGGCTCGCCACCGCGATGATGTCCGAGGCCATCAACAGTGCCTGCTCAAGCCCTGGCCCAAAAGGCGGGCGCCCGTAGCGCACGGCAAGGTCGACGCCGTCGGTATGAAAATGCGACAGCCGATCGGTGGCCAGTATTCGCACATCCAATGTCGGGTGGCGCTCGGCCAGTCCGCCGAGCCTGGGTATCAGCCACTTGGCTGCGAAGGTAGGAGTCACGCTGACAGTGATATGGGAAGGCGCAGGTCGCAGCCGGCGCGTCGCCTCATTGAGCATGCCCATCGCAGTGCGCACGGTTTCGCTATACCCCCGGCCAGCGTCGGTCAATGCCAGGCCTCGGGGCAGGCGTTCGAACAAGCGTACCTCCAAGGCGCGCTCCAACCCCCGAATCTGCTGAGCCACGGCAGCCTGGGTAACCCCCAGCTCTGCAGCAGCCAGGCGAAAATTGAGGTGCCGTGCCACGACCTCGAATACCCGCAGGGCGCCAAGGGACGGCAAGTCGGAAAAAAGGGCAGGCATAGGACGTTGTTCGATCCAGGCTGGGCAGATTGGCACGAGGCTAGCCCCATCCATGCAGGAAGTCGATGAGCGTTCAGGCCAAAGTGTCCGTTCGGCCGAGCAGGACTGACCGGCAACTCCCTCGCTGCACGCTCAGGCGGGCATGGATACATTCCTTTGCAATTGCCAGAAACAAGCGCTGGTACTATGACCTCACCGCTTGCCCACACGGACCGTCAGCATGCAGATACGCACACTTTCCCGCCATGAATTCAATGAGGCCAGCGCCTAGGGCATGAATTGGCATGCGGACACGCTCGTGCCTCTTCTGCCTGCACAGGGCATGGCGACAGAGGCTGATTGACTGGCCGATGCAACAGGCCTTGAGCACGTGGTGCCTCACGCAGGCCAATGACGCTGAGATTTTTGATCAGATGGACACTCGTTGTGTCTATGTAAAGGCGGGCACTGCTGGTGCAGTACCAGGACTGCCACGCCATTCGTTTTTCCCGGAGACACTGCATGCTTCATATCTTTGAGCGTAGGCTCGACCCATTCCCTCCCGATGAGGTACCGCCGCCTCCCGTTGGCCTCGTGCCGTTTCTGTGGGCGTGCACCCGTGGGGCGCGCGGCTACATTCTGGCGCTGGCCCTGCTCAGTGCCGGCGTGTCCCTGTACGAAGCCTGGTTGTTCAGCTTCCTTGGCCAGGTGGTGGACCTGCTGTCGGCCTGGCAGGCCGGCGACACCGCTGCCGCCCAGGAAAGTCACGTATTGTGGGGAATTGGCATCGTCCTGGTGATCAGCATAGGCTTGGTGGCGCTACGCACCATGGTCCAGCACCAGATACTGGCCATCAACCTGCCGCTGCGCCTGCGCTGGGATTTTCACCGGCTGATGCTGCGCCAGAGCCTGTCGTTCTTCTCCGATGAGTTTTCCGGGCGGGTCACCACCAAGGTGATGCAGACTGCATTGGCCGTGCGCGAGGTACTGTTCACGGTCATTGAGATCCTGCCTGGCATTGGCGTCTATTTCATCGCCATCATCGCCCTGGCCGGCGGCTTTGCCTTGAAACTGATGCTGCCGTTCATTGCCTGGCTGGTGCTGTTCGGGCTGGCAATGGTCTATTTCGTTCCACGCCTGGGCGCAGTGGGTGAAGAGCAGGCCCATGCGCGCTCGTCGATGACTGGGCGCATTTCCGACGCCTATACCAACATCACCACGGTCAAGTTGTTCTCGCACTCCAAGCGCGAAGCCCATTTTGCCCGGGCGGCCATGGAGGACTTCAAGCAGACCGGTTTCCGGCAGATGCGTCTGGTGAGCCAGTTCGAGATCGTCAACCAGGCGTTGGTGGTAGGGCTGATTCTCGGTGCAGGCGGTTATGCGCTGTGGCTATGGCACCAGGGCCAGGTGGGCACCGGCGCTGTGGCGGCCATCACCGCCATGGCCCTGCGCATCAATGGTATGTCGCACTGGATCATGTGGCAGATGACCTCATTGTTCGAAAACATCGGCACACTTCAGGACGGCATGGCCACCCTGACGCGCGGCCCGAAAGTGCAGGACGCCCCGGACGCCACTGCGCTGGTGACCCGTGGTGGCGCGGTAACATTCGACAAGGTCAGTTTCAACTACAACGGTGAACGCCAGGTACTGACCGACCTCAGCCTGGACATCAAGCCGGGTGAAAAAGTGGGTTTGGTCGGCCGTTCCGGTGCAGGCAAGTCCACGCTGATCAGCTTGCTGTTGCGCTTTTACGACGTGGACAGTGGCCAGATTCGTATCGATGGTCAGGACGTTGCCAAGGTCACCCAGGACAGCCTGCGCAGCGCCATCGGCATGGTGACCCAGGATACGTCACTGCTGCATCGCACCATTGGCGAGAACATCGCCTATGGTCGGCCAGATGCCACCGAGGCGCAAATCCAGGCGGCCGCCCGTGATGCGCAAGCTCACGGGTTCATCAGCCAGCTCAGCGACCAACACGGTCGCACCGGCTACGACACCATGGTCGGCGAGCGCGGCATCAAGCTGTCCGGTGGGCAACGTCAGCGCATCGCCATCGCCCGGGTGATGCTCAAGAACGCCCCCATCCTGCTGCTCGACGAGGCGACCAGTGCACTGGATTCCGAGGTGGAGGTCGCCATCCAGGAAAGCCTGGACGAGATGATGGAAGGCAAGACCGTGATTGCGATCGCCCATCGCCTGTCCACGATCGCCGCCATGGACCGCCTGATCGTGATGGATGAAGGGCGCATCATCGAGCAGGGTACGCATGCCCAGTTGCTGGAGAAGAACGGCACCTATGCGCGCCTGTGGCAGCATCAGAGCGGCGGCTTCCTTGGCGAAGACCAGGGTATGGCGCACGCGCTCAACTGAATGGGCGCGCGCTGATCCGTTGCCTGGACAAATAATGTTAGAGCGTTGACCCATCGCCCCTGTGTGGTTGACTCAGGGGCGATGGGTTTGCAATTACAAAGGCGCTGTTTGCGCTCGTCGCTCACATCACTGGCATGAACGACTTGGTCCAAACTCTTCTAGACGGTATCCTCCGGTAGCTTAAAGCCACCAGTTAGGCGTTCATTGTAAGCCCTCAAGGAAGAGCCTTTGCCCAGTCGATCATCTCGTCACACCATCGCCCGCCAATGGGAACTCCTCAAGCTACTGCCGGGCCACCATCCCGGCATGAGTTGCACGCAATTACAGGCAGCGCTGTCCAGCGCAGGTCATGCCACGACTAAGCGAACGGTCGAGCGTGACCTGGTCGAACTGGCAGGGCTGTTCCCGTTGCAGCGCAACAGCGCGTGCATGCCCTATAGCTGGCACTGGCAGCCCGGAAGCAAGTTGCGCGACGGGGCAACGACCACGCCAGGTGAGGCCCCTGTCCAAGTGGAATTGCATGCCTGGGTCGACGAGTCGCTCTATCATCATCTGGAGACGCATCCGCTGGGTACGGGCATGCGCCTCACACGCCTGCCCAATGGCGGTGCCATTTTGGTGACGACGGTAGCGGATGATCGAGCGTTGATGGGCTGGCTGCTGTCCCAGGCCGGGGCGATCCGCGTTCAGGGACCGCAATCGGTGCGCCTGGCTTTGCTGGAACACCTGCGTCAGAGCCTGGCACTGCACGACACTGGCGCTTGAGTAACGCCTAGGACGGCCGCCGGCGGGACAGGCAGGCGTAACCCAGCGCCAGCACGCTCACCCCCAGAACAGCCAACAGCCCCATCAGCTCTGTGCTGTAGCGGGCAACCCAGGCCGGGAAGCCGGTGACCGACTGATACACCTGAATATCCGCCGTGCCTTCGGCGTAGCTGATACCGACCCCACTCTGGCGTATCTGCGAATAATCAGCATCGAAATACACCCAGACCTTGCTGGCGCCACCGGCCTCTATCGCCGGGATCTCAAGCTGAGCAGTGGCAGCTTCAAGCAAGGTGTCATTGCCGGCCGAATCGCGGATTTGCACCAGGCCTTTGGACGGCAAGCGAATCCTCACCTGGTCCACGGGTGCATTGCCGGTGTTCTGCAACTCGATGAGCAAGCCAGTCCGGTGGTCGACCAGGCCGGCCTCGAAAGGTTTTGCAAACAGCTGGGCATAAGGCGCCTGGGCTATCTCCACCAGCCGGTCGACCTGATCACGGCTCAGTTGCCCTTGGCCGATCGTGTTTATGCGTGCACTCAACTGCTCGTACTTGAGCTGCTCGCTGGCTTTGCTGATGCGCTCGCTGAACTGCCCTGGATAGGTCAGGTAGGCATAGGTCAGCGACGCTTCCAGGCGCGGGCTGCCCACCACTGCCTTGTAGACGAACAACAGGGCCGCCAGCCCGATCAGAACGGCTACGAGGAGTTTCCCCACCTTGTCCCAGCTCAATGCACTCTTCCTTTTGTCGAGTTACAGGCGATACGCGCCGCCAAGGGTGCCAAGTTCGCAGCCCCCAGGCAAGCGCCTGACCGCTATCGTTCGACATCGTCCTCACGAACATTGCGCAACGCCTGCAATTGCCCGTCGATAAGGGCCTTGGCCATGGCGGCCAGGTAGCAGGTGGCAAGCATCGCGTTTCTGCGGTCTGCGGGCTTGTCGATGGCCTTGCGGGTAAGCTCGGTGATGCAACCCATGATGGTGGATGCTTCCATCAAGGCAGTACGCAAGGGCAACGCTGGCTTCATCTGGACCAGGTCGGAACCGGCGCTTGCGAAACGTCGGGCTGCGTTGACCACGGTGGGGCCTTGGGTTGGTAGGGTGGGTTTGTTGTCCATGCTGTTTGCTCCCTGTCTGGAGACCCGAGACTAGGCAGGTGCTTCCGTGAGCACAACGACCAGCAAGTGCATGCGCGCATTTTCAGAAAGGGCCTACATGATCGCTGCCTCTTGACCGTTTGCCCTCGGTCACCGAGGATCGAAACCCCGCCTACAAGGATGTCAACATGCTGCGCATACTGGGCAAAGCCTCATCGATCAACGTTCGCAAGGTGCTGTGGGCGTGCGCGGAGTTTCAGGTCCCGTTCGTGCGTGAGGACTGGGGATCGGGCTTTCAGGCAACCGACAGCGAAGCGTTTCTTGCGCTCAACCCAAACGCCCTGATCCCCGTCATCCAGGACGGCGACTTCACCTTGTGGGAGTCCAACAGCATCATTCGCTACTTGGCCAACTGCTATGGCGCAGCAGCGTTCTACCCAGTGGAGGCCCGCACCCGGGCCAGGATCGACCAGTGGATCGACTGGCAGGCTTCGGACCTGAACGCCTCCTGGCGCTATGCGTTCCTGTCGCTGGTTCGGCATTCACCTGCCCATCAGGACCCGCATGCGCTGGCCAACGGCTGTGCCGAGTGGGGGCGCAACATGCTCATTCTCGAGCGCCAACTGGCCCGCACTGACGCCTACGTGGCAGGGCGCGACTTCACACTGGCCGACATTCCCATTGGCCTGTCGGTCAACCGCTGGTTCGAAACACCGCTCGAACACCCTCACCTGCCTGCCTTACGCGATTATTACGAGCGCCTGAGCGAGCGCCCGGCCTACCATGAACATGGGCGTAACGGCACGCCCTGACCGCTAGCAGAGGCCTTGGCGCAGGCCCATGCCTCAGACCGCGACCTGGGTAACCTGGTGGCGACCCCGCCAGGCGAACGTCAGCACCATTATCAAGCCCAGCGCCGCAGTGCCAGCGCCGGCCAACGCGATGGCCGAGTAACCGAGGCCGCCGTTGATCACGGCGCCCCCTAAGGCAGCGCCAATGGCGTTGCCCAGGTTGAAAGCTCCGATGTTCACAGCCGATGCCAGGTTCGGTGCGTCCTTGGCGGCCTCCATCACGCGCATCTGCAGGGGCGGCACGAGGGCGAAGCTGGCTGCGCCCCAAACCAGGATTGCGCCAGCGGTCAGCAGGGACGAGCCCAGCACCAGTGGAAACACCAGCAGCACTGCGATCAGCACGGCGAGCGAGACGATCAGGGTTCGATCTACGGAACGGTCCGCCGCCTTACCGCCCCACACGTTACCCAGGGTCAGGCCAACACCAAACAGCACCAGCATGGACGTGACGAATGCAGTAGAGGCGCCGGCTTCGTTTTGCAGGATGGGCGCGATGTAGGTAAACACCGTGAACATCGCGCTGGAACCCACCACGGTCAGGAGCAAGGCAGCCAACACGGGCCCACGGGTCAGCACACGTATCTCGGCCAGTGCACCGTCGCCTTTGGGCGATGGCACATTTGGCAAGGCATACCACAGCGTAGTCATCGCCACCAGGCCGAGCCCGGCTATGCCCCAGAACGCCGTGCGCCAGCCGAGCAACTCGCCAAACCAGGTCGCCAGAGGGACACCGCCGATGGTGGCCAGCGTCAGGCCCATGAACATTGCAGCCACGGCGCCGGCACGTTTCTCAGCGGGCACCACGCTGGCCGCGACGATGGCACCTATACCGAAGAAGGCGCCGTGGTTGAGCGAGGTCACCACCCGTGCGACCAACAGGCTGGCGTAGTCACTGGCCAGGGCCGACATCAGGTTGCCCAAGGTGAAGATGGCCATCAGGCCGATCAGCAGGTATCGGCGCGGTACGCGTACGGTTGCCAGGGTCATGAGCGGGGCGCCGATCAGTACACCCAGTGCATAGGCGCTGACCAACAGACCCGCGGCCGGAATGGAAACGCCCAGATCAGTGGCGATGCTGGGCAGCATACCCATGGGGGCGAACTCGGTAACCCCGATACCGAATGCGCCCATGGCGAGCGCTACAAGGGGTGGGTTGATACGCATGGCTAAACTCCTTATCTGTGCCGTAAATGCTACGATCTGTTTCACCAAGGCACTAGATAGCGATTTTGCGAACCACCTTTGCGTACGAGGCACAAATGGATCTGACAGGACGATCAGGCGAGATGGAAGTGTTCACCAAAGTGGCGCAAGCAGGCAGCCTGTCCGCCGCCGCCCGTGCACTGGGCCTGACCCCCTCTGCTATCAGCCGCATATTGGCGCGTACCGAGCAGCGTCTGGGTACACGGCTGATGCTGCGCACCACTCGCGCGCTTACCCTCACGCCAGAAGGCGAGGCATACCTGCGAGGGGCACGACGTGTACTGACCGACCTTCAGGAAGTGGAGCAGGCCATTACCGACCAGGGCGTGCCGCGCGGTCGGGTTCGCGTCAGCGCTGCACTTGGGCATGGCCGGCTGCGCATCGTCCCCTTGGTGGCGGCGTTCAGCGTGCAGTACCCGCAGGTACTGGTTGATCTCACCCTCAGTGACGAAGTTGCCGACGTACTCGGCGGGCAGGCCGATGTGGCCGTGCGCTTCGGAGCGCTGCCAGACAGTTCGCTGAATGCTCGGCAAATCGATGAAACGGGCCAAGTGATCGTGGCCTCGCCGGACTATCTAAGCCGGCGGGGCACCCCTTTGCTGCCCGAAGACTTGGCCAAGCACAACTGCTTGCGGTTCAACTTCAGGCGCGCCACCTCGGACTGGCCGTTCGTACGTGACGGGCGCGGGTTCGCATTGAAATTAAGCGGCAACATCGAATGCAGCAGCGGCGAGGCTCTGGCCCAGTTGGCCAGGCTGGGCGCAGGCATCGCCCGGATAGGCACCTTCACCGTCGCCGATGACCTGGCCAGCGGGCGCCTGGTGTCACTGCTCGAGGCCTTCAACCCAGGCGACCGTGAACCGATTCACGCCGTCTTTGCCGGTGGACCGAACATGCCCGCACGCGTGCGGGTGTTCGTGGACTTTCTGGTCGCCAACCATCAGGGGATGTGCACACTTCCCTCGTGACCGCTCTCGCGATAACGCGCTTGCAAAACGCCAGCCAGGCACTGCTTGGCCTCAGGCTCTCCGTGTATCAGGCGGATATGCGACGGCCAGGCCTGCATGCGTGTGACGAAACCGACCAGATCTGCCTGATCGGCATGGGCTGAATAGCCCTCCACGCGCTCTATTGCGGCACGGATGTCTATGCGCTCGCCGTCCAGCATGACGTAGCCGCCATCCGGGCCATGGGTCAGGATGTCCCGGCCAGGTGTGCCATGGGCCTGGTAACCGACGAAGACCACATCGTGCCGGGCATCACCCAGCATCGCCTTGAGGTAGTTGACGATACGCCCACCCGAGCACATGCCATTGCCCGCGATGACGATGGCCGGCCGGGCCGTCTCGGCCAGGTGCTGAACGATGCGCTGGTGTTCCTCATGGCTGTCGATGGTGATCAGTTGCTTGAAGGACAGGGGCTTGCGTCCCTCCTTGATGCGATCCTGGGCTGATTCGTCCCAATACCCTTGCAGACCTTTGTAGACCTGCGTGAAACGGCTGGCCAGTGGTGAATCGAGAATGATCGGCAAGTGTGGCCAATCCACCTCGGGGCCGCTGTTGGTCTGGTCCTGCCCCGCCAGTTCATGCTCGTGGAGGATTTCCTCCAGCTCGTAGAGCAAGTCCTGGGTGCGGCCAATACAGAAAGACGGGATAAGCACCGTGCCCTGATTTTGCAAGGCGCGCTCGATGACGGCCTGCAAGCGTTCACGCCGGTGCTCCCGGTCGGCGTGGCGGCGGTCGCCGTAGGTGCTTTCCAGAATCAGCAGATCAGCGCGCTCGGGAGGGGTCAGGTCTGGCAAGAGCGGGGAATGCGGGGCTCCCAGGTCACCACTGAAGACCACGCGCTGGGCAGTGGCATCCGGCCCTGTCATTTCGAGTTCCACATAAGCCGAACCCAGCACATGGCCGGCCGGTTGCAGCCTGACTTTGCAATGGGCACCCTCGGTTTCGTGGAGCGTGAACCAGTTGCCGTAGGGCAAAGCGATGGTGCGCTGCTCCACCACCTTGAGATAGCGTTCCAGTTGCTCCGGATCGTCGCTGATACCTAGACGGAACGCGTCTTCGAGTACGATGGGCAACAGTTGGGCTGACGGTTCGCTGCACAGGATCGGCCCCTCGAAACCTGCAGCCAGCAAATGTGGGATTCGCCCGACGTGATCCAGATGCACATGGGTCACGATCAGGGCCTTGACGCCATCGATGGTGAAGTCGAGGGTCAAGCCCTCCCCGCCTTGCCCCTCGTCCTCGCCTTGGAAGGCGCCGCAGTCGATCAGCAAGCTGGCCGTCTGGTCCATCCAGACTTGATGGCAGGAGCCGGTCACGCCCTCGCGGGCGCCGTGGTGAATGATTTCCGGGTGATCCATGATGGCTAGCCTGCGTGAGCCTTGAGATACGTTGGGCATTGCCGGCTGGATGAGGGTTCAGAAAAGCTCGGGCGTCATGGTTGCTGGGGCCGCATTGCGGCCCGATGCCGGCGTATCCAGGCGCAGGTTCAGGCATTCAGGGCCCGTGCCAGTACTTCATAGATTCTCGCGTCGGCCGACTGCGCGACGTTAAAACGCACATAGTCGCCAGCCGTCTGGGACTGGCTGAAAGCATTCCCAGGCGCCAGCACCACGCCATCGTCCAAGCATACCTTGGCCAACGCGGCAGCGTCCTTGCCCTGCGGCAGACGGCACCACAGGTACAGCCCTGCCTGCGGCATCAGCCAAGGAACGATACCGAGCGCTTTGAGCTTTTCAGCCGTCCTGTCCCGTTCGATGGCAAGGCGCATCCTCACGTTCTCCATATGCCTGCGGTAGCCGCTGCCGGTGATCGCATGGTGAATGATGTCCGCTGCCAGGCGACCGCCGCCGAACGTGGTGGCGATCTTCAGATCGACCAGGCTCTGAATCCAGTCGTGACGCGTGGCGATGTACCCACACCTGACCGAAGCGGAGACGGTCTTGGAAAAACTGCCAATCTGGATGACCCGCGCCAGGCCATCGAAGGCCGCGAGCCTGGGCGCTGGCGTATGCTCGAAATCGGCGAAGACGTCGTCCTCGACGATCAACAAGCTCGCGGCCTCAGCGAGCTTGAGCAGCCGGTGTGCAGTGCCCGGTGACAGGGAGGCACCTGTTGGGTTGTGAATACCGGAATTGGTGATGTAGAGCCGTGGCGAATGCGCCGCCAGGGCAGCACCAAATGCCTCGATGTCAGGGCCAGTAGGGGTCTGACGTACACCGACGACGTTGACGCTATGGGCCCTGAGCAAGGCATGGAAGTTGAAATAACAGGGATCGTCGAGCAGTACGGTGTCACCGGGTTGGAGCAGAAAACGGCAGATCAGGTCGATGGCGTGCGTGCCGGACTCGGTGAGCATGATCTGCTCTGCCGGCACGTCGATGCCAAAGCCTGCCAGTCGCCGCGACAGAAAATGACGCAGCGGCGGATGGCCCTGCGGCGATGCATACTCGACCACCTGCTCGGCTTGCGAGCGCGCAGTAGCCCTGAGCGCCTTGCGCACCCCGGCCTCGAACATCCATTGCGCAGGAAGCCAGCCGCACCCAGGTTTCAACGTGGCGCCAGCAGGTTCGAGCGCCTGGCGAGAAATCCACAGCGGGTCGACTTCGTGCTCAAGCTTGGGCCCCACCTCGGTCAGCACTAAGGGCGCCGCGACCCCTGCCACATAAAACCCGGCGCCACGGCGCGCATGGACTACGCCTTCGGCCACCAGTCGTTCGTAGGCCTCGACCACAGTCGACACCGAAACCTGCATGCTTTGCGCCATTGCCCGTACTGAAGGTATTCGTGCACCGGGCAAATAGGTACGGGCCGCGATGCGCGCATGGACTTCAGTCATGACTTTTCGAATGCGTGTGCTGTGCTCTTTCACTGAAATCCTCTCACCTGTACTGCCCATCGATACCTGACAGTTCCGCCAAACTGTACTGGATTGTACATGGCATCAAAGCGCACGTTGGTGCTGTACTGGCTTCATCAATGACAAGGAGTGCGAGATGCAGAAAACAGCAAGCGGCTGGATCAACGGTTTCATCGGCGTGGTGATTTTCGCAGGCTCCTTGCCCGCAACACGCGTTGCCGTGACGGCGTTCGAACCGACGTTCTTGACCTGCGCGAGGGCAACCATTGCCGCGTTAGTGGGTGCTTGTTGTCTGATTTTGCTGCGTCAGCCCCGGCCTGGGCGAGGCGATTGGTCATCCCTGGGCGTGACGGCACTCGGCGTCGTGGTCGGGTTCCCGCTACTGACTGCATTGGCCTTGCAGCACGTCAGCTCGGCCCACTCCATTGTGTTTGTGGGGCTGCTGCCGCTGTGCACCGCTGGTTTTGCCGTGCTGCGTGGCGGCGAGCGTCCCAGGCCGTTGTTTTGGGCATTTTCGTTGGCAGGTGCCGGGTTGGTGGCGGGGTACGCATCAACCTCTGCAGGGCAGGCTTCGCTACTGGGTGATGGGTTGATGGTCGCGGCAGTCGTGGTGTGCGGATTGGGGTACGCAGAAGGAGCACGCCTGTCCCGCACATTGGGCGGCTGGCAGGTGATCAGCTGGTCGTTGCTGCTTGCGCTACCAGCGATGCTGGTGTTGGCAATCATCACCATGCCCACGAGGGCGAACCTTACGCAAGTCGGCGCCTCTGCCTGGTTCAGCTTCGGTTATGTGGCGTTGTTCAGCATGTTCATTGGATTCGTGTTCTGGTATCGCGGGCTCGTCCAAGGCGGGATCGCGGCAGTAGGCCAATTGCAGTTGGTCCAGCCCTTCATCGGGTTGGGGTTGGCGGCGGTGTTATTGCACGAGCAGGTGAGCTGGGCCATGGTGGCGGTGACGGCGGGTGCGGTGCTGTGTGTTGCCGGGGCCAAGCGGTTCGCCCATTGACGCGCAATCCTGCGGTGGAACTGGAACCAGGCCACTGATCGCTCGACCAGTGGCCAGCCGCTTTGCTGCAACCTACCGCTGTCAGCGCAGCAGGGTCTGGATCTTGTCGTGCAACGTATCGAGGTCGAACGGCTTGGCCAGGATGGGCGCCTTGCGGGTGATCGGGCTGCCGGACTCCAGGATCTCCGCTGGATAGCCGCTGATGAAGATCACCTTGAGGTCCGGCCGCAACTTGACAGCCGGCTCAGCGATTTCCACCCCTGAAATGCCACCGGGCAAGCGAAAGTCAGTCACCATCAGGTCCAGGTGCGGCTTGCTGGCCAGGATGGCAAACGCCTGCTCGCCATCTTCGGCAACCAGCACGTGGTAGCCCTCCCCGGCCAAGTAGTCCCGCAAAATCATGCGAATGGCCGGCTCGTCCTCGACGACCAACACCACATCTTGTGCATCTTCACTCATATCGAAACCTTGGAAATTCTTGCAGTTTGCCATCAGACCCCGGGCTCACGCAGAGGTTGCCCGCGCCTGATCGTTTTGTTGCTCGCGCACGCCAAGCGGCAGTTGCAGGGTGAACGTGGCACCTTGGCCCTCCTCGCTCTCGACCAGAATGCGCCCGCGGTGGGCGTGGACGATCTGCTCGGAGATATAAAGCCCAAGCCCCAGGCCACCAGTAGCCTGATGGTTCGACACCCGCTCGAACTGCTGGAAGATGCGCTGCTGGTTGGCCGCACCAATGCCAATGCCGTTGTCTTGCACCTGCACGCATGCCATGCCGTCGAGCTCGAACACCCGCACGTGCACAGGTTTGCGCTCCCCGTAGCGCAGGGCGTTGGACAAAAGGTTGGCCAGCACTTGCTCGATGCGGAACTCGTCCCACTCGCCAGCCAGGCGCCCGTCACAATGCAGGTCGATTCGGGTATCCAGCGCGATCGCTTGCGCCGTGAAGTTCTCCACCAACCCCCGTACCAGCTGACTGAGGTCAAACAGCTTCGGGCGCAGCGACAGTTTACCGGTGCGGATGCGTGACACGTCGAGCATGTCTTCGATCAGCCGTATCAGGCTGTTGATCTGGCGCTCGTCGCGCTCGACCATGGCCTGTAGCTTTTCCTTACTGAAGGCCTCCAGGTTGCCCCTGGCCAGGTTCAGCTTGCGCAGCTGCGTTTCCAGGATCAAACCATTTAGGGGCGTTCTCACCTCATGGGAGACGATGGACATGAAATCGTCACGCATCCGCACAGCGTGCTCCAGCTCGCAGCGTGCGCTTTGCAGCTTGTCCAGCAAGGCTTCCTGCTCCTGCCGACTGCGCTCGAGCGCTTGCAGTTGCTGGTCGAGCACTTTGCGTTGACGGTAGAGATCGACAAAAACCGAGACTTTGCTTTTGACCGCCATGGTATCGAGCGGCTTGTAGAGAAAATCCACGGCACCGCTTTCGTAGCCCTTGAAGGCATAGTTCATCTCGCGCCCGGCCGCGGTCACGAACACGATGGGGATGTTGCGGGTTTTCTCGGTGCCGCGCATCAGCTCGGCCAGCTCGAACCCGTTCATGCCAGGCATCTGCACGTCCAGGATGGCCAAGGCGAATTCGTGCTCAAGCAGCAGGGACAGCGCCGCTTCGGCGGACTGGGCTTGGTGCACCTCGCGATGGTCACCCTGGATGAGGGCATCGAGGGCCAGGAGGTTTTCTGGCAGATCGTCGACGATCAGCAGTTTAGCGATGGTCTGGCTTAACATGCGCTGGATTCCAGAGTACCAAGCAACTGCTCGATACCACTCAAAGGAAGAATATGGTCGGGCCGGTGCAGGGCCAATGCGGCCTCCGGCATTAGCGCGACCTGTGCATCGCGGGGGTCCTGGACGATGGTCCGGCCGCCGCTGTTCTTGATGTAGGCAAGCCCTTGGGCGCCATCTTCGTTTGCGCCAGTGAGCAATATGCCGAGCAGCGCCTTGCCATAGGCATCGGCTGCCGACATGAACAGGTAGTCGATCGAAGGCCTGGAAAAATGCTGCGGCGGTTCCTGGCTCAAAGACAGGGTGAAGTCGCACTCTACCGAAAGGTGATAACCAGGGCCCGCCACAAAAATGCCGCCGTCTTGCAAAGACTGCTTGTCACGCGCTTCGAGCACCGGCCGGCCCAGGCGACGTTGCAGCACTTCAGCCAGATGGCTATGCCGGTCCTCGGGCAGATGCAACAGGCACACCACCGGAACCCTGCACGTCCCTGGCAACCCGCCGAGCACCTTGAACAGTGCAGTCACACCGCCCGCCGAAGCACCGATCACCACAGCCTGTATGCCCTTCATGACTTGCGGTAGATCCGTTCAGGTTTGACCCAGGGCTCGAAGCGCTGGCTATAGGCCGAGAAATCGACCGACTCCTTGCTGCCCAGCACCAGGAAACCCCGGTGGCAGAGGGACTCGTGGAACAGGCCCAAGGCGCGATCCTGCAGCACCTTGTCGAAATAGATGAGCACGTTACGGCACGAGACGAGCTGGGTTTCCGAGAACACACTGTCGGTGGCCAGGCTGTGGTCGGCGAAGGTCACCTGCTCACGCAAGGTGCTGTCCATGATGGCATTGCCGTAGGCAGCGGTGTAGTACTCCGAAAAATCACGACGCCCACCGGCCAACCTGTAGTTCTCTTCGTATTCGCGCATGCTCGGCATGGTATAGATGCCCTGCTTGGCTTTTTCCAGTGAGTGCGGGTTGATGTCGGTGGCGTAGATGATGGTGCGCTCCAGCAAACCTTCCTCGCGCAGCAAGATGGCCATCGAATACACCTCTTCGCCCGTACTGCAGCCGGCAATCCAGATCTTTATCGATGGCCATGTGCGCAGCAGCGGGACCACTTCATTGCGCAGGGCAAGGAAGTGGCCAGGGTCGCGGAACATCTCGCTGACCGGAATCGTCAGGTACTGCAACAGCTGCATGAACATGCCTGGGTCATGCAGTACCCGCTCCTGAAGCGCAGACACGGTCTGGCAGTCGAACTGGCGCAGGGCATGCAGGATCCGGCGCTTGATCGAAGCGCCGGAATAGTTGCGAAAATCGTAGCTGTACTTGAGGTAGATGGCCTCGATGAGCAAGCGGATCTCGATGTCGGTATTGCGTTCGCTAATCAAATTCGCTCCAGTTGCGGCAACCACACACGTATCAGCGAGAACAGGCGGTCCAGGTCGATGGGCTTTGCCAGGTAATCATTGGCGCCGGCCTGCAGGCAGCGGTGCTGGTCGTCCTTCATCGCCTTGGCGGTCACGGCGATGATCGGCAGCTTGCGCCAGCGAGGCTGCTGGCGGATCAGCCGGGTCGCTTCGAAACCATCCATTTCCGGCATCATGACGTCCATCAGTACCAGGTCGATATCTTCATGCTGTTCGAGGCGTTCGATGGCCTCGCGGCCATTGCGGCCGATTTCGACGATGGCCCCCTTGTGCTCCAGGGCGCTGGTCAGGGCGAAGATGTTGCGCACATCGTCGTCTACCAACAGGATCTTGCGCCCCTCGAATACCTTGTCGCGGCTTCGCGCGGTCTTGAGCATGCGCTGACGCTCATGGGACAGCTGCGACTCCACCTTGTGCAGGAACAGGGTGACCTCATCGAGCAGACGCTCGGGCGAGCGTGCGCCCTTGATGATGATCGAGCGCGAATACTTGAGCAGGTCGGCCTCCTCTTCGCGCGTCAGGTTACGGCCTGTATAGACGATCACAGGCGGGAACGCGCGGATGTCTTCGGCCGTCATGCGCTTGAGCAACTCGTTGCCGAGCATGTCGGGTAACTTGAGGTCGATGATCATGCAGTCGTAGACGTGCTCGCGCAGCAGTGCCAAGGCCTCCTGGGCCAGGCCCACGGCGGTGATCTCGACGTCCTCATCGCCGATCAGCCGGGCAATGCTCTCTCGCTGCAGGTCATCGTCTTCGACCAGCAGGATGCGCTTTAGCTTCTGGGTCAGCTTGGCTTCCAGGCGCCCGAAGACTTCCTTGAGCTCCTCGCGACTGGTGGGTTTGACCGCGTAACCGACCGCGCCCATGTGCATGGCCGCCTCCACCCGATCCTCGACCGAAATGATATGCACCGGGATGTGGCGCGTCTCGGTCCGCTCCTTCAGGCGCTGCAGTACAGTGAGGCCGGAATGGTCCGGCAGTCGCATGTCCAGGAGTACGGCATCGGGCAGGAACCGAGCGGCCAACTCGAAACCTTCGTCCGCGCCATGGGCCACCAGGCAGCTGTAGCCCAGTTCATGGGCCAGATCGAAGAGAATACGGGCAAAGTTTGGCTCGTCCTCAATGACCAGAATGCAGCGGTTGGTAAACGGCGCCCGCTCGCGATCATCGGTGAAGGCCAGGATCGGGGGCTTGGCCGCCGCTGCTGGCGGCTGGATGACCGAGGGCATTGAAGTCACCGCAGGGCGCAGGGTAAGCGGCGCGACGGGCTGTTCGTCGACATCATGGCGCTCTGGCAGTACCAGGCTGAATACGCTGCCTTGGCCCGGCGTGCTCTGTACGGTGATCTGCCCGCCCAACAGGCGGGCCAGGTCGCGCGAGATGGACAGGCCCAGCCCGGTGCCTCCATAGCGGCGGTTACTGGTGCCATCGACTTGGTGAAATGCGCCGAAGATGGCTTGCTGCTGATCAGGCGCGATACCAATCCCGGTGTCGTGCACCGCGAAGACGATACCGGCCTCGGGCTGGTAACCGATATTCAGGCTGACCTGGCCACGCTCGGTGAACTTGATGGCATTGGACAACAGGTTCTTGAGGATCTGTTCAAGGCGCTGGCGATCGGTGAACAGGGTCGCAGGCACGTGGTCCTCAGCTGTGACCTCGAAGCCCAGCCCCTTCTGGGAGGCCAGTGGCGTGAACATGTCGCGCAAGCCCTCGACCAGACGATCGACGTGGGTCGTTTCGGGGCGCACCTCAAGCTTGCCGGCTTCGACCTTGGCGATGTCCAGGATGTCGTTGATGAGGTTGAGCAGGTCATTGCCTGCCGAGTAGATGGACTCGGCGAATTTGACCTGCTCCTGGCTCAGGTTGCCTTCACCGTTCTCGGCCAGCAGCTTGGCCAGGATCAGCGAGCTGTTGAGCGGCGTACGCAGCTCGTGGGACATGTTGGCGAGGAATTCGGACTTGTACTTGCTCGAACGCTGCAGCTCATCGGCGCGAGCCTGAAGCTCGGTCTGGGCGCGGCTGAGCTCCTCGTTCTTGAGGTCCAGTGCATCGGTGCGTTCGGACAGTTGCTCGTTGGTCTGCTCGAGCTCCGCCTGTTGGGTCTCCAGATAAGCCTGGGACTCCTTGAGCACCCGGGACTGCTCTTCGAGTTCTTCGTTGGCGGTCTTGAGCTCTTCCTGCTGGACCTGTAGCTCTTCGTTGAGCTGCTGGGTTTCGGCCAGCACCTCCTGCAGGCGTTGACGGTAGCGGGCGCTTTCGATCGACATACCCAGGTTGCCCGCCACGCGCTCGAGCATCTCCGCGTCGCGGTCCTGCAATGGGCGCAGCAGCCCCAGTTCAATGACGCCGTTAACCTGACCGTCCTCAAGGGCCGGCACGATCAGCCCGCTGCGCGGTAACCCCTTGCCCAGGCCCGACGCCAAACGGTAATAGTCCTGCGGCAAGGCATCGAGGCGGATAAGCCGTTCTTCACGTACCGCTTGCGCCAGCAAGCCGTGGTGATCACCCAGCACCTGCTCGCGGGCCTGCTCCTGGGCTTCGAGCCCATAACTGGCCACGCGCACCAGGCGGCCATGTTCATCCCGCACATACACGGCGCCCACCACGCTGCCCAGGTAGGCAGCGAAGAAGCGCAGGATCTTGTCACCCAGCATGGGCAGGGACAGTTGACCCAGCACCTGCTGGGCCAGTTGGGTCTGGCCGTTGCGCAGCCAGGCCTGATGCTCCAGGCGCTCCGCAGCGCGCTGCTGGGCCTGCAAGTTCTTGGTGTAGCTATCGGACAGGGCCAGCAGGTCGCGGCGCCCCAGATAAGCGAGTAATGCGCTGAGCCCGACCAGCAACACAACGAATGTGATGATGCCAGCGACGGTGACACTGCTGACCGTCTCGTTGCGGGTCATGCGCAGCTGTTGCTCGGCCCCGATCAGGTCCTCGAACTCCTTGCGGATTTCGTCGGTCAGGCGTTTGCCACGGCCATTACCGATCAGCTCGCGGTATCCCCCTTCGACGCGGCGCAGCTCGATCATCTGGCTGCCGAAGTCGTTCCACGCCCCCTGCAGCGCGATCAGCCGGTCGATGCGTTCGACCTGCTGGGGATTGTCCTCGACCATGCTCCGCAGGCTTTGCAGGCTGTTGAAGATCCTGGGCTTGGCCACCTCGTACGGGTCCAGGAAGCGTTCATCGCCCGTGATCAGAAACCCGCGCATGCCTGTTTCCATGTCGATCGAGAGCTTGAGCGTCTCGTTGGCATTGCCAATCACCTGATCGGTATGTTCCACCCACTGCATGGCAGACAGCAGGTAGTTGATAACGGCGACGAATGCCACGGCACCGAGCAGGCCGAGCCCCAGGGGCAGGCCGATGTTGCGGCTCAACAGCTTGCGAAAGCTACGTTGATCCATCGAGGCAGCTTGTATCATCTGAAAACGCCCGAGCAAATGAAGTCCATGAACAGCATGGTCAATCTTTCCTTATGGTGAGGGGCAGCCCCTGGCCTGGCGCAAGCCCTGATCAGTTGGCCCGGCATTTAGCCAGCATTTGAAACATACCTGTTCCAATCGTTCCATCGGATCGATCAGATCGGTATCCTTCGGGAACTTCTGGGCCTTGGCGAGGCACAGAGCAAAGACATTCATCAAGACAGGATCTGAACCATGTCCCTTCTGGTAGTCGAGGACGACGACATCGTACGCATGCTCATGGTCGAGGTCCTCGAAGATCTGAGCTACGCCGTGATCGAGGCGCATGACGCTGCGACCGCACTGAAAGTACTCGAAAATCCTGACCAAACGCTCGAACTCATGATAACCGATGTTGGCTTGCCGGACATGGATGGTCATGACCTGGCCAAGAGCGCACGCGGGCTGCGCCCTATGCTCCCTGTGCTGTTCGCCAGTGGGTATGGAGAAAACGTCGACGTGCCGGAAGGCATGTATAGAATTGGCAAGCCTTACTCCATCGATCAGTTGCGAGACACGGTGGCCTCCATTCTTGGCCCCCGCTCGGCGCAGTAGCCGGTCAGGTTGGTCAATCCGTAGTCGCGAACACTTCACGACGCAGCAAGTAGATGTCCATTATCCAACCCTTGCGCCGACGTTGACTTGCCCGGGCCTCCAGGATGCGTGCCTTGACCGCTTCCAGGGGCCCGGCGATCAGCATTTCGTCCGCGGTTCCCAGGTAAGCGCCCCAGAAGATCGTGAGCGCTGGATCCGACAGTGCAGCGAAGGCGCAGTGACTATCGAGCATTACCACAACATTATCGATGCGCCCGAGACTCGCCAGCCTCCGCCCCGGCACCACGATCAACGGCTCACCGACACGCGTGAGCGCGATCTGGTGACGGGCGGCCAACAGCTGCATGCTGCTTATTCCGGGTAGCACCTTCAAGGCAAGCGACACCCCCCGTTCACGCACCAGCTCCATCACACGCAGCGTGCTGTCGTACAAGCCAGGTTCACCCCACAGCAAAAATGCGCCGGTCTGCCCTGGCTGCAGTTCCATTTGCAGCGCGGCGGCATAGGCTGTCGCCCTCTGTTGGTGCCAGACTTCAATGGACGTTGCATACCCCGAGGGCTGTCTGGCGCGTGGCGGGTCGGTGATCTGCACGATGCGATAGCTGTGGTCTGGCAGGTAGCGTTGCAGAATCGCCTTGCGCAACCCCAGAAGGTCTTGCACCTCGGGGCCTTTGTCCATGACGAAAAACACGTCCACACCGCGCAGTGCATCGACCGCCTCATAGGTCAGGTGGCAAGGATCCCCAGCGCCGATGCCGATCAGCAGTACCTGTTTCATCTACCCTCCTCGTACGCTTTCGTCCGGTTGCCACAAAACAACCGGCGATGAACTTGATCGCGTCAGCGCCATGATGAAACCTCAACACTGGCTTCACACTTTTTTCACAGCGCCGCAGGCACCATGAACACAGCTAACGGACTAGCGACCCCATCACGCGCCCGCACATGCGGGCCTCTAATTCCAGCGCCCTGCCTTGAGCAGGGCGCTTTCATTTGCGCAATCGTTTCACTGCCGTATCATTAGCAGCCTGTCCGTTTCGCCGGGTCCTGGCACCCGGCCCCGTCTCAGGAGTTTCCATGAGCTTGCACGATCTGCAAACCGTTCCGGGTGTCACCGCACAGCCTGACGTTGCCACTGCCCAATTCGTCTTCAACCACACCATGCTGCGGGTCAAGGACATCCAGAAGTCGCTGGACTTCTATACGCGGGTGTTGGGTTTCCGCCTGGTGGACAAGCGTGATTTCCCAGAGGCTGCTTTCAGCCTGTACTTCCTGGCCCTGGTCGACCCCGCCCAGATTCCAGAGGACGACCATGCCCGCCATCAGTGGATGAAGTCGATCCCGGGCGTGCTTGAGCTTACGCACAACCATGGTACCGAACAGGATGCCGACTTCGCCTACCACGATGGCAATACCGATCCACGCGGCTTCGGCCACATCTGTGTATCGGTGCCGGACGTGCGTGAAGCATGCGCCCGTTTCGAAGCCTTAGGCGTGCCGTTCCAGAAACGCCTGCAAGACGGGCGTATGAACCACTTGGCCTTCATCAAGGACCCAGATGGTTACTGGGTCGAGGTCATCCAGCCTGGCGAGCTCAAAGCTTAAGGCTCACAGGCCACGCTCGTCGGGCGACCGCCTGCATGCCCTCTGCTGTGGTATATGAAGTAAAGGCTTCATTGCCACAGCGAGGTACCGATCATGCAATCGCTCCAGTGTGAATATCGCAAGCACCTCATCACCGCCAGCGTGATGCCTCACCCTGACTCGCCCTTACCCTTTGCAGCAGGCTGCCTGATCACGGCACCCGACGGCCATGTCAGCCGGCGGCTATCGATGCCCATGAAGTTCTTCAGCGACTTGGACAATGCTCAGCATGTGTCGCTGGCGTATGGTCGTGCGCTGGTTGACGAGCAATTGGATAAGGCCAGGCAAGCGTTCTAATCGCTGCAGCGACCAGCTCAACTTGCTGGTCGCCGAATAGTGCAGGATCTGCCCCTGGCTCAACCTTGGCGCGCGTAGCCCACGGCAGCCTGTACCTGCTCAGGGGTTGGTCTGATGCCGGTGTACAGGACAAATTGCTCCAACGCCTGCAATGCGATGACTTCAAGCCCGGTGATCACCTGCTTGCCAAGCTTCTCTGCATGCTCGATCAGAGGTGTTTGCACTGGCATGGCCACGACATCGAATACGCGCTCGGACGCAGCAATTGCCATCTCGCTGAACGCGAGCTGCTGCGCCTCTGGCCCACCGGCCATGCCCACCGGGGTGACGTTGATCAGCATCGGCGGGCAAAGGTCGTCAAGCTCAGGCAGCCAGCGGTAGCCGCACACATCGGCCAGCTCCCGCCCGGCCTGCTCGTTACGGGCGACAATGATGCCTTCGCCAAACCCTGCGTCCCGCAACGCGCTGGCCACCGCCTTGGCCATGCCACCGCTGCCACGCAAGGCGAACGCCGTAGTCGGGTCGACCTTGTGCTGCGTCAGCAACTGCCGGACTGCCAGGTAGTCCGTGTTATAGGCTTTGAGGTGGCCCTCGGTATTGACCAGGGTGTTGACTGAATCGATTGCCGCAGCCGACGGGTCGATTTCATCGACCAACGCCATGCACGCTTCCTTGTACGGCATCGAGACACCACAACCACGAATCCCAAGCGCCCGGATGCCTGCAACAGCTGCCGGCAAGTCATCGGTGCGCATGGCCTTGTAATAGAAATCCAGGCCAAGCTGCTCGTAGAGGTGATTGTGGAAGCGGACACCAAAGGTGCCTGGGCGGCCTGCCAGGGAAATGCACAGCACGGTATCCCTGCTGGGGGTAAGGGGCATACGTGATCCTCTTGCGGTGTACAGACGGTGAATGAGCCTAGCAGAGCGGATGGCCCAAGCCTATCGGCTCGACACTGCGCGTGACGCTGCGCTCAAAGGTCATTGCAGAATGACGCCTGCACGTTAGGCAAAACTGATAAGCACTATTGAGCACATTGATTTCAGTCGCGCCCACAGCGTCGGTACAGTAACCCCATGTTTTAGCGGAGGGCTGCAAATGGCCACTATCGAGATCATGTCCGTTATCGGCTCGGCAGTACCGGCCAATTTGCGCGATCAGGGCCTGCTGGCTTGTTGGTACCTGGTCAGCAACGGCGAGCCGGTCAGCGGACCGATGCCGAGCCTGGCCAGTGCCCGCGCCCTGATTGAAAAGTTGCAACCCGGCACCCTCCTCGCCTGACACGAACATTTAGTGCTGCTCCCTGTTGCCCGCCACTGTGCGGGCTTTTTTTTGCCTCATGACCATGCACAGGCTGCCGGCTCTTGAGCCAGGCACTTGAGATGCCCACTGCTGCGTATTGGAAAACTCGTCCGAGCAGCGGAGATAGTCAATAACAGGGGTTGTACAAAGCGCGGCAATCGCACCAATAGTTGTACAAACCCCACCGCTCATCCCCTCAAGGCAACAGGTCGGGCTCTGTGCCCTCGGAAAGGCATAGGGCGAATATGGTCAGCGGTGATGATTGGAAAACGGATTTTGGTCGTCGAAGACGAACCCGCTTTGCGAGAGTTCCTGTCTTTGATCATTGAAGAAACAGGCGCTCGGGTAATGGCGGTGGAAACCGCAACAGAAGGTATTCGGCAACTCGACAAGCAACCCTGGGCAGCGGTCGTGACCGATGTCCGTACGCCGGGCCCGTTCGATGGCTGGGACCTTGCCTGGATGGCTTACGAGCAATGTCCATGCTTGCCCGTGATCGTGATGAGTGGTGGCTACAGCAAGGTCGATATGCCTTTGCCACCCACTGCAGCGTTCATTGGCAAGCCTTGGTCGATTGACGACATGATCTGCTTATTGATGCGCTGTACCACTGCCGATCAGGGCACCTGTTGAGAGCCTGGGGTGAGAGTCTTGTGGGGTGGATTGAACAATTGCCATTGACCGGGCGCTGAATTATCTTTGCGATCTTTGGGTACCGCTGACGAAAATAGCTCGGCCTGGCATTCGGTATAAATGCCTGCCCAAGGATTCGTCATGTCGAAAAATACTTTATGGTCGATTTCGCTTCTGGCTGTCACGGCGGTGTGGGGCTGGAGCTTCGTGGCCAAACACGACACGCTGACCATCATGGCTGCCTCCACCTTGAATGCGTGGATGTTCAGCCTGGCAGCAGCGGCCTTGTTTCCCTTCTCGATTCGCTCGTTTCGACTGATGAACCTAGGCACGCTGTTGAATGCGGGCTTGGCCGGGGTCGTGTTGTTCATGGCTTTTTCGCTGCAGACCTCCGGGACCGCGCTGACTACGCCCTCCAATGCCGGCTTCATCACGGGCCTGTGCACTGTTTTTACACCAGTGCTGCTTTACCTCATGGGCAAGGGTCGCCCGAGCCTCAAGCAAGGGATCGGAACCGGGATCGCGGTGTTCGGACTTGGCCTGCTGAGCCTGGACGGGTTCACCCTGCACTACGGTGACTTGCTGGTGCTGGGGTGTGCCGTGTGCTTCGCCTTGCATATCGTGATGGTATCGACGTTCACCACGCCAGCGCTGGCCATGGCATCGGCTTCGATTCAACTGGGCGTCGTCGGCGTGCTTTCGTTGATATGGAGTGTGGCGAACAACGCGTTCTCCGTGCCCACCACGCTGCCTGTCACCGCCACCCTCCTGGCATTGGCGCTGCTGGCAACAGCCTTGGCTTACGCGATCCAGAACCGCGCACAGGCAGTGTTGGCTCCAGAAAAGGTGGCGTTGATATTGATATGCGAGCCAATCTTCGGTGGCCTGTTCGGCTACTTCCTGGCCGGTGATCGCTTACCTGCCGAGCGCCTGGCCGGCGCAGGCTTGATCCTGGTCGGGCTGGCCGTGACAGAGCTTCGACTCACAGGCATTGCCTGGCTTGCCTGGCGCAGGTCCTAAGGCTTTTGCGATACGCAAATAACAGCGGGCCTGTGGGTGCTGGGCCCGCTGCGAGGCATCATCTGATTCCCATCACTCAGGCTTGGGCGCATCTTCATCTTCATAGGTGAGGTCTACGACGAGCTTCACTGCATCCTCGTCATCTTCGAGCAATTGCACATCCCCCTGCTGATCCTCGACCTCGTAGAGCTCATCGAGATCGTCACGCTGGTACCACTCCGGGATGTCGTCTCCGCGATACGTCCTCAACTTCACAACCATGCCTGGATCCTCCGTGTGTTCAAAGGTGACAGGGCTGGGTCCCATGGAGTTCACCTCGAATCAGTAAAGCAGCCCAAGCGGCTCTAGGAGCTGGGCGACTAAGGGCCGTAGGGGCTGGACAGAGTCGGGGCAGCCAAATGGCTGTAGCCCTTCCCGCAGGATTAAATTCTCTTCACCTTGCGCCCATTGGTGATAAGGCAATCGACACGGCTTGAGCCATACTCCAGAATGCGCCGGCTTGGGGAAAACCCTCGCAATGCCAACGACATAGCCCCCTTTAGTGAGCCTCAACGTGAAAACGATCCTGTCTACCCTCAGCCTTTTGTTGTTGCTCACAGGTACCGTGACCCCCATCAGCGCCGCTGTCGCTGCACAGCCCACCGCCCAGCTGCAACGTGACCCTGCCAAGCTGCACCTGGCCTCCGGCAGCGCCCTGTTGATCGACCTCAACAGCAACAAGGAGCTGTACGCCAGTCACCCAGACCGCGTGCTGCCCATCGCGTCGGTGACCAAACTGATGACGGCCATGGTCGTGCTCGACGCCAAGCTGCCCATGGACGAAATGCTGACCATGACCATCGCCAACAACCCGGACATGAAAGGCGTCTACTCCAGGGTTCGGCTCGGCAGCCAGCTGAATAGACGCGAGACGCTGCTGATCACCCTGATGTCCTCGGAAAACCGCGCCGCGACCACCCTGGCCAACCACTACCCTGGCGGTTACCCGGCGTTCATCAAGGCAATGAACGCCAAGGCACGCAGCCTGGGCATGAGCCATACCCGCTACATCGAACCCACCGGTCTTTCGACTCAGAACGTCTCCACTGCACGCGACCTGACCAAGCTATTGATGGCGTCGCGCAAGTACCCCCTGTTGAGTACGCTGTCGACAACCCGTGAGAAAACGGTAGCGTTCAGCAAGCCCAACTACACACTCGGGTTTCGCAACACCGACCACCTGGTGAACAAGAGCAACTGGGACATCAAGCTGACCAAGACCGGTTTCACCAACGAGGCTGGGCACTGCCTGGTGCTGTTGACCCGGATGGACAACCGGCCGGTCGCCATGGTCATTCTCGATGCATTCGGCAAGTACACCCACTTCGCCGACGCCAGCCGTATGCGCCAGTGGCTGGAAACGGGCGCGACCAAGCCGGCCCCGGCGGTGGCCATGCAGTACAAGGCCGATCGGCACAAGGCGCGATTGGCCGCTGACTGATCCCCAGGGTTTGGTCAGTGCCCGCTAGGCACGGGTGCTGACCAGGCCACCGGCACTGCCACCACCGCTTTGCTGCAACAGTTCCAGCAATTGTGCCGAGGCCGCGATGATCTGGCTGCTGAGCGTGGCAATGCTGCTCTGCTTGGTGCTGATGGCAGCCATCTTCGCGGACTCTTCCATGTCGCTGTTCATCAGCGCTGAAAGTTGTTTCTGCTCTTCTGCCAGCTGTTTCTGCAACGCCTTGATCAACTCGCGCAACTGCTTGACCGCCTCTGGCTCGTCGCTGTCCTCGCCCTGGGCCGCTTGTGCCTGGCCTGTGGCCGTGGCTTTGAGGCTGTCACCGGCGATGCTCAACGGGCCGGGCGCCTCGCCCGCCTGCACGCGCCGTTCGCGCTCGTCGGCAGCGTCAACGCGCAGCGTCTGGGCTAAGACGCCGTTGATCAACAGATTGCTGGAGGTGATTGCGACCATGATGATTCCCTGCTCCAAAACCGGTCCGTGCCCCTTTTATCGGCTACAACGGCCTGGTCTTGAGCCCTGCTAAATTCCCTCTCGGTTGGCTCGTTCCAGAAGATGTACCAGCGCGGTAGCCGGATCACCGGTGAGCGTCCACATCGACCTTATGGAATCGCGGCCATGACCCAAGCCTCACAGCAGGAAACCATCAAAGATCTGATCGGCGTAGGCTTCGGCCCGTCCAACCTGGCGCTGGCAATCGCCCTGGAAGAGCTGGCCGAAAGCCAAGGGCGTGCCCTGGACGCGCTATTTATCGAAAAGCAGCGAGACTATCGCTGGCACGGTGAAACCCTGGCCACCCAAAGCGAGTTGCAGATCTCCTTCCTCAAGGACCTGGTATCCCTGCGCAACCCCACCAGCCCCTACAGCTTCGTCAATTACCTGCACCAGAAACAGCGCCTGGCCGACTTCATCAACCTGGGCACCTTCTACCCGTGCCGACTGGAATACAACGACTACCTGCGCTGGGCTGCCGAACACTTCGCGACCCAGGCGGTATACGGTGAAGAAGTGCTGCGCATCGAACCTGAACTCACCCAGGGCCGCGTCGAGCACCTGCGCCTGGTGTCCCGTGATGCCGAAGGTCGGGAATACAGCCGCAGGGCCCGTTCGGTCGTAGTGGGTAGCGGCGGTACACCTAAGATTCCGGAAACGTTCGCGGCCTTCAAGAACGACCCGCGCGTGTTCCACCATTCCCGCTACCTCAGCAGCCTCAGCCAGCTGCCCTGCAACGCCGGCAAACCGATGCGCATCGCGGTCATCGGCTCAGGCCAGAGCGCAGCCGAGGCGTTCATCGACCTCAACGACAGCTACCCGTCGGTAAAGGTGGACATGATCCTGCGCGCCTCGGCACTCAAGCCGGCCGACGACAGCCCGTTCGTCAACGAGATCTTCGCACCCGACTACACCGACCTGGTCTATAACGAACCGGCCGATCAACGCAGCAAGTTGCTCGATGAATACCACAACACCAATTACTCGGTGGTCGACCTGAACCTGATCGAGCGCATCTACGCCATCCTCTATCGGCAGAAAGTGGCCCATCAGTTCCGCCACAATGTGCTGTGCCGGCGCCAGGTAGACGCCGTGGTGGGCAACGCAGAGGGCATCGAGCTGACCCTCAGCGACCTGGCCACCGGCCAACAACAGACCCACCGCTACGATGCCGTCATCCTGGCTACCGGCTATGAGCGCCGTTCGCACCGGGACTTGCTGGCCCCGCTGGCTGGCTACCTCGAGGATTTCAACGTTGATCGCAACTACCGCGTACTGACCAGCCCCGACCTCAAGGCGTCGGTGTACCTGCAAGGCTTCTGCGAGAACAGCCATGGCCTGAGCGACACCCTGTTATCAGTTCTGCCCTCGCGGGCCGCCGAGATTGGCCGTGCGCTTTATCAAGACCTGCCCTCGTTGCGCACCCTGCCCCTGCCAGAAGCGGTCCTGTCCCGCGCCTGACAGACGCTTTGCCACCGGCCCCCAGCTTCAGGCGCAGGGGCCGGCTCCCCAGCCTGAAACATTTCCTTGCATTTAAATCGACGGAATTTCGATTCTCATTCGTCCTTATCAATACAGCTCTCCAGGGTTGGGCTTAAGCTCGGCCCCTTATTGTGAAGATCGTCTGATGGCCAAAACTCCAAAGAAATCCAAGTCCAGGCTCTGGTTCCTGGTCCACAGCTGGCTCGCGCTGCCGATCTGGTTCTTTGTTCTCATCGTCTGTTTCACCGGCATGCTCGCGGTGGTCAGCCAGGAGATCGTCTGGCTGGCCGACCCTGCGGTGCGCGCCAACAAGCCCGATGCCGACGTGGACCGCCTGAGTTTCCAGCAAGTGCTCGATGCGCTGCACAAGGCTGAGCCCGACATGATCGTGGACATGCTTCGCCAGCCCGACGGCTCTCACTTCGCGGTCGTTGCCAACGTTACCCTGCCCGACGGCACCAGCCCTACGCTGTATGTAAACCCCTACACCGGAGCGATCCAGGGCAAGACGCCCGACTTCGACTTCGAAGCCTTCACCCGTGCCTTGCATGGATGGTGGCTGGTGCCGTTCACCAACGGTTACAGCTGGGGCTGGTACCTTGTTTCCCTGTTGGGCCTGCCCATGCTGGCATCCCTGGTCACGGGGCTTGTGGTGTACAAGAAATTCTGGAGAGGGTTCTTCAAGCCGGTGCGCACCGGTCACGGCTCGCGGATTTTCTGGGGGGACGTGCACCGCCTGGCCGGCGTCTGGTCCATCTGGTTCATTGCCGTCATTTCCATTACCGGTACCTGGTTCTTGATCCAAGCCATTCTGGGCGATAACCACGTCACGATTTCCACACGGCCCATCGTGCCGGTGATTGCACGCGAAGACGTGCCGCAGACCACCGACGGCACTCCCGCACCGCGCATCGACCTGGACGAAGCCGTGCGCATTGCCGGGCACGCGGTGCCGGGCCTTGAGGTCAGCTTCGTGATATTGCCCGCCACGGCCTACAGCCACATCAGCCTTTCGGGGCCGGGTTGGTACCCGCTGATGTTCCAGAACGCCTCGGTCAATCCCTACACCCGCCAGGTCGACAGCCAGTTCCGCATCAGCGACCGCACGCCCCTGGAGTTCGTCACCGAATCCATGCGTCCGCTGCACACCGGTGACTTCGGCGGGTTGCCGATCAAGCTGGTGTGGTTCTTCTTCGGCCTGGTGTTGACCTTGATGGTGTTCAGCGGCCTGCTCATCTGGACCAAGCGCACCGCCCAGGCCACCGCCGCCGCCCTCAAGCGCAGCGAGCGTGCGCCCCGCGTCGCGCAGCGCGAGCCTACCCTGGAGACCCAACCATGAGCCAGGCACACACCCTCGCGCAACGGCCATTGAAACAGTTCTGGTTGAAGTGGCGCTTTCACCTGAACATTCTGCTGATCCTGATCCCGCTGGGTTTCATGCCCCAGTACTTTGCCGATGCCAAGCTGTTTCGCGGCGAAGCCGGGCTCGGCGCGAACGTCATACGCGATATCAAGGTAGGGCCCTACAGCCTGGACCTGGCTGAAATGCGTGACGAAGCGCCCCAGGCCGATGGCCCGGCCGGCTATTTCAAGGTGTTCAATGCCGCCCTCTGCAAAGGCTGCGCCCAAGAGGTGAAGGCCACCTACCTGCGCATCGGCAAGCCGCGCAGCCTGCGCGCCGCCGGCACCATTTTCTTCGGGGCACCCTACCACATGGGTACCTCCCTTCCGATTGCGCCGCGTACTCGGCCAGATGCCCAGGTGTGGATCACCCTCGAAGGCTGGGACGGCAGCATGCATCAAGCCTCGGTGCCCTTGGCCCAGGCATCGCCAGCCACCGTGGCCTGGCTCAAGAAACAAGGAGGCAACAAATGAAACACCTCATGCGTAGGCTCATGCTCTCTTCACTGCTGTTAACCGCCACGGCTGCCATGGCCCACAACCCCATGTGCGAGTGTGAGGAAGTGCCGGGCAGTCAGATCAAATGCACCGGCGGCTTTTCGGACGGGAGCGGTGCACCCGGGGTCACCCTGGATGTGATCGGCTACGACGAGCAGGTGCTGGTCGGCGGTAAGCTCGGGGATGACTCCACCCTCACCTTCAAGCGCCCGGATGGCGAATTCTACGTGTTGTTCGACGCAGGCCCAGGCCATGTGGTCGAAGTCGACTACGCGGACATTTCGCAACCATGAGCCGGGTCCAGGTGATTCGCCCGGCCGGCGCCGGGCATGAAACGCTATATGTGCTTTTGGTCAGTGCATTGATCGTGGCCCTGGCAGCCAGCGTCGTACTGGTGCGCGGGGAGCGTGTCGACGATCAGCCGATCGCCAGCCATCAGATCGATGCTCGCCGGGACCTGACTCCAGCTGAGCAAGGCCTCTACACCGACCTGCGGGTGGCTTTCGACGAAATTCAGTACCTGCGCGATGAACAGGGCGCCGTGCCCGAGGTGCAGGCGCTGGCGGCCGAGGGGCTGCCGCCTTTCGTCATTGATGCCGGTAGCCAGAGCCGTGGCGATCACCAATGGTCGTTGCTGGCGGACGGCGCCTACCTGGGCCGCAGCCAGGCGCCGGAAATCGCCGGCCACCTGCTGATGATCCAGCCCTCCGAAGGTGGCGCCGAGGCCGAGGTCTGGCTCTACCGAGGCAACCCCAGCCCATCGGTCGATGACCTTGCCCCGGCAAGCCTGATCGCCGCAGGCTGGCGCCAGGTCGTCAGCCACTACGACGCCGGTGTCACCCGCGACCACCGTCACTGACTTAAGGAACGCCCCATGCTTCGCTCCGCCCTCGCCCTGCTCCTGGCCTGTGCCCTGCCCGCCTTTGCCCTGGCCGACCCCGGCAAGCCGCTGCGTATCGGCATCACCCTGCACCCTTACTACAGCTATGTGAGCAATATCGTTGGCGACAAGGCCGAGGTAGTGCCGTTGATCCCGGCTGGTTTCAACCCCCATGCCTACGAGCCTCGCGCCGAGGACATCAAGCGCATCGGGACGCTCGATGTGGTCGTGCTCAACGGCGTCGGTCATGACGACTTTGCCGACCGCATGATCGCGGCCAGCGAAAAACCGAACATCGCCACCATCGAATCGAACCAGAACGTGCCTCTGCTCGCGGCAACCGGCATTGCCGCACGCGGCGCTGGCAAGGTCGTCAATCCGCATACCTTCCTGTCCATCAGTACCACCATTGCACAGGTCAACAACATTGCCCGAGAACTGGGCAAGCTGGACCCGGAAAACGCGAAGCTCTACACGCAAAATGCGCGGGCTTATGCCAAGCGTCTGCGCGCCCTGCGTGCCGAGGCCCTGGCCAAGGTGAGTCAAGCACCTGGCGCCACCTTCCGTGTGGCCACGATCCACGCTGCCTACGATTATCTCGTGCGTGATTTTGGCCTTGAAGTGACCGCCGTGGTGGAGCCTGCCCACGGTATCGAGCCCAGCCCCGCTCAGTTGAAGAAAACCATCGACCAACTCAAAGCGCTGGATGTGCGGGTCATTTTTTCGGAGATGGACTTCCCCTCTGCCTATGTGGAAACGATCCAGCGCGAATCCGGCGTGCGCTTGTACCCGTTGACGCATATTTCCTATGGTGAATACACCAAGGACAAGTATGAAATCGAAATGAAGCGCAACCTCGACACGGTGGTGCGCGCCATCGAGGAGAACCGCGCATGACCGCCGCCACCCAGGTGCTGCCGGTTTGTGGGCCGCGCATCGAGTTCGAGGCGATCAATCTCGAACTGGGCCGTACGCGCATTCTCGAGCAGGTCAGTTTCAGCGTCGCGGCCGGCTCGGTGCATGCCATCGTCGGGCCCAATGGGGGCGGCAAGAGCTCGCTGATCAAGACACTGCTGGGGCAGATGCCGCATCAGGGTCGATTGGCCATGCATTGGCCCAGCGAGCGGGAGGTGATCGGCTACGTGCCGCAGGCGCTGGAGTTCGACCGCGGCCTGCCCATGACCGTGGACGACTTCATGGCCGCCATGTGCCAGCGCCAGCCCGCCTTTCTAGGGCTGTCCAAGCGGGTCCAGCCGGCCATCGAGGCAGCCCTGACCCACGTCGGCATGCTCGACAAACGCAAGCGGCGCATGGGCGCGCTGTCAGGCGGTGAGCGTCAGCGGGTGCTGCTGGCGCAAGGGCTGATTCCCGAGCCGCAACTGCTGGTGCTGGACGAACCCATGTCGGCGCTGGACGAAGCGGGTATTCGCGTGTTCGAGCACCTGCTGGCCAGCTGGCGCCGATCCGGCACCACTGTCTTGTGGATCGAACATGATCTTGAAGCCGTGCTGCGCCTGGCTGACCGGGTCACCGGCCTGAGTCGCCGCGTGCTGTTCGATGCTGCGCCTGCCCAGGCGCTCACCCCTGAGCGTCTGCTCGGCCTGTTCTCCGTCCATCCGCGCAGCGAGAGCCTTGCCTGATGAGTTTCGAATCCTTCCGTGAATTGGTTCAACAATGGGCCGTTCAAGGCTACTTGCCCGAGGCGCTGGCCTACGGCTTCGTGGTCAATGCTTTGCTGGCCGGGTTGATGATCGGGCCGGTGCTCGGTGGTCTTGGAACGCTGGTGGTGGTCAAGCGCTTTGCCTTCTTCTCCGAAGCAGTCGGCCACGCGGCGCTGACCGGCGTGGCCATCGGCATTCTGTTGGGCGAACCCTACACCGGCCCTTACGGCAGCCTGTTCGGCTATTGCCTGTTGTTCGGTATCTTGCTGAATTTCCTGCGTAACCGCACCGGCCTGTCACCTGACACGCTGATTGGGGTCTTCCTGTCGGTGTCCCTGGCGCTGGGGGCCAGCCTGCTGCTGATGCTGGCAGGCAAGATCAACGTGCACATTCTGGAAAACGTGCTGTTCGGTTCGGTGTTGACCGTCAGCGGTCAGGACTTGGTCGTGCTGGGAATCGTCGCTGTGCTGGTGCTGGCCTTGGCGCTGCCGCTTTACAACCGCATCATGCTGGCCAGCTTCAATCCGCAATTGGCTGCTGTACGCGGGGTCGCGGTCAAGACCCTCGACTACTTGTTCGTGGTGCTGGTGACCCTGGTCACGGTGGCTGCGGTCAAGGTGATTGGCGCCATCTTGGTGGGTGCGTTGCTGGTCATCCCCGCCGCTGCCGCGCGCCTGGTCAGCCAGTCATTGAAAGGCTTTTTCTTCATCTCGGTGTTTATCGCTACCCTGAGTACCCTGTTCGGCATTCTGCTGCCGATCGTCTTCGACCTGCCTGTACCGTCCGGCGCCGCGATCATACTGGTCGCCGGTCTCTGCTTCGCCCTGGCCGCCCTGGCCCGTGCGCTCGTCCCACGCCTGCAAGGAAACCCGGCATGAACCTCAAACGCCTGTGTCTGGCCCTCGCCCTTACCAGCCTGCCGTCCCTGGCCTCGGCCACCCAAGTGCTGACCACGCTGCCGGTCACCCACAGCCTGGCCAACACATTGCTCGAAGGCACTTCGGTTGAGCTCAAACGCGCTGCGCCGGCGAATTTGCCTGCCAGCCGCCAGCCGTCGTATTTCAGTGGCCGTGGCGAAGCCAGTCTGCACAAGGCGGCCCAGCAGGCTGACGCGGTGATCGGCGTACGCTCGATCTGGCGAGATGATCCGCTTTACCCGGTGGCGCGCCGCAGCAATATTCGCATTGTCGAAATCGACGCCGCTCGCCCGGTCGATGGCGCTTTGCCAGGCATCGCCGTGACGGGGGCTGATGCCTACGCCGGCTACCCATGGCTCAGCCCCACCAATCTGGGACGCATGGCCGATGTGGTGGCTAATGATCTGGAGCGGCTGTCGCCCGCGGACAAGGCACGCATTCAGACCAACCTTGCCGGCTTCAAGCAGCAAGTATTGGCACTGGCCGCCGATAGCCAGACGCGCCTGGCCAAGGTGGAAAACCTGACCACCGTCAGCCTGTCGGAGCGACTGGGTTATCTGGCCAGCGGATTGAACCTGGACCTGGTGGATCAGCCGCTGCCCACCGAGTGGGATGCGACTGCGCTCAAAGCCTTGGCCGATAACCTCAAAAACCAGGATGTGGCCCTGGTCTTGGATCATCGGCAACCAGAGGCTGCGGTGGCGCAGGTAATCAAAGACAGCGGCGCGAAACTGGTTGTCGTGCAGAGCGATAACGAGGACACACTGGCTGGCTTGAAAAGCAGCGTTGATCTGATCGTCGAGGCATTGGGTCAAGGCTGAAGGGGCCTTCGGACAGGCGAAGGGTAACGGGTGGCAGCGGGGCCTTGCGTGATATGAAGGTGGCTTGGGTTCTGGCTTGACCGCCATGCGGGATTCTCCGAGCAATTCACAAGTCCAAGCTGTAACGCAGTACCCGTGTGGGAGCGGCCTTGCGCCGCGATGGGCTGCGCAGCAGCCCCAGGATTTCAGCTTCGCACCTTATATTGCTGGGGCCGCCATGCGGCCCATCGCGGCACAAGACCGCTCCTACACGGGTACTGTGCTACAGCTTGTACTTTTGAAGTGCTCGCTATTTAGCTATCGAGCGCGCGCCGCAGTGAGCCACCCACACCCAATCACCGACGCATACACCGCTCATAACGCCCATCCACCCGCTCGGCAAACCAGGCAGTGGTCAGCTTGCGGGTGATCTTCGGGCTTTTCAGCTCAATGCCCGGCAGCACGGCCCGCGGCAATGCACGGCCGGCCTTGGCATCGGCCAGGGCAAACACCTCCCGGTATAGCCGGGTATCTTCAAAATCCAGTTCAGTTCCCTGCTCCAGCTGACTGCGAATCTGCGGGTTACGCAGGCCCAGCTGACGACCCAGCTGACGTGCTGCCCTTTCGGTGGTGCCGGGCATGATCGACCCAGGCGCAATCAGGTCACCGTCCAGCGCCAGGTCTGTCCCGGTAACCTGGCTGAGCGCCGCTTGAAACGCCGCATTCCGGCTGGCGTACCAACCGGCGTTGAAGTCGGCGAACCGATAGAGCTGACGCTCGTAGTTGGCGGGATAGCCCAACAAATGCGCAATCCCGAAGTACAGGCCACCACGGCGCGTGAACACTTCCTGTCGCACGCTGCCCTCGCGCGTGTAGGGATAGGCTTGCGCATGTTTCTCGGCAAAGTCGATGCTCACCTGCATCGGGCCGCCGGTATGTACCGGGTTGAGCCCCCCCAGCAAGGTACGGCCCAAAGGCACTCGCGCGATCACTTCATCGTACAGTTCGCTCAGCTGCTTCTCGGTGCGCACTGCCTGCAAGCGCTGTGCATAGGTCTTGCCATTGCCTGACGGGGTTTGCAGCGCGCCGTCGACCAGCATCCTGGGCACATGCACACGGGCAGCCCGCCGATTGATTTCCTCCCGAGCGATACGGCCCAACTGAGGCACCTGGGGATCGGCGTTGAAGGTGGACTCCTGCTCGGTCACAGCCAGTACCGCGCACAGGTTGCGCCTGGAGGGCTCGATACCCTGTGCCTGGAACGCCTTCTGGATATCAGCAGCCCAGCCAGCGCGATCACCGGCATTGGCGGGCAATAGCCGCATCAGTTCGGCGCGCACCTGCGCAGGGTCAGCTTGGGGTACGGACGCTCGGTGCCCCGTACACCCTTGCAACATGGTCAAGGCCAGAGCGCCTGCGACCAGCATGCGCCCGTTCAGAGGGATGCTCCTGCCAACGTGCGCACAGAGGGATCGATCAGCATGGTCTGTCCTGAGGGTTGAAATGCCCTAGCCTCGCCGACCCTGGGCAAGACGTCAATCAACCCGTCAGCCGCAGCGGTTCCAAGGCGCTGGTCAATGCCGCCAGCACGCCTGGCTCATGGTCATGGATGAAGAAGTGACCGCCAGGAAACATCTGCAGCGAAAAAGAGCCCTGTGTTTCGTGCTGCCAGGCCTGTAGCTGCTCGCGGCTGGCCCGATCCTCTTCGCCACCCAGTACGTGCAACGGGCAGCCAAGCGCGGGCCGCTGACGATACGCATAGGTCCCACACAGCAGGAAGTCGGCCCGCAGTATCGGCAGTGTCAGGCTCATCAATTCGTCATTGGCAAGCACTTGTTCTGGCGTGCCTTGCAGCTCACGCAATTCATCGATCAGCTCGGTGTCGGACTTCGGCTCGCGCCAGCGCTGGCCGTCGTAGTCTTCCCGGCGTGTAGGCGCGGCAGTGCCGCAGGCGAACAGCGCCAGCGGTGGCGGGCAACCAAGCGCCTGCAGCTCATGGGCCAGTTCAAAGGCCAGCAGTGCGCCCAGGCTATGGCCGAGCAAGGCATAGGGCGTACTGGTCGCCAACCGCTGCTCCTGGGCCAGCTGCCGGGCCAGTCCCTGCATGTCGGTGTGCAGCGCCTCGGCCATGCGTGCGCCGCGCCCAGGCAATTCCACTGGACGAACCTGCAACCACGCCGGCAGCGCGCGGCGCCACCGGCTGTACACCATCGCACTGGCCCCCGAATACGGCAGGCACAGAAGATTGATCACCGTCACTGCGCGCCAGCTTCAGCCATTTTCTGACGCAGGCTGAGTGGGCGCATGTCGGTCCACACCTCATCGATGTAGGCCAGGCAGTCCTTTTTCAGCCCTGCCTTGCCCACCGCCCGCCAGCCCTCGGGAATCGCCTTGTACTCCGGCCAGATCGAATACTGTTCTTCGTGATTGACCACGACCTGGAACTGGATGTCTTCACGGTCGAAAACTGAAGTCATGTTGCCTGCCTCCTTGAGTGGGATTACCCCTGCGCACGCGGTGCAGGGGAACTTTCAAGTAGACGTGCAGGGCGTGCAAAAAATTAGGCGACTGGGTGAGGCCGGTTCGGTCAGGTATCGCGCAGCAGATCGTGGGTATCGAGCAGGCGGAAGGCAACCTGCGGATTTCGTTCGAGCCCCTTGCGAATGGCCGCCGGTATGGCCTGGCGCGTCTTGCGGCACAACCCAGGCTGATCGTCCAGTTCGATGACGATCCCGCGCATGGTGCGCACTTCATGGTGGCCCGGTGCGATGTGCAGCCGGATGCCCAGGTTGTCATACAGCCGGCGTTGCAGGCGATAGAGGTCCTCGATGTCCTGAAGGTTCTCCAGGCGTTCGAGCAGGCGCTTTTCTTCCTGCCGGGTGAGCAGCAGGATGCGCCGGGCCGGCTCGCACTCGGTGGCCAGCTGATCGCGACCGCAAATGCAGGCACCGGGCGGGCAAGGTTGGCGCAACGGGACAGGGATGGTCATTGCCCAAGCATAGCCAGAATTGCGGCGCCTGCTCCAGGCCCGTTGGCATCAGGGCGCGACGCCCTCGACGATGATCACCTCGGCGCACGCCGCACCTTGGCGCAGGCCGCAGGCTTGCTGGTAAAGGTCGGAGCGATAGCAGGCCACGGCCTGGTCATAGGAGTCGAATTCGATGACCACGCTGCGTTGCGGCGTAGGCCGCCCTTCCATGGCCTCACTGCGCCCGCCCCTGGCCAGAAAGCGCCCGCCGTAGGCCTGGAAGGCCGCCGGAGCACGCTGTGTGTACTGCTGATAATGGACCGGGTCGGTCACGTCCACATGGGCAATCCAGTAGGCTTTCATCCGCTTGTCTCCTGCGCTGGGCATTTGTGTATGATGGTATACCATAAACAATTAATCTCAGCACGAGCACCTGACATGCCTTTCAATACCATCGATGAAATTCTCCAGGATTATCGGCAAGGCAAGATGGTCTTGCTGGTGGACGACGAAGATCGGGAGAACGAAGGCGACCTGCTGATCGCCGCCCAATACTGCGACGCGCAAGCCATTAATTTCATGGCCAAGCAAGCCCGTGGCCTGATCTGCCTGACGCTGACGGATGAGCATTGCCAGCGCCTAGGCCTGGAACAGATGGTTCCGGCCAACGGCAGCATGTTCAGCACCGCCTTCACCGTCTCGATCGAGGCTGCGACCGGTGTCACCACGGGCATTTCCGCCGCCGATCGCGCACGCACCGTGGCAGCTGCCATGGCCGCTGACGCTTGCCCGGAGGACCTGGTACAGCCTGGGCATATTTTCCCGTTGCGCGCTCGCGAAGGCGGTGTCCTTACCCGTGCAGGGCACACAGAGGCCGGCTGCGACCTGGCCCGCCTGGCAGGCTTGAGCCCGGCGTCGGTCATTGTCGAGGTGCTCAACGACGACGGCACCATGGCACGTCGGCCTGAACTTGAGGCCTTTGCGGCCCGCCACGGCATCAAGATCGGCACCATTGCCGACCTCATCCATTACCGGCTGAGCACTGAGCAGACCATCAAGCGTATCGGAGAGCGTGAGCTGCCCACGGTGCATGGCACCTTCCGCCTGGTCACCTATGAAGACCGTATCGACGGCGGCGTGCACATGGCCATGGTCATGGGCCAATTGCGCCGTGAAACGCCTACGCTGGTGAGGGTGCACGTGATCGATCCGCTACGCGACCTGGTCGGCGCCGAGTGGGCGGGCCCGGCCAACTGGACGTTGTGGGCGGCATTGCAGAAAGTGGCTGAGCAAGGAACAGGCGTGGTCGTGATCCTGGCCAACCACGAATCCTCCCAGGCGCTGCTCGAGCGTGTGCCCCACTTGACCCAACCCCAGCGCCCCTACCAGCGCGGGCAGTCGAAGGTGTACTCGGAGGTCGGCACCGGTGCGCAGATTCTTCAAGACCTGGGCGTGGGCAAGCTTCGCCACCTGGGTCCGCCCTTGAAATATGCAGGCTTGGCGGGCTACGAACTGGAAGTGGTGCAAAACATACCCTTCGAGCCAATGACCGGCTGATTGCAGCGCCTGCATGGCCATCAACCAAATGATGGCCGGTAGCCTGCTGCTACTTGCGAAAAGTTTGGAATACCATAATATGACATTCCGTAGACCTTGAATGTGTAACCGCTGCTCCCCGAATACTGTTGGCGGGCGCACCACAAGCCCTGCCTCGAATAACAAAAAGCAACGAGGGCGTAATCATGCTGTTGAGCAAACGTGTAACCGCAGTGCTGTCGGCCAGCCTCCTGACACTGGCCTGCCAGGCCACTCAGGCGGCTGAAAGCCTGAACTTTGTAAGCTGGGGCGGAACGACCCAGGATGCTCAGAAGCAAGCGTGGGCAGCCCCGTTCAGTAAGGCCACCGGCATCAAGGTGGTGCAGGACGGCCCGACCGACTACGGCAAGCTCAAGGCGATGGTCGAAAGCGGCAACGTGCAGTGGGACGTGGTCGACGTCGAGGCTGACTTCGCCCTGCGCGCCGCCAGCGAAGGCCTGCTCGAGCCCCTGGACTTTTCCCAGATCCAGCGCGACAAGATCGACCCGCGCTTCGTTTCCGATCATGGCGTGGGTTCGTTCTTCTTCTCCTTCGTGCTCGGCTACAACGAAGGCAAGCTCGGTGCCAGCAAGCCAACCGACTGGACCGCACTGTTCGACACCAAGACCTACCCCGGCAAGCGCGCCCTCTACAAATGGCCAAGCCCAGGCGTACTGGAACTGGCGCTGCTGGCCGATGGCGTGGCGCCCGACAAGCTCTACCCGCTGGACCTGGATCGCGCCTTCAAGAAGCTCGACACCATCAAGCAAGACATCGTCTGGTGGGGCGGCGGCGCGCAGTCGCAACAACTGCTGGCCTCGGGTGAAGCCTCCCTCGGCCAGTTCTGGAATGGCCGCGTCTACGCCCTGCAGCAAGACGGCGCCCCTATAGGGGTGAGCTGGAAGCAGAACCTGGTCATGGCCGATTTCCTGGTCGTTCCCAAAGGCGCCAAGAACAAGGATGCGGCGATGAAGTTCCTGGCCAACGCCAGCAGCGCCGAAGGTCAAGCCGAATTCGCCAACAAGACGGCCTACGCCCCGGTCAACACCGACAGCGTCGCCAAGCTGGACAAGGACCTGGCTCCGAACCTGCCGACCGCCTATGCGCAGGATCAGGTCACCCTGGACTTTGCCTACTGGGCCAAGAACGGCCAGGCCATCGCGGCCCGCTGGAATGAGTGGCTGGTCAAATGAAAGTCGCGATCAATGCCCTGCATAACGCCCAAGGTGCCCCTTCGGGCACCGGTGCTCCCGGAGCCAGGCCACGGCGCGCCTCCCTGAGCCAGCGCTGGAAGGGCAGCCGCAACCTGCTGCCAGCCTTGCTGTTCCTGGGCCTGTTTTTCTTCGCACCGTTGGTTGGCCTGTTACTGCGCGGCGTGCTCGAGCCTACGCCTGGTCTTGGCAACTATGAACAGCTGTTCGCCAACTCGGCCTATGCCCGGGTGTTGTTCAACACCTTTTCGGTGGCAGGGCTGGTCACGCTGATCAGCGTACTGCTGGGCTTTCCGCTGGCCTGGGTGATCACGCTGGTACCCAAGGGCTGGGGCCGGTGGCTGCTTAACATCGTCCTGCTGTCGATGTGGACCAGCCTGCTGGCGCGCACCTACTCCTGGCTGGTGCTGCTGCAAAGCTCGGGGGTCATCAACAAAATGCTGATGGCAATGGGCATCATCGACAGCCCACTTGAGATGGTGCACAACCTCACAGGCGTGGTGATCGGCATGAGCTACATCATGATCCCGTTCATCGTGCTACCGCTGCAGGCAACCATGCATGCCATCGACCCGATGGTGCTGCAGGCAGGCTCGGTGTGCGGTGCCAGCCCGTGGACCAACTTCTGGAAGGTGTTCTTGCCGCTGTGCCGGTCGGGGCTGTTCTCCGGGGCGTTGATGGTGTTCGTCATGTCGCTGGGGTACTACGTCACCCCGGCGTTGCTGGGCGGGGCGCAGAACATGATGCTGCCTGAATTCATCATCCAGCAGGTGCAGTCGTTCCTCAATTGGGGCCTGGCCAGCGCGGCGGCTGCCTTGTTGGTGGTCATCACCCTGGTGCTGTTCTACCTGTACCTGAAGCTGCAGCCGGAATCCCCGGTTGGCACTGCGAGGTAAACCACATGCTCTTGTCTCCCAATGCCATGGGCCGGCCGCTTCGCACCGGCCTGTACCTGACCACCGGTGTAATTGCCGCCTTCCTCTTGCTGCCGGTGGTCTTCATCGTGCTGCTGTCGTTCGGTTCGTCCCAATGGCTGGTGTTTCCACCGCCCGGCTGGACGTTCAAATGGTACGGGCAGTTCTTTTCCAACCCTGAGTGGATGGACGCAGCCCTGGCCAGCCTCAAAGTCGCCGTGCTCACCACCGTTGCGGCAGTGCTGCTGGGCCTGCCCACGGCCTTCGCCCTGGTGCGCGGGCGCTTCCCGGGGCGCGAGCTGCTGTACGGCCTGTTCACCATGCCGATGATCGTGCCCCTGGTGATCATCGCCGTAGCGGTGTACGCCCTGTTCCTCAAGCTGGGCTACACCGGGACCTTGTTCGCCTTCGTGGTGAGCCACGTGATCGTCGCCCTGCCCTTCACCATCATCTCCATCATCAATTCCCTGAAGCTGTTCGACCAGTCGATCGAGGACGCCGCCGTCATCTGCGGTGCCTCGCGCCTGCAGGCCATCTTCAAGGTGACCTTCCCGGCCATCCGGCCTGGGATGATCGCCGGCGGGTTGTTCGCGTTTCTGGTGTCCTGGGATGAAGTGGTGCTGAGCGTGATGATGGCCAGCCCCGACCTGCAGACACTGCCGGTAAAAATGTGGACCACCCTGCGCCAGGACCTCAGCCCGGTGATCGCCGTGGCATCGACCTTGCTGATCGGTCTGTCGCTGCTTGTGATGTTCCTTGCCGCCGCCCTGCGCCGGCGTGCCGAAACCAACGCCTGAGCGCGCGGAGATTAACCCATGAGTGCAGTGATCCAAGACAACGCGCGTGGCAAGGCTCTGGTCAGCCTGCGCGGCCTGAACAAGCATTACGGCGACTTCACCGCCGTGGACAACCTGGACCTGGATATTCAGGAAGGCGAATTTCTGACCTTCCTGGGTTCGAGCGGCTCCGGCAAGTCCACCACCTTGTCGATGCTGGCTGGCTTCGAGACTCCCAGCAGCGGCCAGATACTCGTTGAGGGCCAGTCGCTGGTCAACGTGCCGCCGCACAAGCGCGACATCGGCATGGTGTTTCAGCGCTATTCGCTGTTTCCGCACCTGAACGTGCGCGACAACATTGGCTTCCCCCTGGCCATTCGCAAGCTGGGTACGGTTGAAACACGCAAGCGTGTCGATGCCATGCTCAAGCTGGTGCAACTGGAGCCTTTCGCTCACCGCAAGCCCTCGCAGATGTCCGGCGGACAACAGCAACGCGTGGCCATTGCCAGGGCGCTGGTCTACGAGCCGCGTATCCTGCTGATGGACGAGCCGCTGGGTGCCCTGGACAAGAAGTTGCGTGAAGACCTACAGGATGAACTGCGCCAGTTGCACCGGCGTCTTGGCATTACCATCGTCTACGTCACCCATGATCAGGAAGAGGCCATGCGCCTGTCCCAGCGCATCGCGATCTTCAGCCATGGCAAAATCGTGGGCCTTGGCAGTGGCTACGACCTTTACCAGAACCCGCCCAACGCGTTTGTAGCCTCGTTCCTGGGCAACTCCAACTTCCTGCGCATCAAGGCCAACAGCAATGGCGCAGGCAGCTTCGAAGGCCAAAGCGTCGCCATTCGCCTGACCCCAGGCCTGGGCCAAGATCAGGATGCCCTGATCATGGTGCGGCCTGAGAAAGCCCTTGCCCTGACTGCACAGCAAGCTGCCGAGCAACCGTTGCCTGCCGGCTGGAACGAAGTCAGCGCCAAGGTCGGCGAGGTGTTGTTCCTCGGTGAAAGCCAAACCTGTCATGTGGTCACCGCAGGCGGTACCTCGTTGACGGTCAAGGCTTTGTCGGCGGCAGGCATGCCGATGCAGCCGGGCGACACCGTCAAGGTACGCTGGGCGGTGGCCGATGCGTGTATCTATACCCAGTGGGCAGAAAGTGACCTGAGCAAATCGGCCGGCGCTCACTGATCCAGGCGCCGCTGATCGTCCGTGCGCAAGTGCCTGCGCACGGCCGCCTGGCGACGTTGCCGCCTTGTCATCACACCATCACGCCACTGCCTTACGCTGCGGCCATTCCCACCGTGAAGGCCCAATCAGCATGGCCCGCCTGCTCGTCTTCCTGTTGACCGTGCTGCCGATGATGGCCTGGGCCGAGCCCGTGCACCTGCGCATCCAAGGCTCCAACACCCTGGGCAGTGCCCTGCTACCGGCGTTGGTACGGGCGCAGCTGCGTGCCGAGCACGCTACCCAGGTGCAAGTCCACAGCGGTAAGGCGGACAACGAGTCAGTGATCGCGGCGACCCGCGCTGACGGTGTAGACATTCAGGTCGATATCGCGGCGCATGGCTCAAGCACGGGCTTTGATGCCTTGGCTCGGGGCGAGGCTGACCTGATCGCCGCCTCTCGCCCGATCAGTGACAGCGAAGCACGGCAGCTGCAGGCATTTGGCGACTTGCGCTCCCCTGCAGCTGAACATGTCATCGGGCTGGACGGTGTCGCCATCCTCGTCAATCCCGCCAACCCCTTGTCTGAGTTGTCCCTGGATCAAATTGCGCAGGTTTTCAGCGGGCAGGTACGGCGCTGGGAGCAACTCGGGGTGGCCGGTGGCGACATCCACCTGTACGCCAGGGACGAGCGCTCCGGGACGTTCGAAACGTTCAGGTCACGGGTCCTGGCGCCTAAGCAGGTCAACCTGGCGCCGACAGCCAGGCGTTTTGAAGCCGGCGATCGTCTGGCCGCCCAAGTAGCAGTCGATCGCCAGGCCATCGGGTTTACCGGGCTTTCGACCCTCCACGGGACCAAGGTACTGGCAGTGGCCGATGGCACCGCTGCGGCGCTGCTGCCCGAACGCGCCTTGGTGGCCAGTGAGGTCTATCCGCTGTCACGCCGCCTGTTCCTGTATCTGCCCACTCCCCCAAGCCCTCAGGCCGCTGCATTGATCGACTTCATCCAGAGCCCCGCCGGTCAGGCCATCGTGGCCGAGCAAGGCTTTGTGTCACAGCAGATCGTGGCCCAGCGCGTGGCGCCTGTTGCGAACATGCCTGCCCAGTATCGGGCGCTGGCAGAGCACGCTCAGCGGTTGAGCGTGAACTTGCGCTTTCAACCGGGCAGTGCCGCCCTGGACAGCAAGGCTACCCAGGATGTGCAGCGGGTCATCGAGTACCTGAACCAGGCCGGCAAGCCGCATCGCAAGGCCGTACTGGTGGGCTTCGGCGACCCCAAGGACACACCGGGGCGCGCTGCCCTGCTCTCGCGCCTGCGCGGCGAGGCGGTACGCCAGGCACTGGCGCGCGGGGGTATCGAGGTGCTGGAAGTGGCGGGGTTAGGTGACCAGATGCCGGTGGCGGGTAACGAGATGGAGCAGGGCCGCTTGCGCAACCGTCGCGTCGAGGTCTGGGTCTATTGAGGCTTGCCGCACGGCATCAAGACTGGAGGGGTCAGCGCCTCCCAAGCCCTTCGCAAAAAAATGTAACAGCTGCTCATTCGGCGTGCCCCGCAAACGGATCTACGCTCAAGCCTAAGTGATACCGGGCCCCTCTGACGGTTGCCAGCCGCCATGTCGGATCACTGTTGCCACGCAACGTCGACCGATCAGGAGGGGCTCATGACAGCTCTGCACACCTTTCTCACAACACCTTTTCTCGGCACCAGCGCTTGGCTGTGGCTGGTTTTTGTCGCCATCGTCGTCGGCTTGCTGGTGCTCGACCTGGGCGTGCTGCATCGCCATGACCGCGAAATCGAAATGCGCGAAAGCCTGCTGCTGTATTCAGGCTACTTCGGCGTCGGCGTGCTGTTCGGCGTCGGTGTTTGGTACTACCTGGGCGCGCAACCGGCACTGGAGTTCTATACGGGGTTTCTCGTCGAGCAGTCGTTGTCGATGGATAACGTCTTCGTGATGGCGATGATCTTCAGCTATTTCGCCGTTCCCCGACGCTATCAGCACCGCGTGTTGTTCTGGGGGATTCTCGGCGTGGTGGTGTTGCGCGCGATCATGATTGGCGTCGGCGCGGCCTTGGTGCAGAACTTTGCCTGGGTACTTTATCTCTTCGGCGCCTTCCTGCTTTTTACCGGCGTGAAAATGGCGCTATCCAGGGAAGACAGTCAGCCGGACCTGGCCAACAATCCGATTCTGAAGTTTGTAAGGCGGCACATGCGGGTAACCGATCAAATCCACGGCTCGAAGTTTTTCGTGCACGTTACGCCCAGTGGGGAAAGCAATGCCGTGCGCCACGCTACGCCGCTGTTTCTTGCGCTTGTTTTGATTGAACTGGCTGACCTCGTATTTGCCGTGGACAGCGTCCCGGCGATATTCGCCATCACCCAGGACCCTTTCATCGTCTACACATCCAATATCTTTGCCATCTTGGGCCTGCGTTCACTGTACTTTGCCTTGTCGGCACTGATGCACCGTTTCGTGTACTTGAAGTATGCGCTGGCGCTCGTGCTGATCTTCATCGGCTGCAAGATCTTCTACCACGGCATGGTGGGCAAGGTGCCCGCCCTATTGTCGCTGGGCGTCACGTTCGGGCTGTTGCTGGGCGGTGTGCTGGTGTCGCTGATAAAAACCCGCGGTCAAGCCAAGGCCCCGGTTACTGAGCTGGATCAAGCGATTGAAACCACTCGGCATAAGGAGTATTGACCGCCATGCGCCGGTTGAAGTCCGGGCTCCCGTCGCCCCACCAGACGGGGCCACGCTCCCCCAGCGCGACCTTTGCCGCCTGAACCTGGGCACGGGCGCGAGCAAGCTGATCGGGTTCGTCGTTGGCCTTTGCGTCCTTTACCGCTCTGCGCGCGTCCATCAAGGCATGCACCCAGTGCTGACGCAGAGCGTCGGACAGGGAGGGATCGGTGCAGCGCCACAAGCGCCCCCGGACAACGAAATAGCGGCCGTCCGGGGTAGTGGGATAACGTTGGGTGGGCATTACTTGGCCAGCCAGTTTTCCACTTCATCAGCGCCGTGTTCGGCCTTCCATGCCTTGAGCTTGGTGTGATTGCCACCTTTGGTCTCAATGACTTCACCGGTGTGTGGGTTCTTGTACTGCTTGACCTGCCGAGCACGACGTGGCGCTTTCTGGGCCGCAGCAGGCGCAGCGGGCCGTTGACCGTTTTTCGGGTCGAGCAGGTTGACGATATCGCGCAAACTGTATTCGTACTTGGCCAGCAGATTTCGCAGTTTGGTTTCAAACTCGATTTCTTTTTGCAGCTCAGGGCTACCTTTCATGGCTTCCAGCTCTGCAAGTTGGGCAGCCAATTTCTGTTCCAGTTGACGAAACTCTGCAAGACGAGACATGGGGACGTTTCCTTTTCAGTACGACGGGCAATGAAACTTCAGTAACTTGTTAGTGCAGTCGAACATAGGCTTGGTTCAACCGGCTTGACTAACTAGACAGCATTACCGTCTGTCCGTCAAAGAAAATGTTAGTGCCCGGCAAGCGGTCTGTTGCGCACACCCTGCGGAGACTCAATCATGCCCAACCCTTCCCTCGGCCTTCTTGGCTTATGTTTGGCCAGCGCCCTGCTCGCAGGTTGCTCAGGGGCCAAAACCGCATCGCCCGTGCAAACACCCGGCGCCCCAATAAAACCCGGCACGCAATGGCTTGAAAAAGGCGCGGCGCTGTTACAGGCCAAACCGCCTATTGACGCACTGAATGCCTACCTGGATGGTTTTCACTTCTATAACGGCCATCCTGATATTCAAATGGAAGCGCATCATTACTGTGCGATCCTCAACGAAGACGTCATTCAGTGCGTGATCTACGATGGCAGCACGGCCACGGCCAAAATCATGGGCGTGGAGTACATCATCGATCAGAAGTTGTTCGCCCGGTTACCCGCCAAGGAAAAAGCGCTGTGGCACAGCCACGGGTTTGAAGTGTCCTCTGGCCAGTTGGTGGCGCCCGGTATCCCTGCGCCTGCCGAACATGCCTTGATGAAACGCCTGGCCACCACCTACGGCAAGACGTGGCATACCTGGCATACCGACCAGGACAAGTCACTGCCGATGGGCGTGCCGCAACTGATGATGGGCTTCACTGCGGACGGTCAGGCAGACCCGGCGATGGTCGAGCAGCGCAACCGTCGCCTAGGCATCGATACCGCCCAGACGCGCAAGCAGCGCGCTGATATTGACATTCCTACGCCCGACGCTGACGCCGACAGTTGGCAGAAAGGCGTCATCATTCAGTTGGATGACCCGACTGGCGCGCATTTGCACAAACCTGCCACCACTACGCCTGCCGATACCAACAGCCGCTCGGCCCGTTGAGCCTGGCGGCATGAACCCAGCAATCAGCGTTGGGCCGCTGAGCCTGACGCAGGCAGATACCTGCCGATTTCGTACTTGCCGATCGCTGCCCGGTGCACTTCATCGGGCCCGTCGGCCAGGCGCAGGGTGCGCTGCATGGCGTACATGTAGGCTAACGGAAAATCAGCGCTCACCCCCGCACCACCGTGCAACTGGATCGCCCGATCGATTACGCGCAGCGCAACATTCGGTGCTACCACCTTGATCTGGGCGATCTCGCTGCGGGCCACCTTGTTGCCCACGGTGTCCATCATATAGGCCGCTTTGAGCGTGAGCAGGCGTGCCATGTCGATGTCCATGCGCGAATCGGCAATCTTGTCGACGTTCCCGCCCAGCCGCGCCAGTGGCTGACCGAACGCAGTCCGGGCAACCGCGCGCTTGCACATCAGCTCCAGAGCCCGTTCGGCCATGCCGATGGACCGCATGCAATGGTGGATGCGTCCAGGCCCCAATCGGCCTTGGGCGATCTCGAACCCCCTGCCCTCTCCTAGCAGCACGTTCTCCAACGGCACCCGCACGTTTTCGAACACCACCTCGGCATGGCCATGGGGGGCGTCGTCGTAGCCAAATACCGGCAGAGGTCTGAGCACCCTCACACCGGGTGTATCCATCGGCACCAGAACCATCGAGTGTTGTTGGTGCCGCGGGCCTTTCGGGTTGGACAGGCCCATGAAGATCAGAACCTTGCACCGCGGGTCACATGCGCCGGAGGTCCACCACTTGCGGCCGTTGATGACCCATTGGTCCCCTTCGCGCACTGCTGTAGCCGCCATGTTGGTGGCATCCGAAGACGCCACATCGGGCTCGGTCATGGCGAATGCCGAGCGGATTTCACCCCGCAACAAAGGCTCCAGCCACTGCTGCTTCTGCGCGGCCGTACCGTAGCGCACCAGCACTTCCATGTTTCCTGTGTCCGGTGCCGAGCAGTTGAACGGCTCCGGGCCCAACAATGAACGGCCCATGATCTCGGCCAGTGGGGCGTACTCCAGGTTGGTCAGCCCTGCGCCGTATTCGGATTCAGGCAGAAAGAGGTTCCACAAGCCCTCCTCGCGTGCCTTGATTTTCAGCGATTCCATGATGGCGGTAGGCTGCCAACGATCGCCTTCGGCAACTTGGCGTTCGAATACGGACTCGGCTGGATAGACGTAGGCATCCATGAAGGCAGTCACGCGCTCGCGCAGCGCTTGCACCTTGGGCGAATAGGCGAAATCCATTGGCGGGTTCCTTCAGGGTCGAATGACATTAGGGCAAGCCTAGGGCAGGCGCTGGTCATCCACCTAGTCTATTTTCGGCGTGTATTAACATTCATAACCGATATATGATCGGCCGATAATTCCAAGAACGAGCGGCGCTCATGAATCTCAGCAAGGTCGATCTCAACCTGTTCATCGTCTTCGATGCGATCTACACCGAAGCCAACCTCACCCGTGCCGGGCAGATCGTCGGCATCACCCAGCCTGCCGTGTCCAATGCATTGTCCAGGCTGCGTGAAACCTTCAACGACCCGCTGTTCGTACGGACCGCCCAGGGCATGGTGCCAACACCCATGGCGCAGAACATCATCGGCTCGGTCCGCAGCGCGCTGGCATTGCTACGCACCTCGGTGCAGGAAAGCCGGACGTTCAACCCCCTGCAAGCGAGCAAGACGTTTCGCATCAGCATGACCGACCTGACCGAGGCTGTGATCCTGCCGCCGCTGTTCCAACGCCTGCGTCGCCTGGCGCCTGGGGTGCTGATCGAGAGTTTCCTGTGCAAGCGCCGGGAAACCACCAAGGAGCTTGCCGCAGGGCGACTGGACTTCGCCATCGACGCCCCCCTCAACACCGACCCTCAAGTGCGGCACATCAAGTTGATGCAGGACCGCTACGTCTGCGCCCTGCGCCAAGGTCACCCGCTGGCCGACAGGGCATTGAGCCTGGATGGGTACCTTGGCATGACCCATATCCACATTTCCAGCCGCCGCAACGGGCTGGGTTACGTGGACCTTGCGCTGGGCAAGATGGGCGTGCAGCGCAAGGTGGCCCTGCGCTCACAGCATTACCTGATGGCCTCGCAAGTACTGCAGCAAACCGACATGGTGATGACCGTGCCAGAGCGTTTCGCCCGCCGTCACCAGTTGTGCTACAAGCCCCTGCCTGTGGAGGTGCCGGCGTTGGAGACGCACCTGTACTGGCATGAAAGCACTGACCAGGACCCAGCGAACCGCTGGATGCGCGAGCAGATTACCGAGTTGTGCGAGCGGGTAGTCAGCGAAGAGGAACGGACTCTCAACGGTCAATGAGAAGAGACCGTCTGAGTGTCGAGACAAGGGTGGGAATATTTTTTTCGTTATGCCCGATCCGGAGAATGCTTTTGCAAAATGGTCTTAAAACGCCCTGATTTAGAGCAAAAGTCTCTTCGTGACGCAGTTAATCTTGTTCAGGCACCCTCGCTCTCTTGCCAATGGACCTGCTTATGTCTGACGCCCCTCTCTACTTCGATTACGCTGCCACTACCCCGGTCGACGATCGAGTGATCCAGACCATGCTTGGATGCCTCGGTCGGCATGCCCATTTTGGTAACCCGGCCTCGAGCGGGCATATCTATGGCAGGGCAGCGCGCGATGCAGTCGAACTGGCCCGTGAGCAGGTGGCCGAACGCGTGGGGGCGCCGCCGGCGTCACTGGTATGGACATCCGGGGCTACCGAGTCCAACAACCTGGCGCTCAAAGGCGTCGCGCAGGGACTGGGCCAGCCTGGGCATTTGCTTACCAGTCAGCTAGAGCACAAAGCCGTTCTGGACACCGCAGCCGAACTGGAGCGCCAAGGCTGGGCGGTGACCCGACTGCAACCTGATCCATCAGGCCTGATCCATCCGGCCATGGTTCAGGACGCGCTGCGTGCCGATACGCGCCTGGTGTCGCTGATGGCGGTGAATAATGAATTGGGCACAGTCACCGACATCGCTGCCATCGGCGAGCGGGTGCGGGCGCACGGCGCCGTGTTCCACGTGGACGCAGCTCAGGCGGTAGGCAAGCTGGCCATCGACCTGGCTAGCCTGCCCGTTGACCTGATGTCCTTTTCCGCCCACAAGGTGTATGGCCCCAAAGGCATCGGTGCGCTGTTCGTTGGCCCGCGCGCGCGCGCCGGCATGCGTGCCCAACTGCATGGGGGGGGTCATGAGCAAGGCTTGCGCTCCGGTACCCTGGCCACGCATCAGATCGCGGGCATGGGCAGCGCGTTTGCCCTGGCCGGCCAACCAGGCGATGGCGAGTACCAGCGCTTGGCGCAGCTGGCCAAGCGCCTGCGCGAGGGCCTATTGGCCCTGCCCGGCATCACGCTCAACGGCTGCGCTACCCAGCGCGTGCCGCACACCCTGAACCTGTGTATCGATCAGGCAAGGTTCAACAGCGCGGCGCTCGCCACACAACTGGCGCTGTCGACCACCTCGGCCTGCAATTCAGCGAACAATGCGGCATCCCACGTCCTGCTGGCGCTGGGGTTGGACGAGCGCCGTGCCCGTAACAGCATTCGCCTGAGCGTTGGCAGGTTCACCACCGAGGCGCAAGTCGACAAGGCCATTGCGGTATTGGCCTCGGCACTGACCACGGCCAGCGCTGCACTCTGGTGAACCACGCCAGCCGGGCATGCCTTTACAGGAAGGTGAATACCTTGGATGCCGGGAGCCGCGATTTGCTTAACCCGGCATTGAAGTCGGTTTCACTGCGATAGCCCAGGCTCAGCAGCACTACGCTGGTGAAGCCTTGTTCGCGCAAGCCAAGCTCGGCATCCAGGCGCTGGCTATCGAAGCCTTCGATGGGGGTAGCGTCCAGGCCCAGGGCAGCGGCGCCCAGCAAGGCTGTACCCAAGGCAAGATAGGTTTGCTTTTCCATCCAATGCTGCAGGTCCTTGCGCTCGTAACGATGCAGGTCGGCGTAGTGGCGTCGGCTGTTGTCCTGCGCCGCCTTGGCCTGCTCATCGCGAAAACGCCCGTCGAGTGACTCCTGGGCGAGCACGGCCTCCAGGTGCGCCTGGGTCATGTCGGTGCGCGTGCAAAAAACGATGACATGGGAAGCATCGCGCAATTTGGGCGAATTGTAGGCGTAGTCGGTGTCGGTACTGATGGTCAGGCGGGCTTTGGCAGCTTCGCTCTGGGCAACGACGAAATGCCAGGGCTGGGAATTCACCGAAGATGGGCTGTGACGCAATTGCTCGAGCAAGGCATCGACCGTGGCTTGGGGAATTTGACGCGATGCATCGTAGGCTTTGGTGGTGTAGCGGCGCTTGGCCAGCGAGACGGTATCCATGGGCAATTCCGGACGTCGAGAGAAAAGGAATGCCCATGGTATCTTTCCTGCCACAAATAAAAACCGGCACAATCGAGCAACACTTTCACCTCTGGAGTGACAATGTTGCGTCTTGCCGACCTCGAACTGTTCGTGCGCAGCAGCGCGCTGGGCAGCTTCACCGCAGCTGCCATCGAAGCGAACCTGTTGCCCGGCCAGGTGGCGGCCGCCATCAAGCGGCTGGAGCGTGATCTGGACGTACGCCTGTTCGTTCGCACTACCCGCAGCCTGCGCCTGACTGCCGAGGGCGAGCGCTACCTGCCGACTGCCGTGAACGTGCTGGAAAGCCTGCGTCGCGGGCATGACGATTTGCATGGCAATGCCACCGCCCTGCGCGGCACCTTACAGGTTTCAGCACCCTCGGACCTGGGCCGCAACATGCTGCTGCCCTGGCTCAGCGCGTTTCGCCGGGCGCACCCGGCCTTGCACCTGCGGTTCATGCTGTCCGACCAGATTGCCGACCTGAACCGTGATCCGGTGGACGTTGCCGTGCGTTACGGCCTGAACCAGGACGCCAACTACATCGCCCTCCCCCTGGCCGACTGGAACCAGCGCGTCCTGGTCGCCTCCCCCGATTACCTGGCCCGCCACGGCCGACCGCAGACGCCCGAGGCACTGCATGCCCATGACTGCTTGTTGTACATGCAGCACGGTCGGGTGTACGACAAGTGGCAACTTGGCCAACGCACGGTGCACGTGAAAGGGCCACTGATCAGTGATGACGCCGATGTGATTCGCCGCCTAGCGGTACTTGGCGAGGGAATCGTCTACAAGTCGTGGCTGGATGTCAGTGATGACCTCGCCTGCGGCAGGCTGGAAATCGTCCTGCCTCAATGGCCGGGCGAGCCGACACCTGTCACGCTGGTATGCCCGCACCGCAAGCAGCTCACCCCCGCCGTCACGCAACTGCACCAGTGGCTGCGCCAGCGGTTCGATGCACTGCAGCCTGCAGCCAGGCTCGGCAGTTGCACAAATCTTCCAGACACCTGTAGCCGAGGGCGCTAGGCTTCTTGTACAGCCTAAGCATCAGCATGCACACAGCGAGCCCCCATGAGTAACTGGATCGACCTCAAGCAGGACGCCGAGACCGGCATCGAGTCGATCCGCGCCCATTTCGTCGGTCATGCCTACGACCCCCATTGGCACGAGAGCTTTCTGGTAGGCGTCACCGAGCAAGGGGTCCAGCAATTCAATTGCCGGCGGGTCAGGCACCATAGTGTGCCGGGGCAAGTCTTCATGCTTGAACCTGGGGACCTGCACGACGGGCTCGCGCCCACTGAAGAAGGTTTTACCTACTCCACGCTCTACCTGGAGCCGGACTGGCTGGAGCAGCAGTTGCGCCTGCTATTCGAACACGCGCCGCGTGATGCCTTGCCCCGTTTCGCCGACACGCTGACCCAGGACCTGCAGCTTGGCCAAGCCACCGCGTTTGCCTTCAATGCCCTGCATGCACACGAGCTGCTCATCGTAAGGCAGTCAGCCATCGACGCCTTGCTCGCCTGCCTCACACGCCACCTGCACTGGCGCAAGCGAGTCGATCCAGACCCGCGCTTGCCGCTCACGGCGCAACGGGCCCGCGATTATCTGCATGACAACCTCGCACGGGATGTTGGCCTCCAAGAGCTGGCGACTGCCTGTGGCATCGACCGTTACCGCTTGACCAGAGCCTTCAAGGCAGCATTCGGGCTCGCCCCGCATGCGTACCTCATCCAGCTGCGCCTGGCCAGGGCCCGGCGTTTGCTTGCCAGCGGGACCAGCCCTGCAGACGTAGCTGTCACCTTGGGCTTTGCCGATCAGAGCCACCTGGGCCGGTGGTTTCGGCGGGCCTATCAGCTCACCCCGGCATACTACCGCAAGCGCTGCTCAATCCTTCCAGACTGAGGCGATGCAAATGGCGAGCATTGGGGCTGACACCAAAGGAGCCCCAGCACATGACGCATTCTTTTCTGCCATTCGTTGCATTTGCCCTGGTTGCCAGCATCAGCCCAGGCCCGACCAATCTGCTTATCCTTGCCCAAGGCGCCCGACATGGGCTGCGCAGCACGCTGGTGCCCATCCTGGCGGCATGCCTGGCCGCTGCGGCCACTGTGTTGCTGGTTGGCATGGGGCTGGGTCAATGGTTGACGCGCCACCCACAAGCCCAGCATCTGATGATGTGGGCCGGAGTGTTGTGGTTGAGCTGGCTGGCCTGGCAACTGCTGCGCAGCACCGGCGTTACCGGCGCGCCAGCCCAGGCGCGGGTGTTCACGGCAGTGGACGCAGCAACGCTGCAGGTGATCAACCCCAAGGTGTGGCTGATGGCCGTGTCCGTAATCGGCGTGTTTGCCGCGCCAGGCCTGGCGGTCTGGCAACTGGCACTGGTGTTCCTGGTGATCGCACTGCCGTGCATGGCGCTGTGGGCGGTGCTGGGCGCAGGCAGTGCGGCCTGGCTGCAAACGCCACGCCGCCTGCGCGTGTTCAACCAGGCCTTGGGCGGCCTGCTCTTGCTCTCAGCGTGGGCTGCGGTATTGAGCTGAGCAGCCTTGTTGCCCGCAAAGCCAGACTCAATGGGTCAGCGCGTCGCGAAAGCGGCGGGTACTGCCCACTGCTAGCAACAAGCCGACCACTGCCACGCTGCCCCCGACCAGGCCGATATTGGCCACGCCCAGGTAGCTGCTGACGATACTGCCCAGCAATGCACCACCGCCGATGCCGATGTTGTAGATGCCGGAAAACAACGCCATGGCCACATCCGTGGCGTCGGAGGCCAGCTTCAAGGTGCGTGACTGCAATGACAGGCTGAAGCTCAAGATCGCCACACCCCAGCACATGCTCAGCACGGCGAACGCATGGAAGCTGCCGGACAATGGCAAGAGCAGCAGCAAGCAGACTGCCAGCATGCCGATCGAGCCCACCAGAAAACCTTGGGGAAAACGGTCGCTGTAGCGGCTGAACAGGAACGAGCCGAACACACCTGCGCCGCCAAACAACAGCAAGACCAACGTGGTGCGCTCACCGCTGATCTGCGCGACATGCAGGGCGAACGGCTCGATATAGCTGTAGGCGGTAAACTGCGCCGTGATCACCAGTGTCACCAGCAGGTAGGTGATGACCAGCGCAGGCCGCTTGAACAGTATCGGCAGGCTGCGCAACGATCCCGAGTTCTGGCTCGGCAACAACGGCAGCGACTTCATCAGGCACAGCATGGTCGCCAGCGCCACCCCAGCGATGCTCAGGAAGGTGACGCGCCACCCCAGCGCCTCGCCCACCACGCGCCCCAGGGGGATGCCAAGCACCATCGCCAGCGTCGTGCCGGTGGCCAACAGGCCCAGCGCCTTGGCCTGCTGCCTAGGGGGCGCGACGCGCACCGCAAGCGAGGCAGTAATGGCCCAGAACACGGCATGCGCCAAGGCTATGCCGATGCGGCTGAGCAGCAGCATCGCAAAACTCTGCGACAGCCAGGACAGCAGATGGCTGACGATGAACACCAGAAACACGAACAACAGCAGGCGCCGCCGCTCGATGTTGCGTGTCATCAACATCATCGGCAGTGACGCCAATGCCACGACCCAGGCATAAATGGTCAGCATCAGCCCCACTTGCGCGGTGGTCATGTCGAAGCTGCGGCCAATGTCGCTGAGCAGCGCCACCGGCACAAACTCGGTGGTGTTGAAGATGAAGGCAGCCAACGCCAGAGCGATGACGCTCAGCCAGCTGCCGCCGCCTACTGTGGGCGGCAAGTGGTCAGGTAAGGGTCCGTTCATGGCGTGAAACCGGTTCTCCACAGGCAAGGCAAGACCACGCACGTCCGGCCCCGGCAAGGAGCGGTATGAGCGTGTGTCTTATTAAAATTGGGGACGCAGGCATGGTACGCGTCATGCTCGGGCCTCACAACCGCCGTACCGAAGGCGTACCATGCGCAATCTCGGATACTGGCGCACATCAAGGAGTTCCACCCACTCATGGACAAGCAGCATCCCCAGCAGCAATGGCAGCAGGCCGTTATCACCTACGCCCAGGCGGTCAACGACTATGTCGCACAAGGCAGTGCGCACGGCTGGGAGCAGCTCGAAGAACCCCGGCACCCTGCCACCGAACACTTGCTGGACGCCTGGCGCGCCGCCTTGCGCAAGGTCAACCAGCCGACCGTCGAGGAGCACCAGCGCCAGGCATTTCGCCAGGCTTGGCCGCCAGCCCATGCGCCCTTGTTGCCCCTGCTCGACACCCATGGTCAGGGTATCGCCACGTTGCTGCTGCTCGATGACGGGAGCCTGCTCGCACGGATCGGCATGCCCCACGAGAAAGGCCAGGTGGTGCGTATCGATGGTTATACCGTGACACCCATCATCGGCGTCGAGCATTTCGGCCGTTGCCCGGCTCGACGCTTCTTCGCCCTGGCCAACGCCGAGGGTGTGCGCGTGACCGATGGATGGGGCGGCCCACAGGTGCGGCGGCTGGCGTGGCCTACCGGTTTGGAGGGGTTGCCCAAAGGCTATCCGTTCGAGCCTTTCGACCTGCCCCCCATTGCGACTGCATTGATACCCTTCCCCGATGGGCAACAGGTGCTGCTGATCAGCGACGAGGGCATTTTCGTGCTCTCTGAGCAGGGCGCGAGCCGGCTGCTGCCGCGCCAGGAGCAGGTCGAGCAAGCGCTGGCAGAGGGCACGGACCCCGATGACATCATCCTGGGCCTGAGCATGGCCCATGGCGCTGTATCGCCCGACGGGCAATGGGTCGTGGTAGGCGAGCAAGCCAACCGACACCAGGTGCTGGACCGTCAGTTAACGCCTGTTGCCAGTATCGGACCGGCCAGCGAATACCCGCACTACGCCTTGTTCAACCGTACCGGGAACCAGTTGCTGCTCAATGCCTGTCACTTCTACAGCGGTGCGTCGCTGGCCGTCAGGGTGAGCGACCTGGAGGGCCTGGATACGGATTACTACAGCCAGGACCCCCGCACGCCGGTGGTGCAGGAAGGCGCACGGATCTACGCAGGCGTGGCGCGCCAGGACGAGTACATCGTCGGCGATGCCTATGGTTATTTACGGGCTTTTGGGGAAGACGGTGGCGAACGCTGGCAGCACTATCTAGGTTCTACCATCAGCGCAATGGACATCAGCGAGGATGGTCGAACCCTCGTTGCCGCAAGCCATGCGGGGTTCATCTCGGTGATCGCGCTCGACAGTGGCCGACCTGATTGGCAGATCGGTACAGGCCCGCATGGCGAGGTCCGCCGCTGGCTGTTCTGGAAAGGTGGGGACAAGCCGCTGGCCTGGTAAGGCCAGCAACAGGACCTGCACCGTTTGATCCCGGTGCAGGTCGACGGCCGATCAGGCCTTGAGGGTCGCCATGTCGATCACGAAGCGGTACTTCACATCGCCTGCGATCATGCGCTCATAGGCCTCGTTGATGTGCCGGATATCCAGCATCTCGATGTCGCAACGGATGTCGTGCTTGGCACAGAAGTCCAGCACTTCCTGGGTTTCGGCGATACCGCCGATCAACGAGCCGGCCAGCACGCGGCGCTTCATGACCAGGTTGGCAGCATGCAGCGCAGGCTCGATCGGTTCGATCAACCCGACGAGGATGTGCACGCCGTCGAACGTCAGGGTTTCCAGGTAGGGATTGAGGTCATGTTGAACCGGGATGGTGTCGAGCAGGAAATCGAAACGACCGGCTGCCGCTTTCATCTGCTCGGCGTCGGTGGACACAATCACATGGTCTGCCCCTTGGCGGCGCGCCTCAGCGGCCTTGGCCTCGGAACGGGTGAACAGCGTGACTTCGGCACCCAGCGCCTTGGCCAGCTTGATGCCCATGTGGCCCAGGCCACCCATGCCAAGGATGCCCACCTTGTGGCCTGGGCCTACACCGTGGTGCTTGAGCGGCGAATAGGTGGTGATACCGGCGCACAGGATAGGGGCGGCGCTGGGCAGGTCCATGCCCTCGGGGATGCGTACCACGAAATGCTCGCTCACCACGATGCTGCTGGAGTAGCCACCCATGGTGTTGCTGCCATCGACCCGATCGGGCGTGGCGTAGGTCATGGTCGGGCCTTCGAGGCAGTATTGCTCAAGGTCCTTGGCACAGGCCGCGCACTGACGGCAGGAATCCACCATGCAGCCGACACCGACCAGGTCACCGACCTTGTGGCCGGTGACCTGGGCGCCTACCGCGGTCACGCGGCCGACGATCTCGTGGCCTGGCATCAAGGGGTAGACCGCAATGCCCCATTCGTTGCGGGCCTGGTGAATGTCCGAGTGGCACACCCCGCAATACAGGATGTCGATGGCCACGTCATCCGGGCGCGGGCTGCGGCGCTCGAAGGTCATGGGTGCCAACGGGCTGGTGGGGGTTTGGGCGGCGTAACCGATAGCGGTATACATAGAGACCTCGCGGTTAAGTGAAACGGTTCATGTGAAGCATTTTGTTCTCAGATAGGAACATTGCCCACCGCAGATTCTCCGGAAGCCTTGCCTGATTCTCCGAAGCTTCTGGTGCAGCCAACGCGCGGCGGGCATAATCCGTCCACCCATGCTGTCCGATTCTCTGCCCCGGTGCTCCATGCAACTGACCCGTCACGTCGACGCCAATGCCCCGCTTTGCGCACTCATACGCCGTCTGGCGGTTCGCCCAGGGTTCGTGCCCACCCACCTGCCCCAGGTACAAGTGCTGAGCTGGGACCACTACGTGGCCAGCAGCCCGCAGATCTATGAGCCGAGCCTGATGATCCTGGCCCAGGGCAGCAAGCTGGCCCGCCTGGGGCCCCGCACGCTCGAGTATGGCGCGGGGCATTACCTGGTGCAGGCGCTGTCGGTACCGTTCATGTGCGAAACCTTCGCCACGCCCGATGTGCCCTTGCTGGGCGTGGCAGTGGCCATCGACCGCGCCACGCTGAGCGAATTGGTGCAGAGCAGCGGCCTTGCCACCGATGGCCCGGTGCAGGCTCAGACGCCCCAGTCGATGACCTCGGCCGCCCTGGACGCGCCCATGCGTGAGCGGGTCGAGCGGTTGCTGGAGTGCCTGCAAGATCCTGTGGACGCCAAGGTGTTGGGGCCGGCCCGGGTGCGTGAAGTGCTGTACGCCGCCCTGCGTGGCCCGCAGGCCGGGGTACTCAGAGCGCTGGTCGAGCAACAGGGCCATTTCGCCCGCATCGGCGCCGCCTTGGCCCACCTGCGCGAACACTACTGCGAGCCACTGAGCGTCGAGGCTCTGGCTGGGCGAGCGAACATGAGCGTCTCCACCTTCCACGAGCATTTCAAGCGCTGCACGGACATGGCGCCCATGCAGTACCTCAAGCGCCTGAGGCTGCTCAAGGCACAGCAGATGCTGATCGGCGAAGGTATGGGCGTGGCTCAGGTCGCCCATCGGGTGGGCTACCAGAGCACGTCGCAGTTCAGCCGCGAGTATAAACGCCAATTCGAACGCAGCCCCGGCGAAGAACTGCCGTATCAGAGCCTACCGGTGTGAGCCCAGTGGGCTAATGAATGCGCCTCCATCCCCCAATGCCCAGCGTGCCAATGGCTGATAGGCGCCCTTTCGAGACTCGTAAAGTACACATTCCCGGGCGCTGACAAAGAACTCAGGCGGCGTGCTGGCCTCAGGGGGCTGCCCGTGAAAGTCGCGGGACAACGTCAAGTGGGGTCGAAAGGTGCGGTCTGCAACGGCGATACCCAAGGGCAGCAGCGCCTGTTGCAGCCCATAGACCAGTTGAAGAAGGGGCGCAGGCGTATGCTGCGCCTCAAGCACCAGGGCACCGGCCCTGTGCCACACCTGCAAGCGATCAAGCACCAGCCTCGGCGCCTTGTCGGGCAGCAGCAATTGGTCGACGGCAGCGCACACCGATGGGACCTGCGCCGCATCGACATTGCCCAGGAATGCCAGGGTGATATGGAAATTGGCGGCTGGCACCGGCCTGCCGCTGCGCAGCGCCAGGCTGCGTCGCCACTGGGAGACATCGCGGCGCTGGGCATCACTGACTGGCAGGGCGAAAAACAGCCGCTTGAACGGGCTGGCCGTAGAGCGAGTGTCCTGAGCCATAAGATCTCCTGAAGGTGAAACCAGGGTCGCGGACGATGCAACGCGACACCGAACCGGCCGGACAGTTTCGTAACAATAGGTACAAACTGCCGCGACGATTGTTTATGCTGGCGGGCTTATGCCATCGCGCATGGCCATTTTTCGACAAGTAAACGTCCATGAAAATTGCACTCGTTCTGCTATTCGTCCTCTCGATCGCCTACGTTCACCTGCGCGGCCGGGTGCGTCACAAGCTGACCCGCCAGCTGGGTGACCATTCCAGTTTCCTGGCCCCGGTCAACAGTTTCCTTTACTTGTTCTCGAAACATCCGGCCAAACCTTACCTGCCGGTCGAAGCCTTCCCTGAGCTACAACCGCTGCAGGAACACTGGCAGGAAATCCGTGAAGAAGCCCAGCGCTTACTCCAGGTTGGCGAAATCAAGAAGTCCGATAATTACGACGACGTGGGCTTCAACTCGTTCTTCAAGACAGGCTGGAAGCGGTTTTATCTGAAGTGGTACGGCGAAAGTCATCCGTCGGCCATGACCCTGTGCCCGCGCACCACGCAGCTGCTGCAAGGCATTGGCACCGTCAAGGCCGCCATGTTCGCCACCCTGCCCCCTGGGGCCAAGCTGGTTCGGCACCGCGACCCCTATGCTGGCTCCTACCGCTATCACTTGGGCCTGGATACTCCAAACGACGACGGCTGCTACATCGACGTCGATGGCGAGAAATATTCGTGGCGCGATGGCCAGGGCGTTGTGTTCGACGAAACCTACATCCACTACGCGGCCAACACCACCGAGCACAATCGCATCATTCTGTTCTGCGATGTGGAGCGCCCGCTCAAGTACCGCTGGGCCACGGCGTTCAATCGCTGGTTCAGCCGCAACGTCATGGCCGCCGCCGCGGCGCCCAACGATGCAGGGGACAAGACCGGCGCCATCAACCGCCTGTTCACCCGCATCTATCGCATCCGCGAACGCGGCAAGGCGCTGAAGAAGCGCAACCGCACGCGTTACTACCTCGAAAAATGGGCAGTGGTGGCGGCGCTGGTGTTGGTGTTCATCTACATCTGAGGCTGCACATGATCAATCTCCGCCCCATGACGCCAGAAGATTTCGAGCGCTTCTGGCCCACGCTGCAGGGCGTGATCCAGGCGCGCGAAACCTACGCCCTTGACCCCGACATGACCTTTGAGCAGGCCCGCCACATGTGGCTCGAGCTGCCCCGGCATACACTGGTAGCCGAAGCGCAGGGCGAGCTCCTGGGCTCCTACTACCTCAAGGCCAACGCCGGCGGGCCAGGCAGCCACGTGGGCAATTGTGGCTACATGGTGACCGAGCAGGCACGTGGCCGCGGGGTGGCGCGCTTGATGTGCGAGCACTCGCAGAAGCTGGCTCGTCAGGAAGGCTTTCTGGCGCTGCAGTTCAACTCGGTGGTTGCCAGCAATGAAGTGGCGGTGGCCTTGTGGCACAAGCTGGGCTTCGAAACCGTCGGCCGCTTGCCCAAGGCTTACCGCCATGCACACCTGGGGTTGGTGGATTGCCTTGTCATGTATAAATGGCTGGCCGATGAGCCAGTCACGGAAAAGCCTGCGCTGCTTATTGGCCGCAAGAACATCGAAGCGCGGGTATCGCGTCGCAAGGGTCGGTAGTCAGCATTGGCGCTCCAGGGTCTGATGCCCGTGCCCTGGAGCCAGTACACGCCAGATTCTGACGGTTTAAAACAGGCAGTCTTGCTCAGCTCTCAGGTTATAAGATAACGTTTCGTCCGTCGTCTTTAACCGTGATGCCCATGCCCCCTACATCCTTGCTACCTCCCCTCTCACACCAACGCTTGCAGAGCATCGACGCCCTTCGCGGTTTTGTCATGCTGATCATGCTGCTGGACCACGTGCGCGAAACGTTTTTCATGCAGTATCAGGTCAGTGACCCGATGGCCGTGGAAACCACCGAGCCTGCGTTATTCGTCAGTCGCACCCTCGCACACCTGTGCGCGCCGGTCTTCGTGCTGCTCACCGGCCTGTCTGCCTGGCTTTACGGCGAAAAACGGCAGCGTCGCGGCGAAGTCTCGATGTTTTTGTTCAAGCGCGGGCTTTTTCTGGTGGTGCTGGAATTCACCCTGGTGAACTTCGCCTGGACATTCCAGGTGCCGCCGACTGTGATCTACCTGCAAGTGATCTGGGCCATCGGTATCAGCATGATGGCGCTGTCAGCCTTGATATGGCTGCCCCGGGCTGGCCTGCTCGCCGTTGGGCTGACCCTCATCGCCGGGCACAACCTGCTTGACGGTGTGCACTTCGACGCCGCATCCCCCTGGCATGTGCCCTGGGCCATCGCTCACGACCGTACCTGGCTCGATGTCAGTTCCACACTGCGCTTGCGCACCTCCTACCCGGTACTGCCCTGGGTCGGAGTCATCGCCGTTGGCTACTGGCTCGGCCCCTGGTTGCACAGTGCATGCACACCGGCACTGCGTCAACGACGGCTGCTACACGCTGGGTGCGGCGCCCTGTTGGGCTTTGTCGCGCTGCGCGCGATCAACGCCTATGGCGAAGCGCACTGGAGTGTTCACCCAGCGCTGGCGCAGACGCTGATGAGTTTCTTCAATATCACCAAATACCCGCCGTCACTGGTGTTCCTGACGTTAACCCTGGGCGTTGGGTTGCTGCTGCTGCGTGCATTCGAGCGCGCAGGGCACCCGCGCTGGATCGGAGTGCTGGCGATGTTTGGCGCAGCCCCGATGTTTTTCTATCTGCTGCACCTTTACGTGCTCAAGCTCCTGTATCTGAGCGCATTAGGTGTGTGGGGAGCCAACCAGGGGGCCTACTTTGGTTTCCAGACCATTGCCGCGGTTTGGCTCACGTCGGCCCTGCTACCGCTGATGCTCTACCCGCCTGTACGCTGGTTCGCCCGGCTGAAGGCACGGCGGCGTGATCTGGCGTGGCTGAAGTACTTCTAGGCGGCTCAACCAGGCCCTAAAAGCGTTTCACCCGGCGGCGCGATGGTCTACCATGCGTGCCGCCGGTTTCCACCCTCAAACCAATAGGGAATCCCGCGTTCGTCTTGCGCGAGCCATCGGGAACTGCCCCACAGGAGATCGTCCTGCATGCTGCCCCGTTTCGCCACCCTGCTTGCTGGCCTTGGCATCGCCGGCCTGGCCCAGGGTGCACCCACCGCGTATCCGCTGACGATCGACAACTGCGGTAAACCCCAGGTGTTCACCCAGGCGCCCCAGCGCGTGGTGACCATCGGTCAGGCGGGCACCGAAATGCTGTACGCGTTGGGCTTGGGTGCCCAGCTCGCCGGTTCATCGCTGTGGTTCAATGACGTATTGCCCGATTACCAGGCGCAAGACGCCAAGGTCCCTCGGCTTGCCGACAACGAGCCCAGCTTCGAGGCGGTGGTGGGCAAGCGCCCGCAACTGGTGACGGCCCAGTTCGAATGGATGGTCGGGGACCAGGGCGCGGTGGGTACGCGCGAGCAATTCGATGAATTGGGCATCGCCACCTATGTGCTGCCGTCGGATTGCGAAGGCAAGGACAACCTGGTAGGCGCCGACGGCACGCGGCTGCAAGCCTTCCAGGTCGAAAGCATTTACAAGAGTGTCAGTGAATTGGCCAGCGTCTTCGATGTGCAGGCCCGTGGCGCCGCCCTCAATGACGAACTCAAGGGCCGTTTGGCCAATGCCCAGGCGCAGCTGGCAGGCGTGGACCTGTCAAACACCTCGGCGCTGTTCTGGTTCTCCAGCGCTGACTTGGCCACCGACCCGTACGTGGCAGGCCGCCAGGGCGTTGCGGATTTCATGCTGCGTACCCTTGGCGTGCGCAACGTGGTGAGCTCCACCGAGGAGTGGCCAACCGTGAGTTGGGAGACATTGGCCAAGGCCAACCCAACCTGGCTGATCATTGCACGCATGGACCGCCGTCGTTTTCCGGCCGACGACTACCAGAAGAAACTCGACTTCTTGCGCAATGACCCTGTGACCCAGCACATGGACGCCGTCAAGCATGGGCGCATCATCGTGCTCGATGCCGAGGCGATGCAGGCGGGCATTCGTTTGTTCCGCGGCTTGCAGACGCTGGCGGCAGCCTTTTCCACTGGCGTTGCAGCCCCGTGATCAAGCGTCTGACGGTGACCTGCGCCGCATTGGTAGCCCTAGGGGGTGCGCTGCTGGCGGGTACTGCGATCGGTGAAAACCCTCTGTCATTGCGCCTGGTCGGCCAGGTGCTGGCCAACCACGCCTGGCAAGCGGGCTACCCGCTCGACCCCATCGATGCTGGTGTTGTGTGGAACTACCGGCTGACCCGTAGCCTCGTCGCGGCGGCTTGCGGCGCCGGGCTGGCCACCTGCGGCGTGATCCTCCAGGCGCTGCTGCGCAATCCGCTGGCCGAGCCCTATCTGCTGGGCCTGTCGGCGGGCGCATCTACAGGAGCGGTGCTGGTGGGTCTGTTGGGCGTGGGCAGCATGACCCTGAGCATGTCTGCTGGGGCCTTCATCGGCGCCTTGGCAGCCTTTGCACTGGTGCTGCTGCTGGCGCGCGCCGCGAGCCCAGGCAGCACGGGGGCTCACGTCATCCTTGCCGGGGTGGCTGGCTCGCAGTTGTTCAATGCTGTGACGGCGCTTCTGATCACCAAGTCGGCGACGGCCGAACAGGCCCGCGGCATCCTGTTCTGGCTGCTGGGCAATCTCAGTGGCGTGCGCTGGCCTTCGGTCTGGCTGACCGTGCCGGTTGCCCTATTGGGCCTTCTGATTTGCCTGTGGCAACGCCGTGCGCTGGATGCGTTCACCTTTGGCGCCGATTCGGCAGCATCCCTGGGCGTGCCGGTACGGCGCACTCAACTGTTACTGATCAGCTGTGCAGCCCTGGTCACCGCCGTCATGGTCTCCATCGTCGGCGCGATCGGTTTCGTGGGCCTGGTCATTCCCCATGCGCTGCGCCTGCTGCTCGGGCCCGGTCATAACCGGCTCCTACCGGCCAGCGCCCTGGGCGGGGCGCTGTTCTTGATCACCGCGGATATCCTGTCGCGGACGTTGATCGCCGGACAGGTCATCCCCGTAGGGGTGGTCACGGCCCTGATCGGCGCACCGGTGTTCGCCGTTATCCTGGTAGCCCGAAGGGGACGCGCGTGACCGCCATGGCGCCCATGCAGCTCGCCCCACTGGATTGCCAGGGCATCAGCCTGCACCTGGGTGGCCGCCCGGTGCTCGACGGGATCGACCTGACGGTGCACGCCGGTGAGACCCTGGCCATCGTCGGGCCAAACGGCTCGGGGAAGTCGTCGCTGCTCAAGGTGCTGGCAGGCCTTCGCAAGCCCGCCACGGGGACCGTGCAACTTCTGGGCAAGTCGCTCTCGCGTCTGCCTCGCAGAACGGTGGCAAGGGCATTGGCACTTGTCGAGCAGCATGCTGACACGCTCGATGCCATTCGAGTCTTCGACGCCGTGGCGTTGGGCCGCATCCCATGGTTATCGGCCTTGGCGCCGCTCGGTGACGACGACAAGGCCATCGTCGAGCACGCCCTGGCTGATGTGGATGCGCTGCATTTGCGCAGCCGCCTGTGGGGGTCGTTGTCCGGTGGCGAGCGCCAGCGCGTTCACATCGCCCGGGCGCTGGCGCAACGCCCCGCGGTGCTATTGCTGGACGAGCCCACCAACCACCTCGATATCCAGCATCAACTCGCCTTGTTGCAGCAGGTGCAGGGGTTGCCGGTCACGACGCTGGTGGCCCTGCATGATCTCAATCAGGCATTGACGTGCGACCGTGTGGCGGTGTTGAACAATGGGCGACTGGTCGCCTTGGGCAAACCGCTGGATGTGCTCACGCCCGCTTGCTTGCTGAGCACCTTCGGCGTTCACGCGCACGTGCTCACCGACCCGATGGACGGCGCTCAGGTACTGCGTTTTCGCTGCGCGTGAGTGCCTCCGTGCCACGCGGCGCATTGTGGACGGCGGGTAGGCTGACGGCCGTGCGTGTTGAATACGGGCGGCGGCAGCGAAGCCACCGCGCGCCCATGTCAGCGGTCAGTGAACCGTGTCGGTCGCCGTGCGGCACCATTGCGCCCGCTCCTGACCGGTGAGTGAGTCCGACAGTTCGATGAAGGTGGCTTCCAGTTCCGGTTCGACGTGACCGGCCACCTCGATGCGACTGAGCAGGTACTGCCTGACCGTCCTGGGCCATCGGCCCTCTCGGTGCGCGGCATTGATGATGCTGGCGGCATCCTGGCGGGTGGCGCCACGCCATATGTCCATCAGGCGGTTTTGGAAATCGTCGAACGACCAACCGTCTGTGCGAACTTCGAATTCATCCAGCAGTTTCAGTTTGTACAGGGCCATGTGCGGCATTGTCGCTCTCCCTCTGCGGCTGTAAAAAGTCCGTGCACGAGGAAGCAAATCATCACCTGCCTTGTAAGAAAATGAACGCGTGGTCCATCACGCCCACGTCAATGTAGGACATGTCCGAGCGCTTAACGCAGCCGCAGGTCCATGTGGGTTGTCTGCCAGACCGGGTCGTCCTCGACCTGCAGCAGGGTGAAGCCCTGTCGCTCCCAGAAGCTGACGGCCCCCGGCAGAAACGGATGGGTATGCAGGTAAAAACGGTCGATTTCTTCGCTTGCCGCTTGCGCCGTCAAGGCCCTGAACAAGCGCGCCGCAACGCCGTGCCGGCGATAGGCAGGCAACACGAACAGACGCACGACCTCGACCACACGCTGGTCACCGTAATCGAACTGGGCAAAACGATTGTCATAGGGCAGGTAGCCGATTACGCCCACCAGGTCTGCGCCTGCCCGTGCTTCGATGAACGCGCCGGCGCCTTGCAGATAGACATCATCAAAATGTTCAAGGTCCGCAGGTTTGGGCGCGCTGGCAAGCATCGGAAACAAGTCCCGCCGCGCGGCCTCGACAAAGGCCACGACCTCCTCACGGGTTTCTGGGGTCACGGGGCTCAGGATCAGTTCAGGCATGGGGCAACCGTTGCAGTGAAAGGGCCTGGTTCTACCGCAGCGAGCCCGGCAAGGCAAATGCAACGCTCGTCCAGGACGCGTGCGCACCCCTATAATTGCCCTACTCCACAGCCCACTCAGGCCAAGCCATGCCTCGCCCTTCGAAGTTGCTGCTCATGTTTGCGCTCATCGCCGCGGTCACGGCGTGCGACCAGAAGCCCACGCGTGAAGAACAGATCGTTGCCCAGCTGCCACTGCAGGAGGCTTATGACCACAACATTCAACGCATGGCCGTGCTCCTTGCAGGCAAGTACCCGGACGTGAGCCAAGCCAGCATCGAACAGGTGCTGCGCCGACACCTGACCGTTGACGACCAGCGCCAGGACCTGTTCCGCCTGTACAGCGAACAGAATTTTACCGATGCCGAATTCGCCAGTATCGTCGGCGCCTTGCAGGACCCCGCCAAGGCCCGCGCTTTGGAAAAAACCCCTGAAGGCAAGCGGTTGAGCGAAAAACTCACGGCACTGATGCAGCAAACCGCCGCAGATGCCAAGGTACAGGCGGTGGCTGAACAGCGCATGCAGGACGTGGAGGCAGAACTCCAGGCTCTGGAAAACCCCGCCCCCTGAGCGTCACGCGCTACGCGACGGCTATCGAGGATTGCTTGCCATTCTCCGTATCTGATGATTTCGAGGTCAGGATTGCCAAACACCAAGCATGGATTGCGACTGGACCTGCGCAGGCTCATTCTGGTGCTCTGTGCACTCACTGCACTGGTAATGCTGTGCGCCAGCTATTTTGCCAGCTACCGCGTCCAGCGCCAGTTGCTGATCGATCACGCGCTGGAAGCGAACCGGGTGTACGCCACCAAGCTGGCCAGCATCACCGAAACCTTCATCGGGAACGCCTTGCAGCAATTGCAGTTCAGCGCAGGTGTGCAAGGCCGGCAACTGAGTGACGCCGTGGCCTTGCAGGCTGAAACACACCGCGTGCTGGCGCAGAGCATGGCGTTCAATTCCACCTTCGTGATCGATGCCGACGGCACGTTGCTGTCCGTCTCCCCTGCGCCGCTGCGGCACCTGGTGGGCGGGCGCATGCACTCCCCGGGGGTCGACGAAGCGCTGCACCTGCGGCGTGCGCTGGTCTCTACCCCTTACGTCTCCGCTGCCAACAACTTGGTGGTCACCCTCTCGCAGCCGATCATCGACGAGCAAGGCCGTTACCTGGGCTACGTAGGGGGCACGCTCTACCTGCGCGAACACAACATCCTCAACAGTTTGCTGGGCGAGCATTTCTACAAGGACGGCTCATATCTCTATGTAGTCGACCACCAACGACGCCTGCTCTACCACCCTGATAACCAGCGTGTCGGTACCGTCGTGCAGGGCAATGCCTTGATCGACCAGTTGCCAACGCTGCCCAGCGGCACCCTGGCACTCACCAACAGCCAGAACGTCGAGATGCTAGCAGGCTTCGCCACCGTGCCCAGTGCCCGTTGGGGCGTGGTCGCCCAGCAGCCACTGTCACGCACCGTGGCACCGCTCAATACCCTGGTCCTCAACGTGATAGGTGCATCGGTGCCACTGGCGCTGGTCGGCAGCCTGTTGCTCTGGTGGCTGGCATTGGTCATCGCTCGGCCACTCTGGCAGCTCGCCGCCAGTGCAAGGAGGATGGACAGCGCCAACACGGCCGAAGATTTGCACCGGGTGCGTGCGTGGTATTTCGAGGCAGCTGAGCTCAAGCGAGCGTTGTTGTTCGGCCTGAATTTGCTACACGAACGCATTGGCCGGCTGAACCGCGAAGCCCAGACCGACCCCCTGACAGGGCTGGTCAATCGCCGCGGGCTGGAATTCAGCCTGTCGTTGTTAGAGGCTGAAGGCCGGCGTTTTTCAGCCATCGTCATGGACGTGGATCATTTCAAACGGATCAACGACAGCCACGGGCACGACACAGGCGATGCCGTGCTACGACAACTGGCCCATTCGATGCGCCGCTGTTGTCGGGAAGGCGACTTGCTTTGCCGTACTGGCGGCGAGGAGTTTCTGATGCTATTGCCTGGCGCAGACCTGGCTGTGGCAGCCAGTGTGGCCGAGCGCCTGCGCGCGATCATCGAGGACACCCCGATAGCTCCGGTGGGCGACCTGACTGTGTCGCTTGGAGTGGCGCATTGGGAAGGCACAGACGATGCGGCCGGCACGTTGGCCGCGGCTGACAGAGCGCTTTATCTGGCCAAGCAGAGTGGGCGCAACCGCGTTGTCGTGGCCTAGAGCTCCAACCGCCCCGGTCGTTTCTGGCATCCAAAGGTCGTCCTCGACAAAGCAACCCATAAGCGGGGCCGATCTACTGACAACCACAACAAATGATGGCGCGGCTCGACCGCACCACGCTCGTCATGGCTGCCAATGGAAAATCGGAGAGCACCCGCATGTCCGCACCTCACGAGGTATCCCCTGCCACCCTGCGCAGGGTGATCGCCGCTTCGGCCATCGGCAATTTCGTCGAATGGTTCGACTTCGCCGTCTACGGCTTTCTTGCAACCCTCATCGCCAGCCAGTTCTTCGCCAGTGGCGACCCGAGCGTCGCCTTGCTCAAGACCTTCGCCGTGTTTGCCGTGGCGTTCGCCCTGCGCCCACTGGGTGGCATCGTGTTCGGCGCGCTGGGAGACCGCCTGGGACGCAAGCGCATCCTGTCGCTGACTATCTTGCTGATGGCAGGCTCCACCACCCTCATCGGCCTGCTCCCAACGTATGCCAGCATCGGATTGGCAGCCCCCGTACTGTTGACGCTTGCACGCTGCCTGCAAGGCTTCTCGGCCGGAGGTGAATATGCGGGGGCATGTGCCTACCTGATGGAGCATGCACCAAACGACAAGCGCGCGTTCTACGGCAGCTTCGTGCCGGTCTCGACGTTCTCGGCCTTTGCCTGCGCTGCCGTGATCGCCTACGGCCTGGAAGCAAGCCTGAGCACGGAAGCCATGGCCGCCTGGGGCTGGCGTGTACCGTTTCTGATCGCCGCACCCTTGGGCCTGGTGGGTTTGTACCTGCGCTGGCGCATGGAAGAAACGCCAGCCTTCCGTGAAGCACTGGCGCAAGGCAAGGAACATGAGCATTCGCCCCTCAAGCAGACGCTGCGCCACCATGGACGCGCGATACGCAACCTGGGCGCGTTCATCTCCCTCACCGCACTGTCGTTCTATATGTTCACCACCTACTTTGCCACCTACCTGCAACTGGTGGGCAACCTGACTCGCGCCCAGTCATTGCTGGTGACCACTGTTGCGCTGCTGTTCGCCGCCGCGGGTTGCCCGGTTGCCGGCGCTGTGTCGGATCGCATCGGGCGGCGCAAAACCATTGGCTTTACCTGCTTGTGGGTGATGCTGTGCGTGTTCCCGGCCTACTGGCTGGCCAGCTCGGGGTCGATGTTCGGCGCCCTGCTAGGTGTGGTGCTGCTGGCGGTGGGTGCATTGTCCAGCGGCGTTGTAACGGCGGCCCTGCTATCGGAAAGCTTCCCTACACGTACCCGCTATACAGCCTCGGCCATTACCTATAACGTGGCCTACACCCTGTTCGGCGGCACCGCCCCGCTGGTCGCGACCTGGCTGATCGGGCAGACAGGCAGCAGTCTGGCGCCAGCTTTCTACCTGGTCGTCATTGCCTTGATAGCGCTAGTGGGCGGGCTGGCATTGCCGGAAACTTCGCGGATATCGCTGCACGATGACCCTACTCTCGTTGCGACTGGCAGCGCCGGGCAACCCACCGCCTGACCCGTAAGGGCTGCACCGGCGGCTGCACCGGCAACCCCGCATGGCGCCCGCCCTTCGCAGGCGCTTGCTTGACAAAACGCTCAATCTTCCAGGGGCTTGGGCGGTGCACTGGGCTTGGAGGGCTTGGCCGGTTTTGCATCCTTGGTCTTTTCCTGCGCCGCGGCCGCGGCCGGCTCGGATGCCTTGATCGCTTTCTCACTCGCAGGTAGGTCGTCCACCGCCTTGATGATGGCCTGGGGGTCGAGAACCTCCCCGGTGTCATCGTCCTTGAGCATGTGCCGCTCACCGTCCTTGCCAACGAGGATGACCTTGGTGCCTTTACTGGCACCGAGCTTGAGCTCGCGGATCAGTGCCATGGTGGTCTGCTGCTCAAGGTTCTTGTCGCCCTGTTTCCCCATCATCTGGGCGACGCTGTACAGCACGACGTTACGCTCCTCGAAGGCGGCCTGCGTAGCCGGATCCTCCATGGCCTTGGTAATGGCCCTGAGGGTGGGGTCGGCACTGCTAGGTGCGATGATGACCAATGGCCTTGCCTTGCCCAGCTCCTGGGCCAGTGGCCCATTATTGTCAGCCGCAAAAGCCGGGCTCACAGCGGCGAGCAAGGCGGCGAGGGTCAGTGACCGGACGAGCATGCGCATCTCCTTTTTCTCTCGATCAAACAAAGACTACAGACCTTGGAGAAAGGTCCGACGCAGGAGCCTAAACCAACCCACCCGGCAAGGCGCAACTCAAAAGTAACTGGAGGTGTCCACCCTGCCAGGTGGCGCCCTAGATAGCCCATGCATGCCTATGAGCATAGCTCAACACGCTTATCCTGCGCTGGTACGACGGCCTGCTTCACCTCAGGGTGAGATGGGCTCGGCCGCGCTGTCCAGCGCCTGACGCGTGATGGCCAGCAGAAGAGCGCGCTCGCCTGTCTGGCGTTGCTGTGAAATTTCTTCTGTCTGCTGCAACACCTGCTGTTCGCTCAGATCAGGAGCCTCTTGCACAGCCTCCAGCCGTGCATGAAAAGGGGCGTTCATCTCCTCAAAACGCTGCGCATGCACGTTGCGTACGTGCCTGCACCAGAACTCCCGATCCAACAGAGAGTTGGCCAGTTGCTCGCTGGTTTCTGCCTGCAGCACGCGCCTGGCTGCCCGCTCCATATGCGCTTCGGTAACCCCGGCTACCTCCCTGAATGACATGCCGCTGGTGAAGATGGGCAGGTCAAGGCGCTCGCGTAGCGCCAGGCGGTAAGCCAGCACCACCTCGATCTCGTCAGGATCGGCACCATCGGCCTGGCGCCAGCGCACGTCATCCATGGCCACACGCTCGACCTCATCCAAGCGCCACAGCTGCCGCCCCAGGTGCAAAAGAGCCTGTTCCTGATCACCTTGCTGCGCTTGGGCGTCGGCCTGCCAGACCCGCAGGCGCACTTCAAGGTCGCTGAAACGCAGAGCCACGCTGTCCTGACAGGTCAGTTGCTCGGCATCGCTGAACATCGCCACCCTCAGGTCGCTCGAATCTCGCATGGCCCTCAACAGTGTCAGTACTCGGCCGGCGAGATACCGCGCACCAGTGCGGTGCTGAAAATCCGCTGTGTCCATGAGGCGTTCGAGTAGACCGAAGAACTCGCCGGCGTCCTCCATGGCCTGCAGGTGTTCCCAGCAGGCGCCCAGTTCGGTGCGATGGTTCAGGCCGATCGCATCCATCCAGCGCAGTCGCACCAGTCCCATCGCTCGGTTACGGGCGCGGGTAGCGGCCGTGAGCAACGCTTGCGCCAGCCGCTCACGCTCAGCAGCCGACAGCGGATTGCCGCCCAGGTGGACTTCACCCTCCACCCACAGGCGCGATTCATAGAAGTTCTCAGGCAACGCCGTGAGCAGGTTGTCGCGCAAATCGACCACCCGCAGGGATGTACTCTCGAGTAGTTGGTAAGGCAAGCTGCGCAGGCCGGCGCCTGCTATACGCAACTCGTGCAGGTATGTCAGCCCGCCCACCGAAAACGGCCTGCCCAACGGGTTACGTGAGAGGTCCAGATAACGCAAGTTGCTGCAGCAAGCCAGAATAGTGGCCTGCCCCGCATCAAGCACGATGTGGTTGTGTGCCATGTTCAGCGTCCACAGATGTTCCAGCTGCAGGAGCGCCTGGGGAATCCGCAAGAGCTGGTTATCGGGAAGCTCGAGCGAACGAACACTGGTGAATGCACCCAGGAAGCTTTCAGGCAAATGGCGGATGCTGGCGTCGCGCAGTGCCAGTGAATACACATGGCCGAACCCTACCTGGGACGGCAGCTCCGGTAGGCTTTCGGTATGAATGCCAATCATGTCCCAACGATAGGCTTGGATAAGACTGTCGCCGTGCATGCCCTCATCCAGGACGTGCTGCCAGCAATTGCGCAAGGCTCGTCCAAGCGATCGGCGGCGTTGTCGTTCGGCATGGCTAGATCCTTGCCTGGCCCATGTGCGCAACTGCGCGCTGAGGAGCCGGTACTGATCCTCCAGGCGTCGCAACCGTGCTTCGATCCCCCCTGCGGCCGATCGCGCATCATCCAGCCACGCGTCAAGCTGGGTATCGGTATAAGTGGGGTACAGAAACCTCAGCCTTCGCAGGTAGGGGTTCGGCCTGCGCCCTCCACGTCCACTGAGCAGGTACCCCACGCGACCGTCGGCCAAGCGGGTGGGCAATTGCCAGCGGCGGCGAGTCGTGATGCCCAGGAGCTCAGGCAATGCTGCCCGGTGAACCTGGGCGAGCGCAGCGACTTCTTGGCGCAAACATTGGGCGAAAGGCTGATGCAGCCCCATGGAGGTCAGTTGTGCCTGATCATAGGCACTCACGATGGCGTCGAACAGGTCGCCGGGAGGACAGATCTCCTGCGCGAAGGCGTTTCTCACGCTGTAGCCTTGGGTTTCATGGAACAGCTGCAGCTCGGCATCCCCTTCTCCAACACTGGCCAGTTGTACGCCGTTGGACTGCGCACTTAACAGCCGCCAACGTACATTACCGATGCCGCCAGCTCGATAAGCGAGCAACCCCAGGACCAACTTGGCCAAATCCGTATCCTGGGACGTCCGCAAATACAGGCTTTCGAGGGCGCGTTGCACCCGAATGTACGAGCTGCGCTGACGGGCAGCTTCGGCCAGTTGCAAGGGTACGCGGCCAGTCTGACGCAGACGTTGCAGGTCGACGCTGCTCGCATTGGCCAGCAGCGTCTGTGCCGCAGCAGGGTACAAGCGTGGAAATACGCACTGTAAGGCTTGGATTTCCTGGCTCGAAGGGGGCGTTTGCTGATCCAACAGGTGCTGCATGACTTCGTACCGTTGTCCATCGAGCTGCGCCGCTAGATCCACATTGGACAGCCCTTCGCCACCGGTCAGCTGGACAACCTGCGCCAGCAGGCTCTGATCCTCGGCTACAACGCCAGTGCGCAACTGCACCAGCAGGTTGTCGACACGCTGAGCAAGATGCGCACGGCTGCTGGTGTCGATCAGCGCTGGCAAGGGGTCGGCGCCGCGAATATGCAAACCGCGTAGCTGGTCGTCGTCGAGCGCGTGAATGGCCATGACCTGCTCGATGCGCGTGTCATCGAGTTCTGCCATCGGCCCGCCCAATCGCCTGAACAGGTAATGGGTTGTCGACCAATCGAGGGGGGATTCACTCCACAACCGCCACGCACCTGCACCGTTGTGCTGTAAAAGAGGACCCATACCGTCGCGCGGCAACAGTTGCCACTGATCGTCGGTCGCCCGTTGCTGCACCGGGTAAGTGTGGCCGTCCATGCGGATCCATGCATCAGTGCCTTGGCGGCTGATTCCCTCGTGATCTGTCAACGCTTGAGCAGGTGGCGGGGCGCTTCGAAACGGCGACAAGTCCTCAGACCACAGGCGCGCGCCGTCATCTTGCACATCGGACTGGACCAGGCCATCAACCCAGGTCGAGCGTTTCCACGCCTTGGCCAAGCCATAACCCGCCCCTGCGGTAGCGCCAATCAGCGTGACTTCAGCGGCCACATGGGTCATATGATTCATGGCCTGCTCCGTCTCGCCCTCATGCCAAGCGTCCACCCCATGGAACACCTCCTTCAGCAACTCCCAAGCAGTCACGGCAAGCAGTACCAAGCCCAACCCAGGTAGCCAGAAGCTGGCCAATCCCAGCAGCGTCCAGCCTTCGGCTGCCAGGCGTTGCTCATGGGCACGCTCGAGCGCTCGATCCAAAGCGTTGACCGGAGGCGCCAGCGTCGCGGCATCGTCCATCACGTGTTGAGCGCGAGCGCTGGCGAGCGTTTCGAACACAGGCTCCGACAAGATGCTCGCCACCGGGTACAGGTCAGCCGTGGCCCAGACCGGCATGTCCTCATAGAACGCCGTTGCGATCTGGCTGAAGAACCGTTGGCTATCACGACGTCGGATGAAACGCGCAAAAAACTGCTGATAGGCAGGCTGGCGCAAGCGTTTGTTCAGCACGGTGCGTTCAAAGCGCTCCAGATTATCGGCAACGCTCCAGGCTCCAAACGGGTCACCCGGGATATACACCAGCACACGCTTGCTCGAGGTGTAGAAAGGTGCCAACGATTCGTTCCGCACATCCAGCACCAGAATCTGCTGCAATGGACAGTCCAGGATCTGCAGACGTTTGGGAATCACCCGATCGCCGTGCAGGTGTCCAAGCCTGCCGCTTTGCCACAAGTCGACCAGCAGTTTGAGTTCCCCAGGGGCAAATACGCCCTGGGCGTCAGCCTTGAATGCATCAAGCAACATTTCGTGCCGGTTCAGCTCGCCCAGTAGCGCTTGCATGGAGGCCGACGTCAGATGGGCGGCCAAGTGCTGCTGATAGAGCGCCCCTAGATCCAATTCCCGGACCCATTGGGCAAACCGAGCGGCACTAAGTCCCGGCACCGCGTTACCTGCCGCGTCATATACGCCGGCCATGGGCGGCAAGATCTGTGACTGCATCTCTTGAGCGGTAAAATTTCGCAATACGGCTTCGAGCAGCGGTATCAGGTAGTACTCGCGCTTGGTCAAGGGCACCCGCACAGGGAAGTACGTGGCCAGCGGCACCTCGTAAGCATTGCGAAACCACAACTGGTCCACGCCCTGGGTGATACCGAAGCGCGCGCTCAAGGTCTTCTCCAGCAGGGGCTTGGCGAATGCGTCGATGCCTTTGATCGATCCCCACCGCGCCGCCAGACGGTGGCGGCAGGTCAGGCTGCTGTTGAGGGCTTGGCCTGCCTGGGTGACGAATGCCTTGTCGAGCTCTTTGAGCCAGCCCGGCAAGCGAGCAGCGATCAGGCCGTCCTGGCCGGCCTGCTCTGCCAGTTGAAGATCAGTGAGTGCGGTATCCATCAGTTAATCCCGTGAAATGATTGTGCACGGGAGGTTAGCGAGACCTAAGAACAAACCCGTGGCGACGGGGTACTACCTCAGGGTTAAAACAGCAGCATCTGGTCATCGATCAACGCAGAAAAGCTGTCACCCACAAAGGGAAGAATCGCATCGGCGACCGGCTGCAGCTGGCGCGAAAGATAATGGTCATAGTCGATGGGGGCACGACGGTTCTCCAGCGGCTGGGGCCCGGCGGTGGTCATGAGGTAGCTGATCCAGCCCCCCCGCTGGTACTGGAGCGAGCGACCCAGTTGCCGGTTGTAGTCATCGGCAAGCCGTGCGGCCCGTACGTGCGGTGGCACGTTGCGCTGATACTCAGCCAACGGGCGGCGCAGGCGTTTGCGGTACACAAGCGAAGCGTCGTGCTTCCCGCCAAGCATCTGACTGACGTACTCGCGTACGTATTCGCGGTAAGGCTCACCGCGAAAAATTCGCCGGTAGAGCTGCTGCTGGAAGGTTCTGGCCAACGGCGACCAATCGGTGCGTACCGATTCCAGCCCTTTGTAGACCATGTCTTCGGTGCCATCGGCACGCTGGACGAGGCCGGCATAGCGCTTTTTGCTGCCCTCCTCGGTGCCGCGTATGGTGGGCATGAGAAAACGTCGGTAATGGGTTTCGAACTGCAGCTCAAGCGCGCTCTCCAGGCCAAGCGTCTGGCGCAGGTGCTCGCGCCACCACCGATTTACCTCGCTCACCAGTGCATTGCCAATCTGCGCAGCCGCCGCTTCATCGTGGCCGGTCTTGAGCCAGACGAACGTCGAGTCCGTATCGCCGTAGATCACGTCATACCCGCGGGCTTCGACCAGGGCGCGGGTCTGGCGCATGATCTGGTGCCCGCGCAACGTGATCGAGGAGGCCAGACGCGCGTCGAAAAATCGGCAGCCGCTTGAGCCTAATACACCGTAGAAGGCATTCATGATGATTTTCAGCGCCTGTGACAATGGCGCATTGCAATCCTGCTTGGCTTGTTCCCTGGCGCGCCACACACGTTCGACGATCGCCGGTAGACAGTGACGTGTGCGGGAGAAACGCGCCCCTCTGAAACCCTCGACCGAACGCGCGTCATCTGGCTGTTGCAGCCCTTCGGCGAGGCCGACAGGGTCAATCAGAAATGTGCGGATGATCGAGGGGTACAGGCTCTTGTAGTCCAGCACCAGCACCGAATCGTATAGCCCAGGTCGGGAATCCATGACGAACCCGCCGGGGCTGGCTTCCTCGGGGCGGCTGCCCAGGTTGGGCGCGACGTAGCCCTGGCGGTGCATGTGCGGCATATACAAGTGGCAGAAGGCAGCCACCGAGCCACCGCTGCGGTCTGCCGCCAGGCCCGTGACCGAAGCACGCTCAAGCAGAAACTCCAGCAACCGGGTGTGGGCAAAGATGCGTGTGACCAGTTCACAGTCCTTGAGGTTGTAGCGGGCCAGCGCAGGCTTGTCCTCGGCGAACATGCGATTGATTTCATCCATGCGCTGGTAAGGAGTGCTGATGGCCTTGCCGTCACCCAAGAGGGTTTGCGCAACATTCTCAAGGCTGAACGATGGAAAACTCCACGTTGCCGAGCGCAGCGCTTCGACGCCGTCGATCACTAACCTGCCGGGCACATCGATGAAGACATGGCCACCGCTACCTGACGCGCGCAGAGTCATGGGCGCCCCGCCCCTGCCCAGGTCCATGGCCACTTGTAGCTTTTTGCCGTGTTCATGCAGCAGGCGCAGATCGAACTGCACCACGTTCCAGCCGATGATCGCGTCCGGGTCGTGGCGCGCTATCCAGTGGTTCAGGCAGTGCAGCAACGCACTGCGATCGGCGCAGTAGTGCAGGTCGAAGTCAACCTCACTGGCGTCGCCGTTGGCTGGGCCAAGCATGTACACCTGGCGCTGTCCGCAGCCTTCCAGGGCAATGCTGTACAACTCTCCCCGCTCGGTAGTTTCGATGTCCAGCGACACCAGGCGCAGCGAGGGACGGTAGCTGCCGTGCGGCTTGAGCTGGGCATCGCAGAGCACGCCCCGCTCGTCCAGGCGTCCAGCGAACTGCACAGGGGCTGTAATGAAGCGCTCCATCAGGTAGCGCTCCGGTGGCCTGACATCGGCCTCGTAGACGTCGATACCTGCGGTACGCAGCCGTTGTTCCAGCTGCAACAGCTGCCGGTAGTGCCGGCAGTACAGCCCTACCACTGGGCGTTGATCGAACGTCTTCAACCCAAGCGGGCGCAGCTCTGCATCTGGCTCGTCGGCCAGCAGCAGCTGCGCGTGCGCTTGTTGCGCCTGCGGGACGAACGCCACGTTGACCTGGGGCGCCAGTCTCACTTGCCGAGGGCCCTGATCGGTGGCCAACCACAGCTCCACGCACGTGCCTGCCTGCGTGTCGTACCAGTGCCGGGTCAGGACGAAGCCCTGCTGCAAATCCACTGCCGCGCCCTCTGCATTCGTTGATGATGACAAGTGTAACGGGTGGCCCCCGGCGCACCGGGCCTGGCCTGTGAGACGACAAGATGCTCCGGCATCCAAACCCACGGCGCCCACCGTCGGTGAAGTGGCTGCGCTTGCCGTGTGCGGTACAGCGGGCTCAGCTGTACAGGTAGTTGATGTCCTTGAGCACCAAGGGAGGCACCTGACCGAGGAGAAAATCTCGCAATTTTTGCATCTGACGGGCCTTGGGGCTGTTTTTCAGCCAGGTCATGTAGTAGCCATCCCCAGTTGCCACGGCCTGTTTGAACGGCGTGACCAGGCGCCCGGCTGCCAGGTCGGCACTGGCCAACACCAGATCGACCACGGAGATGCCCAGGCCCTGCTGAGCGGCAGAGATACCTTGATCGAGCGTGTCGAACACCTGGCCCTGGTCGATGCTGACATCGAGGGCATCCATGCGCGCCAACCAGCGCCGCCAGTCGCGCCGATCAGGCGAGGGATGCAGCAATTCACAACGGTTCAGGTCCGACAGCGCAGGTTGCGCCTGTCCCATGTAGTCGGGGTGGCAGACGGGAATGAGCCACTCGTCGAACAGCCTGAAGCTCTCCACATCGGCCGCGAAACGGCCGTTGGCCAGCAAGATGGCGCAATCGTAGGGCTCAGAATAGAAGTCGACGCTGTCGATATCCATCCACACGCTCGAGAGCTGCACAGTGCAGGTGTCTTCGTGTTTCTTGAAACCGTCCAGTGCCCTTAGCAACCAGCGCACGGTGAGCGTTGAAGGCGCCTTCAAACGCAGGCCGTAGCGATCCTGGCGCAGCAGCGCGCAAGCGTTTTCGATGATCTTGAAACCGACCTTGAGCTCTTGAGAGAGCAGGCGTCCGTGCTCGGTCAGGCTCAACTTGGGCCCTCGCCGTTCGAACAAATCGCAGCCGAACATGCCCTCGAGGGTCTTGATATGGTGGCTGACTGCGCCTTGGGTCAGTGCAAGCTCTTCCGCCGCCCTGGTGAACGAACCATAGCGGGATGCGACCTCGAACGCACGCAGTGCATGCAAGGCCTGAATCCTTTCCGACATAGACGCCTCCTGACTATTAGCAAGACTAATAGTAGGTCATAGTTTCACGCGTTTTACAACCTGCTGATAGTTCTAGAAAATGCATTAAAAAAACATACATAACCTAGATCCTGCCTGAAACTGCGTAGATCGTTCATCAATTAAAAGTTTGGGGAAACCATGTTTACGGGATATGGACAATGCTATCGCCTGGATGCGTTTGAGCAGACCCTCGAACATGCGTGCATCGAACCACACTGGACAACCGCTGCACTGCAACACTTTCGCCATACCGTTGCCAATCCGGATTTCCCCTGCCTGTTCGGGCGCAAGGCGGTCAATGCGCAAACTTGCTACGTTCTTTTCGCCAGCGCTGAACAACTGGCTGATGACATCGCTCAAGGGCTGGCCAGCTATGTCGGGTTGATGGATCCGATTGCGCCCAAGCTTCGCATCGGCCACCCGTTGGTGGCGTTTCTAGAAACAGTGACCGACATGCCGCTCGCGCATCAGCAGGCACTAGCCTGGAAGGTGCTGCAAGGCGTTCACGCACGGGATCCGAATCCCTGGCCCCAGACAGTGCCGGCCGACCCCGCACACAGCGGCTGGTCGTTCTGCTTTGCCGGCATGCCGCTGTTCATCAACATGAACTTCCCGGGCCACCAGCAGATGAAAAGCCGCAACCTGGGCAAACACATCACATTCGTCATCAACCCGCGCGAGAACTTCGACGAAGTGGCCAATGTCGCCACCACGAGCGGCCAGCGCATCCGCGAGCGCATTCGCCAGCGGGTCGGCCACTACAACGACGGGGTAATGCCTGACAGCCTCGGCTTCTTCGGTGAAGCGGATAACTTTGAGTGGACGCAATATCAATTACAGGAAACCGGTTCGTTGAACCCGGCACGCTGCCCTTTCCATGCCCGGACCGCAGTGCCTGCCACCCCCGACAACATGATCGAGAACTGACGTGAATACCGCCCTGACTGCCTCCTACGCCCTTACCGTCCTGCTGCTGATCGCCACTCCAGGTCCGGTCGTGGCATTGATCGTCAATACCGCAGCCGCTTCTGGCTCACGCAAGGCCATTTTCACGGCCTTGGGCACCAACTGGGCCTCGCTGGTACTGATCGGCGCAGCGGCGTGGATCATCCTCACCAGCGCGGCCATCGACAGGGCATGGCTTAGTGCCATGAGCCTGTTGGGTTGCCTGTTCATCGGCTATATCGCCGTCGGCACGCTCAGGGAGGCGCTCGCAAGCCCGCAGCCAGACCAACGGCCCGAAAGCGCCAAACCCGTGAGCCGCGGGGGGCTGTGGCAAGGCTTCATGGTGGGGATCTCCAACCCCAAGGACATCATTTTCTTCATCGCCTTTTTCCCGCAGTTCATCCAGATCACCGAGTCGTTCGGCAAAAGCATGGTCGTGCTTTCACTGCTCTGGATCGTGATCGACTTCGCCGTGCTGAGTCTTTATATCTTTGCCATCGGCAAGATCGCGTCAGCGCGCAGCCAACGATTCATCAGCCTTGCGTCCGGCGTGGCATTGCTGTTGATCGCCATCGGCGGGCTTTTGTACAACCTCAAGGAGCTTACCGCCTAGCCCCTTGCCTGACGCGCTGTCTTGCCAGGAGTCCCGATGTCCACTCCCAGTCGCCAAGGGCTTGCGCCTTTGCAGCTTGAGTACCAACAGCTGCTTGCCCAGGCCACCCAGTGCGCCACCCAACGCGTTCGGGTACACGAAACCGGGTTCAGCTCGGCCGTCGTCAATACCGACGCCTTGGGCCTTCGCTACAGCCATTTCAACGGCCGGCGGTTTTCGGTGGCTGAACGCGACAGCACTGCGCGGATCAATCTGCTGGTCGGAGGCTCGGTGGCGATGGGCATCGGGGCCAGTTCCGATGAATACACCGTGGCCTCGCAGCTGTCGGCGCTGACCGGAGAACTCTGGCTGAGCCTGGCCGGGTGCGGGCTGGATGCGAGCCAGGAACTATTGATGTTCCTCACTCATGAGCACCGCCTGGCACCGCTGGGACATGTGGTCATACTCAGCGGACTCAACAGCCTGGCACACGAAGCGCTTTGGGACATCAGCGCCTGCTCACATGAGCCTCAGCAGATCAATGACTGGCAAACGTCGCTGGCCGGTTCAGAGCAAGCCCAGGCAGCACCACAGCCTGGCCTGAGCCTCTGGCAGCGGCTGAGCCAGGTGCTGGCACCTCCGGCCGCCGCGCCTCGGCCACGTCGGCCCTTCGAGGCACTTTCCCCAGCAGAAAAACGCACCGCCCAGGCAGCCGACCATATTGCTCGCTCAGTGCAGCAATGGGATCGACTGCTAGGCAGCGCTCACACTACCCTCACCTTCATCCTTCAACCCCTGGTGCACTGGTGTCGCGATACCCTGCCAGCGGGTGAGCAGTTCATGCTCAGCGCACTTCAGCAAACGCCAGGGAACATCGACCGCTTGCTCGAAGGCGTTTTCGATCGCAAGGTGCATGCGGCATTCTTTCGCCGCATTCGCGAACAAGCCGCACCGGTGCCCTGCTTCGACATGAACTGCATGCTCGACAGCTCGCCAGCCTTCGGTTCGGACCTGTTCATCGACCGCTTGCACCTCAACGACATGGGGCAGACCGCGCTGGCCAACGTGATCACGGCCAAGCTCGGCCTTGCCCGGGAAAAACCACTGTCCGCGAGCACTCTATAGTGCTCTACTGATTGACAATCGTCGGGTGGTCTTTCGGACGGCCCTGTTGCATGGATAGAATAGTCCGTCGTTCCGATTGCCTGAGGCGTACGCTTGACTGTCATGAATAGAGAAGCCGTCCATCCTTGCCTGGCAACTGGCGAGGCGAGCCTGTGAGTCGCTTGCCGCAGATGGCGCTGATGCTGGCCGCGCTGCTGCCTACGGCGGGGCACGCACTGGAAGTGTCCATCGACCCCCATGCCGATCTGCTCTACCGCCAGGCACTGCCTCTTCTGGAACAAGCAGATACTCAAGAGGACGAAAGCGTCTTGCGCACAGCCCTGGATAGCGACCCAGAGCTGCGGCGCCAGGGGCAGGCCATGGCCCACACGTTGCCGACTGCGGTGGCACTGCTCAAGAAATCGGTCGCACTCGGCCACCCAGTCGCGCAGTACCGTCTGGCGCTTTACTACATGACTTACTTGCCTGCCGCGCAGATACCCGACGCCGCCTGCCCTCTGCTCCAGGCAAGCCTCGACCAAGGGTTTGCGCCGTCGGCACCAGCCATTGCCACCTGGTGCCCACCTTACAACGCCAGCGCCCAGTACCGCGCCGCACTGGAGGCCGTACCGAGCATGGCAACCCTCTATGCGCCCTACTATCCCCAGCCTGCCACCCGCATGGCCTGCAGCCGCAGCCAGCCCCAGGGCCTTGAGATGCTATGGGGGCGACAGCGCGATTATCAGGCCGAGGTCTACCGCCTGCTGGGTGATCTGGATCCGCAACATCGCCACTCATTGCTGCAAAAAGCGGTAGAGACCAATGGCTGTGTAACGGCGCAGCAGCATTTGACCAGCCGGCCTTGACCCCCGGCCGCCGGGGGCCTCAGCGCGGCGCACCAAATGGGTGACAACAGAGCAAGAACGTTCAAGCCATCACCTGTGGTGGCTTGGCATGCTGGCCTGCCTTGTCCACATGCCCGCTTCCTATGCCGTCCATCGCACGTCACGCCTTTTTGCAGGGCGCCATCGCCATCATGCCGCTGTCGCTTGCCGTCGCGCCCTGGGGCCTGCTGGCCGGCTCCATGGCCATCGAAGCCAACCTCAGCGCCTGGGAAAGCCAGGGGCTCTCGGCGATCGTCTTTGCCGGCGCTGCGCAGCTGGTGGCCATCGGCATGCTCAAAAGCGGTGCCAGCCTGGCCTCCATACTGCTGACAACCTTGTTACTCACCTCACAGCACCTGCTTTACGGGCTGTCGATGCGCCCAGCGCTCTCCCCCTTGCCACTGCACTGGCGCCTGGGGCTTGGATTTCTGCTGACCGATGAGTTCTTTGCCCTGACCAGTCGGCACGACCACCAGCATTTCAATCGCTGGTATGCCTTAGGTCTGGGCTTCACATTCTACGTTGCATGGAATCTGTTCACGTGGGTCGGAATCGTGCTGGGGCAAAGCATTCCACACCTTGATCAGCTAGGCCTGGACTTCTCCATCGTCGCCACTTTCGTCGCCTTGATCACGCCCCTGGTACGTAATCTGCCTACGCTCGCGTGCGTCGCCGTTTCACTGGCCGCTTCAGTACTGCTCAGCCATTGGCAGTGGGAAACGGCCTTGGTCAGCGCCGGCCTGCTTGGGATGAGCACCGGCTTCGCATGCCAGAAACTTCGGAGGACCGTTTGATGACCTGGCTGCTCATCATCGGCATGGGCATAGTGGTGTTCCTCAATCGCTATGCTTTTCTCGAACCGCGCCTACCGTTGCGCCTGAGCGCCCATGCGCGTCAATTCCTGGGCTTTGCGGTGCCAGGTATGCTCACGGCCATCTGCGGCCCTATCATCTTCTTGCCAGGGCATACGCTTAACCTGCAACCGCTCAACCCGTACCTGCTGGGGGCGGTGGTGGCTGCCGCACTGGTGTGGTTGACCCGTAGCGTGATGCTGAGCATGCTGTTGAGCATGTTGATTTTCTTCGTCCTGCGAAGCGTCCTTTCATGAACACCACTACCCGTGAGCAAACGCATCTATGGCAGGCACCGGCGCTGGGCGATGTGGAAATGCTGCACGCCCAGTATGTGCAACAACGGTTTGCACCACACGTGCATGAAGGCTATGTGTTCACCGTGATCGAATCCGGTGCCCAGCGTTTCTGGCACCGGGGCAGCGAGCATCTTGCACCGGTTGGCAGCATGGTCCTGATCAATCCGGACGAACTGCATACCGGTGCCAAGGCCCACGAGGCCGGGTGGCGTTATCGCGGGTTCTACCCTGAACATGAGCGCGTTACCGGTGTGCTGGATGAATTGGAACTGGGCCATGGGGGGATGCCGCGCTTTCGCGATAGCGTGATCCATGATGCTGGCCTTGCCAGCGCCTTCAGCCAACTGCATCAGCTGTCCGAAAGCAGCGCCAGCGCACTGCAACAGCAAACCGTATGGCGCCAGGCGGTGTTGGCGCTGGTTCAACGCCACGGACGCCTGGCCGATCTGTCTGCCCCTGGTCGCGAGCCTCGCGCTGTTGCACGCGCAAGAGAGTTGCTGGAAACCCACTTGGCTGACCCGCCGTCGCTGGAGTTACTGGCGGCTGCCGTCAACCTGTCGCCGTTTCACTTCGCACGGGTGTTTCGCCAGGCAACGGGCATGCCCCCTCACGCCTGGCTCAAGCAGCGACGCCTTGTAAGGGCCAGGGAGCTGCTCAAGGAGGGGCAGCCGCCTGCGACAGTGGCGTTCAGCCTGGGCTTTGCCGACCAGAGCCATCTGAACAGACAGTTCAAGCAAGCCTATGGCATCACCCCGGGGGCCTACCGGCTGGCCTGCTTCGCCGCGTGAGCGCGTCAATGCGGCACAGGCGTTTGGCCATGGCGCTGCTACACTCAAAAGGCTGAAAGGAGGAGCCGTCATGTCCGAACGAGAGATCACCACCCTTCTGTCACTGATGAACCAGCGGCAAGCGTGCCTTAGCACTGCTTGCAAGGCGATTGCCGACTGGATCGATCGCCAGGGCGACCTGCCGGCGGCCGGCAAGATACGGGCAAGCCTGAAGGCCTTGGAAGCTGACGAAGCACGTGTGCGGCGTGCGCTGACGTCATTGACGCTGGACAGGCCACTGCCGAAGTTTCGCAGTTGAACCAGCTGGGGCCGCAAGGCAGCCCCGCCAGGTTTTACGGGTGGCTCATGTGCATATGTTCATGCTCACCTTGCGCCTGCGCAGTGAGCGCGCGTACCTGAGCTTGCACGGCCACAGTCTCGGCGGTGCCATCGGCGGTTTCTACCGTCAGCGTCAGCGGAACCTGCTGGCCTTCCTTCACCTGATCGTTCAAGCCCATCAGCATCACGTGCAGGCCATTGGGGTCCAGGGTGACAGGCTTACCGGCCGGCAGCGCGACAGCCTTGACCTCACGCATGCCCATGACGTCCCCGTTCATGGTCATTTCATGCACTTGTACAGTCTTGGCCACAGGCGAGGCGACACTGACCAGCTTGCTGTCGCTACTGGCGGTAATGGTCATGAAGGCACCGGTCGACTGCTGGTGAGGCACGCTGGCGCGCACCCACGCCTCGCTGACTATGGTCTGGGCCATTACCGGCCCAGTGAGGCCCAGCAGGACCAACGCAGCCAGGCCGCGCTTAACGGATTGCAATGACATTCAGCAGATCTCCATCAGGGTAACCAGGTCTTCGGCACATTCCTTGGCTGTGAGGGAATGCCCGAGGCTCAGCCGCAGGGTGCCACGGGTGTCGTAAACGTAGCTGGTGGACGAATGTGAAATGGTATAGGTGTCACCGGCCGGGACTTTTTCGTAGAACACCTTGAACTCCCTGGCCACGGCGTCGATTTCTGCAGGCGTACCGGTGAGCGCGACGAAGGTCGGGTCGAACGCCTTGACGTAGGCATCGAGCACTTGCGGCGTATCGCGTTCTGGATCGAGGGTAATGAATACCACCTGGAACAGATCACGGTCTCGACCGCGCAGCAGTTTGCGGATCTGGGCGGCTCGTGCCAGTGTGGTCGGGCAGATGGCCGGGCACTGGGTGAAGCCGAAGAAGACCATCGGCATGCTGCCGTAGAAGCTTGAGAGGGTACGGACGTTGCCTTGGGGATCGCGCAGCGAGAACTTGCGCCCAAGGATTTCGTTGCTCATGTTCTTGCCATACTTGAACTCGAGCCCACGCGCCGGACTGCAACCTGCCAGCAGGCCAAGCCCAAGAACGCCCATGCCGGCGACGACTGCACGCCGGGTCAGAAGATCATTCATGAAACCATCCTTTACAGGGAAGGTGCCGACCCTCGGGGCGGGCCGGGCAGAAAACCGGCGCATTCTGGCATGCCCCCCCAAGTACCTTCTACCCACTGGCGGCGATTAACCCCTGCAGGCCGCTGATTACGGGCAGCGGCCGATTGTCGCAGGGCTTGCAAACGTAACAGTTTGTTGCTAGTGCAGTGCGGCACGTCGCCTTCCAGGGCCAGCGCCAAGCCAGATTCCAGCTCGGTGCAACCCCTGATGCCCTAGTAGTAGGCGTTTTCTTTCTGGCTATGGTCCGTCACATCACGCACACCCTTGAGCTCAGGAATGCGCTCGAGGAGTGTCCGCTCGATGCCTTCCTTGAGGGTGACGTCCGCCTGACCGCAACCTTGGCAGCCGCCGCCAAATTGCAGGACAGCGATGCCCTCGTCGACGACATCCACCAGGCTCACCTGACCGCCATGACTGGCCAGGCCAGGGTTGATTTCGGTCTGCAGATAGTAGTTGATGCGTTCGTTGATGGGGCTGTCTTCATTGACCATCGGCACCTTGGCGTTAGGCGCCTTGATGGTCAACTGGCCACCCATGCGGTCAGTGGCATAGTCCACCAGCGCATCTTCCAGGAACGGCACGCTGACAGCGTCGAGGTAGGCAGTGAAGCTTTTGAGGCCCACAGCAGTGTCATCAGGCTTCTCTTCACCCGGCTTGCAATAGGCGATGCACGTCTCGGCGTACTGGGTACCCGGCTGGGTGATGAAGATACGAATGCCGATACCCGGCGTGTTCTGCTTGGACAGCAGATCAGCCAGGTAGTCATGGGCGGCGTCGGTAATGGTTATAGCGCTCATGTAGGTTCCTCACAGACTTGTGCGCCAGTGTACGCCAACGCAGCCCTCTAACAAAGTCCTAGTATTTGACTCGGGAAAGCACATACGGCTGCACCTGTACGCTCGGTGCTTGCATCCAGGCCTGCATGTGACGGTACAGGCCGCGCTCGATCCACTGGTAACTGAGCCACGACAGCAGTGCGATGCAAGGCACGCAGACGGCGAATGTCAGGTACGGGTCCAGCCCCAGTTGCTGGCTGGCAAACCAGCCCAGGTGCAGGACCAGTACATGGATCAGGTACACCGAATACGAGCAGTCGCCCAGCGCCTTGAGTACGCGATTGCCAGTGAACAGCGGCTCCATGGCGATGAAGGCCAGGACGACCATTGCGCTGGGCAGGCCCCAATGCAGCAGCCGTTGAGAGGCGTCTAGCTGATAAATGGCCAGCGCGGCCACTGCCAGAAGCCCCAGCGGGACCCAGACACCCTGACGGATCAGGCCACAGCGATGCAGCACACCGATACCGATGCCGAGCAGGAATTCATAGACGATGTCATTGTTGTAGAAATGACTGACCACGCCCAGGCGCCCCAGGACCTCGCTCACCACTACCAACAGCCCGGCCACCACCAGCAAGTGCTGGCGCCGGCCAACGAGAAACGCCATCCCGAACAGCAGGTAGAACATCATCTCGAAGTTCAAGGTCCAGCCGACGTTCAGGGTGGGGTACATGCCGTAGCCACCTGGGTTCTCTGCCGGTATGAAAAAGAGTGAACGCAATAGGTGCTGCCAGGTGAACACCTGATGCGGCATCCATTGACTGAAGGCCAGCAGCATCAAGGCCATCAAGGCCGAGTAGAACCAGTAGGCCGGCACGATACGCAGCACTCGGTTTAGCAGAAACTGATGCGGGACAACCTGCTTGTCGCAGGTCGAAAGGTAGATGACCAACCCGCTGATGACGAAGAAGATATCCACGCCGACCGCACCCCGATCAGTGAACAATTGGCCGACGGGCCCGGACGCATGAAAGTCGAAAAAAACCTGCATGAAGTGGTGGCAGACGACCACCCAGGCGGCGAAAGCACGAAGTGCTTGAAGCGAATACAGCATGAAGTACCCTGCGTTTGCCGGTGCATTCAGGCACCGGCTGCAGCGCAGCTGCCGGTGCCACTCATGGTTTGGGACCGCAGGAGGGCGCGAAAGGTCAGCGCGCCCCGATCAGAGGTTTTCGTAGCGGTTCATGTCCAGCACGCCGGCCTCCACCGGGTCGGTTTCCAGAATGAACGCGCTCAGGTCATGGAAATAACGCCAGAATTGCGGGTGAGTTCGGCGTATACCCCATCGCTCGACGATGCGCTCGAAGCGAGCGGTATCATCCTTGGCCTGACTCATCAGGTCGACGAACACCGGTACTTCGGCGGCTGGCACGTTGAACATGAAGTTGGGGTAGCTGGTCATGACCCCGGGCTGCAAGGTCAGGGTATCGAGGCCCGGCTGGTAACGATAAGCCTCGCCCAACAGGAATGCCACGTTGCTGTGCGCCCGGTTGCGCATCAAAGTATAGACCTGCCGCTGCCCACCCTGCCTTTCGATGCGCAGCAGCGTCGCCTCGGGCAATTGATTGATCACTTTCAACCCTGCGGCCGGACGCGAGACCAGCCGGCTGAGGGACTGCTCTGCATTGCGGAACTCTTCAGTCATCTGCGGCCGCGAACAGTACGCCCCCTGGCAGCGGTTGATCGGGTCGGGTGAAGCATTGATGCTGGCGGTCCGCGCGATCAGCTGCAACCCGAAGTCGTGTTTGGGATCGTGTGGACTCAGGGCAAGGCCGCTCGGGGTATCGGCGTCGATGTTTTCGTAGTCGAGCCACATCTTTATCTTGCCGCTGTCTTGATACCAGTCGCTCAGGATGCCCTGGCGCGACTCGGCCGGCATCAGGCGCAGGAAGTTGACCTCGGCGCCGTTGCGGATCAGGTCGAAGTACAGGCGCGTCTGCAGCTGGTGCGACAGGTTGCCGAAGACGTCGAAGTTGACCGCCAGCTGGTAGTAGGTGCGCTCGAGCAAGGGGTAGTCGAACAACCACATCGTCAGGGGCACATCCCCCACCAGGCCCTTGGTCACTGTAGCGCTGTCGAAGTGACGGAAGATGCTCAGCAACGCGTTGTCGTTGCCTGTCCACAAGGTCGACCAGCCCGGGGCCGGCATGTCGGCATAGGCTTCACGGCGCAGTTTCTCGTACTCGTTGCGCTTGTCGCGATAGGCGCGCCACAGCGCAAGCACACTGCCCACATCGTCATTCTGACCCGGCATGGCGAGCAAGGGCGTGGCCTTGCCACGGTAACGGGCATCGGTGACGTAGCGGTCGAAGGCAGGCTCCTGGAACAGCGCCCAGAAGTTGTCGCGGATCACGTCCGTGGCAATCTGCCCACGGCACACCGGCCCGCGTATGAATGTGCGTACGAAGTACTCGGCGTTGTCGAGCATGAACTGGTAGCGAGCCACCGCCGGGATCGCCTCGAAGGTTTCGAAAGGGTTGGCGCGGTGACGAGGGCCGTAGCCTGGCAGCGTGGTCACCTGCCAATCGCCGGCGTAGAAGAGCTGCTTGACCCGCTTGAGTTTTTGCGGACCCAGGGGGTAGGTGATGTGTGTCTTGTGCACGATCACGCCCTGGACGGGAATCAGGCGATAAAAGAACTCAGTTCCGGGCGGATCATTGGGCCTGCGCGTGGCGATGATATCGGCAGGCTGCCCGCTGGGCGTGCGCGAGCGCACCCATTGGAAAAAGTGCCCCTGCTCACCCCCGGTAAAATGGATGTGGGCGAGGAACAGATGCTCGTACAGCCAACGCCCCACCAGGGCTTCTGAAGCCCCAGGACGATTGAGCAGCGCTTCCCATTCGGCGATCTGACGGGCTTCGCTGGCACTGGGCTTGATCGCCTGGTACTCGACTGGCGCACCCGCCGCCAGCCAGCCACGCAGTGTCGCGTATTCCTGGTCGGTCAGGCCGGTGACGGCCAGCGGCATGCCTTCCATGGGATGCGCACCGGCGTAGGCGTCGAACTCATGGGGCAACGGACACATATTGTTGCGGTTCAGGCCTAGTGCAATCTCATCCGGTACCTTGGCATTTGGCGTGAGCGGCGTCTTGTGCCCCAGCTCGAGCATGCGCGCCATCAATGCGGCTTGGCTGCCCTGGTTGTCGAGCACCGAATAGAAGCCCTTCTTGCGCCACTCGGCCTCGCCATGAGCGTCATAGAACAACCGGGTGGGCGCCACGGCCTTGCTGCGCTCGCCCTGATAAACGGGCACCTTGCTGGCGCCGCGCACGGCGCCTTCGGCTGCCTCCAGCTTTAGCTGGCAGGCAGCGTCGTTGCAGGCGTGGCAGGCAACGCATTTTTCGGTGAAGATCGGCTGGACATCACGGGTGTAGGAGATGGCTGGACTTGCTTGAAGACCTTGCCCGAACGCCGCGCTACTGAGTAAGAGAGCGACAAAGCCGGCAAGCATACGATGCACCATGTGCGAGATGTCCTGATTATGTGCAGCCAACGCAATAAGCATGGGCAGTGTTTGTATTAATAGCTGAGTAAGACCCAGGCAACATGAACATATTTCATGGAAACCGAGCGCACCCCTAAAAACCGTGCAGCTTTGTTATGATTCAGCACTTTCTGATTTCCGCCCGTCCAGGTAGTTCATATGTCCGACCGTAGCGCTCGTCTTCACGCCCTTCAACAAGCACTTAAAGAGCGCATCCTGATTCTCGATGGCGGCATGGGCACCATGATTCAAAGCTACCGGTTGGAGGAAGCCGACTATCGTGGCACGCGCTTTGCCGATTGGCCAAGCGACGTCAAAGGCAACAATGACCTGCTGCTGCTGAGTCGTCCAGATATCATCGCGGCCATCGAGAAGGCTTACCTGGACGCGGGCGCCGATATTCTCGAGACCAACACCTTCAACGCCACCCAGATCTCCCAGGCCGACTATGGCATGGAATCGCTGGTGTATGAATTGAACGTGCAAGGCGCGCGCATCGCCCGCCAAGTGGCCGATGCCAAGACGCTGGAAACACCCGACAAGCCGCGCTTCGTGGCGGGCGTACTCGGCCCGACCAGCCGCACCTGCTCGATCTCTCCGGATGTGAACGACCCGGGCTACCGCAACGTCACGTTCGACGCGCTGGTGGAAAACTACATCGAGGCCACCCGCGGGCTGATCGAGGGCGGTGCCGACCTGATCCTGATCGAAACCATCTTCGACACCCTCAATGCCAAGGCGGCGATCTTCGCCGTGCAGCAGGTGTTCGAGGACGACGGCATCGAGCTGCCGATCATGATTTCCGGCACCATCACCGATGCCTCCGGCCGCACATTGTCCGGGCAGACCACCGAAGCCTTCTGGAACTCGGTCCGGCACGCCAAGCCTATATCCGTCGGCCTGAACTGCGCATTAGGCGCCAAGGACTTGCGCCCTTACCTGGAAGAGTTGTCGAGCAAGGCCGATACTCACGTTTCGGCCCACCCCAATGCGGGCTTGCCCAATGCCTTCGGTGAGTACGACGAAACCCCGGCGGAAATGGCCGCCGTGGTCGAGGAGTTCGCCGCCAGTGGCTTCTTGAACATCATTGGCGGTTGCTGTGGCACCACCCCTGGGCATATCCAGGCAATCGCCGAGGCCGTGGCCAAGTACCCGCCACGGCCAATCCCGGAGATCGCCAAGGCGTGCCGCCTCTCGGGCCTGGAGCCCTTCACCATTGATCGCCAGTCGTTGTTCGTCAACGTCGGTGAGCGCACCAACATCACCGGCTCGGCCAGGTTCGCGCGGCTGATTCGCGAGGAAAACTACACCGAGGCCCTGGAAGTGGCGCTGCAGCAGGTAGAGGCCGGCGCCCAGGTCATCGACATCAACATGGACGAAGGGATGCTCGACTCCCAGGCGGCCATGGTCCGTTTCCTCAACCTGATCGCCGGCGAGCCGGACATCTCGCGCGTGCCGATCATGATCGACTCTTCGAAGTGGGAGGTGATCGAGGCTGGCCTCAAGTGCATCCAGGGCAAAGGCATCGTCAACTCCATTTCCATGAAAGAAGGCGTTGAGCAGTTCAAGCACCATGCCCGCTTGTGCAAGCGCTATGGCGCAGCCGTGGTGGTCATGGCCTTCGACGAGGTTGGCCAGGCCGACACTGCCGCGCGCAAACAGGAAATCTGCAAGCGCAGCTACGACATTCTGGTCAACGAGGTGGGCTTCCCCGCAGAAGACATCATCTTCGACCCGAATATCTTCGCTGTCGCCACCGGCATCGAGGAACACAACAACTATGCCGTGGATTTCATCGAGGCCTGCGCCTATATCCGCGACCACCTGCCGCACGCCTTGACCTCGGGTGGGGTGTCCAACGTGTCGTTCTCGTTCCGGGGCAATAACCCGGTGCGCGAGGCGATTCACTCGGTGTTCCTGTACCACGCCATCGCCAACGGCCTGACCATGGGCATCGTCAATGCCGGGCAGTTGGAAATCTACGACCAGATCCCAGCGCCGTTGCGGGAAAAGGTCGAGGATGTGGTGCTCAACCGCACGCCCCAGGGCACCGATGCGCTGCTGGCCATTGCCGACGACTACAAAGGCGGCGGTGCCACGCGGGAAGTCGAGAACGAACAGTGGCGCTCGCTGCCGGTGGAAAAGCGCCTGGAGCATGCGCTGGTAAAGGGCATCACGGCGTTCATCGTCGAGGACACCGAGGCGTGCCGCCAGCAATGTGCGCGGCCGATCGAGGTCATCGAAGGCCCCTTGATGAGCGGCATGAACGTGGTCGGCGACCTGTTCGGCGCCGGCAAGATGTTCCTGCCCCAAGTGGTCAAGTCGGCCCGGGTGATGAAGCAAGCCGTTGCGCACTTGATTCCGTTCATCGAAGCCGAAAAAGGCGACAAGCCCGAGGCCAAGGGCAAGATCCTGATGGCGACGGTCAAGGGCGATGTGCACGACATCGGCAAGAACATCGTCGGCGTGGTGCTCGGCTGCAACGGCTACGACATCGTCGACCTGGGGGTGATGGTGCCCGCCGAGAAGATCCTGCAGACGGCTCGGGACGAGAAATGCGACATCATTGGCCTGTCGGGCCTGATCACACCGTCGCTGGACGAGATGGTGCATGTGGCGCGCGAGATGCAGCGCCAGGGTTTCGAGCTGCCGTTGATGATTGGCGGCGCCACCACCTCCAAGGCCCATACGGCCGTGAAGATCGAGCCCAAGTACAGCAATGACGCCGTGATCTACGTCACCGATGCGTCTCGCGCCGTCGGCGTGGCGACGCAATTGCTGTCCAAGGAGCTCAAGGCGGGTTTCGTCGAAAGCACACGCCAGGACTACGAAGAGGTACGCGCACGCACGGCCAATCGCAGCGCCCGGACCGAGCGCCTCACCTACGCCCAGGCAGTGGCGGCCAAACCCCAGTACGACTGGGCCGGCTACCAGCCAGCCGTACCCTCCTTCACTGGCACCAAGGTCCTGCATGACATCGACCTGCGCACCCTGGCCCAATACATCGACTGGACGCCGTTCTTCATCTCTTGGGACCTGGCGGGCAAGTTCCCGCGAATTCTCACGGACGAAGTCGTTGGCGAGGCGGCGACTGCCCTGTATGCGGACGCCTGCGAAATGCTCGACAAACTGATCGACGAAAAACTCATCAGTGCTCGCGCAGTGTTTGGCTTCTGGCCCGCCAACCAGGTGGCCGATGACGACATCGAGGTGTACGGCGAAGACGGCGCTGCGCTGGCGACCTTGCACCACCTGCGCCAGCAGACCATCAAGCCCGACGGCAAGCCCAACTGGTCGCTGGCCGACTTCGTGGCCCCCAAGGCCAGCGGTGTGACCGACTACGTGGGCGGGTTCATCACCACGGCCGGTATCGGGGCCGAAGAAGTCGCCAAGGCGTACCAGGACAAAGGCGACGACTACAGCTCGATCATGGTCAAGGCCCTGGCCGATCGCCTGGCCGAGGCCTGCGCCGAATGGTTGCATGAGCAGGTGCGCAAGGATTACTGGGGGTATGCCCGGGAGGAGCAGCTGGACAACGAAGCGCTGATCAAGGAGCAGTACCGTGGCATCCGTCCAGCGCCGGGCTACCCGGCATGCCCCGACCACACCGAGAAAGAAACCCTGTTCCGCCTGCTCGACGGCAGCGCCATCGGCGAAACCGGCCCAAGCGGCGTCTTCCTGACCGAGCATTACGCCATGTTCCCGGCCGCGGCTGTCAGCGGCTGGTATTTCGCCCACCCGCAGGCGCAGTACTTTGCAGTGGGCAAGGTGGACAAGGATCAGATCGAGTGCTACAGCACCCGCAAAGGTCAACCAATAAGTGTCAGCGAGCGCTGGCTGGCGCCAAACCTTGGGTATGACAGCTAAGGCACACCCGCATCCAGCTGTTCCCGTGGGGCGCAGCTGGAAACAAGGCGCGTCAGTGTTGATGCGCCATGTGATCGGTGAGCAGGATTAGGGGTGAGTGCCCCAATACACCGCCGTGATGACGACCAGCGCGACCAGGCACAGGATTGCCCAGGTATCGACGCCATGGCTGGGCTTGCGCAACTTCGTTGGATTGGTCATGGCATTGCCTCTTGTAGTGATTATGGGAATGCACCGCACAATCGGCAGTTAAGACCAGCAAAGACCTTTGCTCAAGCAGGGCTTTTCAGTATTCGACCGGTGACGTCAGGAACGGGTACTGATAGCCAGCCGTGCGCCCTATCGCGCTGTACGCCTTGAAGTCCACGCCGTGGTCGGCCAACTCCAGTCGTTTAAGCCATTGCCCGGCCTTGGCCTGGTCGATGCTCTGCAGCACAGGCAGGCTGTAATTGCGCAGGCCGTCGCGCCCGAACGGCAGGCCGTGGGCATCGTCATACAGCATGACCATGGCCCAGCCCCCAAGGCTGAAATGCCCGCCCATCAGTACACTCAAGCGCCCATCCAGACGCGCACGCAACGCCTCCCCCGAGCTGTTCACCGCACTGAACATGACATCCTTGCCTGGCTTGAGCCCCGCTTCCTCGAACGCCTGCATGGCCCCAAAGGCCATCTCGTCGTTGGCCGACCATACAAGCCGTGTCTGTGGGTAGCGTTCGAGCAGAAACCGCGCCTGCTCGTAGGCGCGCTGCCGGCTCCACCCGCCGTACACCACCTGCCGCAAGCGCACCTGGGGGAAGTCGGCCAAGGCACGGCGCATGCCTTCTTCCCGGCGCTGCGAGGCAGGCGTAGTTTTCACGCCTGAGAACGCGACCAAATCCACTGGGCCACTGGTGGCAGGCAATTGCGCGATCATTTCACGCAACATCTGGAAACCGGCTTGTTCGTCATTGGTGGTCAAAGAACCCAACGGCTGCGCGAATTTGTCAGGCCGAGCGCTGACAGCCCGCGCCTGGCTAGGCGTCAAGCCGTTGTTGACCAGCAACAGCTTGACCCCCGCCCCTTGCGACAGGCGCATGATCTCAGGGGCGATGTACTGCTCGTTTACCAGTACCAGGTAATCAGGTCGCCTGGGCCCATCGAGGGCCGCCCGGGCCTGGCTCAGGGCAAGATCGGTCCGGCGCTCGCCATACTCCACACGCAAGTCCATGCCCAGTTCGTCAGCGGCGGACTGCATGAACCGGCTGTAGCTGGTCCAGAATGTCTCGTCTGGCGAACCCGGGTTGAGGAAAACCACTGACACCGGCTGCGCACTTGCGCTCAATGGCAGGGCGAAGCACAGGCAAAGGCAGCGGTACAGGGCCTTGAGCATAGGCTGACGTCTCTGAAGCAAACCCAGGATTATACCCATCGGGTCAGAACTGGCGCATAAATGGCAGTCAGTCTCACATAGTCCGTTTGGTTCTTTTCATATGCAAAAACATCACTTTTGCGCATAAATACAACCTGCTATGGTGCCCCGGCTCCGAACCGGAGTGCGCGGCCGTGCGCGCGAATAGCTGCATGCCTGAGACAGGACTTTTATGTACGTATATGACGAATACGATCAGCGGATCATCGAGGACCGCGTCAAGCAGTTCCGTGATCAGACCCGCCGCTACCTGGCCGGTGAGCTGAGCGAGGAAGAATTCCGCCCGCTGCGCCTGCAGAACGGCCTATACATTCAACGATTCGCGCCGATGCTGCGTGTCGCCGTTCCTTATGGCCAACTCAATGCCCGGCAGGTGCGTACCCTGGCCAAGATCGCCCGCGATTACGACAAGGGCTACGCGCACATTTCCACCCGCCAGAACGTGCAGTTCAACTGGCCGTCCCTGGAAGATATCCCCGACATCCTGGCCGAATTGGCGACCGTGCAGATGCACGCCATCCAGACCAGCGGCAACTGCCTGCGCAACACCACCACCGATCAGTTCGCTGGCGTTGCAGCCGATGAAGTCATCGACCCGCGCCCCTGGTGCGAGATCGTCCGTCAGTGGACCACGTTCCACCCGGAATTCGCCTTCCTGCCGCGCAAGTTCAAGATCGCCATCAACGGTTCGAAACAGGACCGCGCGGCCATCGAAGTGCACGACATCGGCCTTGAGCCGGTGCGCAACGACGCTGGCGAGCTGGGTTTCCGCGTCCTGGTCGGGGGCGGATTGGGCCGCACGCCGGTGGTCGGTTCGTTCATCAATGAGTTCCTGCCCTGGCAGGACCTGATCAGCTACCTGGACGCTATCCTGCGCGTCTACAACCGCTACGGCCGCAGGGACAACAAGTACAAGGCGCGGATCAAGATTCTGGTCAAGGCCCTGACACCCGAAGTCTTCGCCGAAAAGGTCGAGGCCGAAATGGTCCACCTGCGTGGCGGCAGCAGCACGCTGACCGAGGCGGAAGTGCAGCGCGTGTCGCGTCACTTCGTCGATCCGCAGTACCTGGCGCTGGACGATGTCGACTACAGCGCCTTGGACAGCGAACATCCAGGGTTCGCGCGCTGGCGCTCACGCAACACCCGCGCCCATAAACGCCCTGGTTACGTGGCCGTGACCCTGTCGCTCAAGCCCACCGGCGTTGCCCCAGGTGACCTCACCGACAAGCAGCTCGACGCCGTAGCCGACTTGGCAGAACGTTACAGCTTCGGCTTCCTGCGCACCTCGCACGAGCAGAACATCATCCTGGCCGACGTCGAGCAACGCCAGCTGCATGCCCTGTGGCTGGAGCTGCGCGAGAGCGGATTCGCCACCCCGAACATTGGCCTGCTGACCGATATCATCTGCTGCCCAGGCGGTGACTACTGCTCCCTGGCCAACGCCAAGTCGATCCCCATTGCCGAATCCATCCAGCGTCGTTTCGACGACCTGGACTACCTGTTCGACATTGGCGAGATCGACCTGAACATTTCCGGTTGCATGAATGCGTGCGGTCACCACCACGTCGGTCATATCGGCATCCTGGGCGTGGACAAGAAGGGCGAAGAGTTCTACCAGGTATCGCTGGGCGGCAACGCCGCGCGCGACGCCAGCCTTGGCAAGATCCTGGGCCCCTCGTTCGCCCAGGACGACATGGCCGATGTGATCGAGAAGCTGATCGCCGTCTACGTCGAACAACGCACTGAAGAAGAGCGTTTCATCGACACGTACCAACGCATCGGCATCGACCCCTTCAAGGAACGCGTGTATGCAGCGAATCATTAAGCACAACCAGATCGTCGACGAAACCTGGCACCTGCTGCCTAAGGAAACTTCGTTCGACGAACTGACCAACTGCGACGACTACATCGTGCCCCTGCAGATGTGGCGCGACCATGCCCATGCCCTGAAAGCCCGCGACGGTGGCCTGGGCATCTGGCTGGACAGCGACCAGGAGGCTGAGGAGATTGGCGAGGACGTCCAACACTTCCAGGTCATCGCCCTGAATTTCCCTGCCTTCACCGACGGGCGCAGCTATTCCAATGCGCGCCTGCTGCGCGACCGCTACGGCTACAAGGGTGAGTTGCGCGCCATCGGCGATGTGCTGCGCGACCAGCTGTTCTTCATGGCCCGTTGCGGTTTCGATGCATTCGCCATCCGCGCCGACAAGGACCCCGAAGACGCCCTGCAGGGCCTGAAGGACTTCTCGGTCACCTACCAGGGTGCCACGGACCAGCCGCTGCCTTTGTTCCGCCGGCGCTGAGCCCGTTGTTCGTCACGGCCGTGCACCTGCCACGGTCGTGACGGGCAGCCCCCACACTCGACCACACCGGTACTCCGCACACATCAGCATTGTTGTCGCCGACGCAATTATGAAGTCTGCCTGGTGATGATTCTCGCTTTGTCCCAGGCACGCTACGCTTTTCGGACACATTCATGCCGAGGAGTCGAGCAATGTCCCGTCCACCGCTGCCACCTTTCACCCGCGACAGCGCCATTGAGAAAGTCCGTCTGGCCGAAGACGGCTGGAACAGTCGCGATGCTGCCAAGGTGTCGCTGGCCTATACCCCCGATACCGTATGGCGCAATCGCGCCGAGTTTCCCCGTGGGCGAGCCGAGGTTGAGGCTTTTCTGACCCGCAAATGGAACCGCGAGCTTGATTATCGGCTGATCAAGGAGCTTTGGGCCTTCACCGAAAACCGTATTGCCGTGCGCTATGCCTATGAGTACCGCGACGACAGCGGCCAATGGCACCGGGCATATGGCAACGAGAACTGGGAGTTCGCCCCGGACGGGCTGATGCACTATCGGCACGCGAGCATCAACGAGCACCCAATCGCAGAAAGCGAGCGCAAGTTCCATTGGCCGCTCGGCCGACGCCCTGATGATCATCCGGGCCTCAGCCAGTTGGGGCTCTGAACCACGGCTAAGCGCACAGGGGCGCTTTGAGGCCTGCAAGCGGTGTACAGTAGCTGCACAACAACATCGCCAAGGAGCCCGCCCATGACCGTGACGCTGTCACCGCTGCATATCGATTGCGACTTCGATTCTGGCAACATCGAAGTCATCGACGCCAGCAATCCTGCCCAGGTCCGCCTCGCCATCCGGCCGGACACCCACAGTGGCCACTACCAGTGGTTTCACTTTCGCGTCAGCGGCCTGACGCCTGGGCAGAAACACCGGTTCAGCCTCGACAACGCTGCTGGCTCGTCTTACAAGAATGCCTGGACTGGCTACAACGCCGTGGCCTCTTACGACCAGCAGGCCTGGTTTCGGGTGCCCAGCCAATTCGATGGTACCGCCCTGAGCTTCGAGATCACGGCGCAGCAACCGCAGATCTGGTTCGCCTACTTCGAGCCCTACCCCCGTGCACGCCACAATCAACTGATCGAACGTGCGCTCGCCCTCCCCGGCATCACATTGCTGGCCAGCGGCCGCAGCGTCCAGGGTCGCGACATACCGCTGCTGCGCGCAGGCGACGGTGCAGCGGGCAAGCGCAAGGTGTGGTTCATCGCCCAGCAACATCCCGGTGAGCACATGGCCGAGTGGTTCATGGAGGGGCTGATCGACCGTTTGCAGGCTGGCGACGCCACTGTCCAGCAACTGCTGAGCCGCGCTGATCTGTACCTGATTCCTAACATGAACCCTGACGGTGCCTTCCTGGGCCATCTACGCACCAATTACGCCGGCAAGGACCTTAACCGCGCCTGGCAGGACGCCAATGTCGAGCTCACTCCGGAAGTGTTCTTCGCCCAGGCGCAGATGAAACAATATGGTGTGGACGCCTTCATCGACGTGCACGGGGATGAAGAAATCCCCCATGTATTCACTGCCGCCTGCGAGGGCAACCCAGGTTACACAGCCCGCCTCGCCCACCTGGAAGAAACCTTCCGCAACACGCTGATGAGCCTGACGGCAGACTTCCAGACCACCCATGGGTACACCCGTGACGCGCCAGGTAAGGCCAATACGACGTTGGCCTGCAACGCCGTGGGGATGGCGCACGACTGCTTGTCACTGACCCTGGAGATGCCGTTCAAGGACCACGACGATGCCCCCGACCCGCGCACGGGCTGGTCAGGGCTGCGCTCCAAGGCATTGGCGAGCGCCGTATTGGATACGCTCGCCGCGATGGTAGACGACCTGCGCTGAGCCTTCTCTCAGAACTGGACGTCCAGTACCACGCTGTCCGAGTAGCTCGCCGCCGGCGGCGTAGCCTGGTCGGTATAGACGCGGGCGTTGTAGTTGAAAACCTGACTGCCAGTGCCAGTGCCTATGCCCGGGTTGACGTCGGCATCGGCACTGGCCCGCCTGGCGCTACCGCTCGCGCCCCAGCGAACGGTGCCTGCGCCCTTGTAGATGTCGTACGCCAGGTAATTGTTGGCAGCCGACTTCATGCGCCGCCGCCCGCTCAGCACGTTCTGCCCATCGCTGAGCCCGACGCTGTAGGCACTGCCTTTGGTACAGGAAACGCTCAGGCTCTGGCTGACCGTTGCGAAGGCGCTGACCACAGGCGCAGAACCGAAGTTGATATTCGGCGTAACGATCTGGCAATCATTGGTCACCGTCAGGCTGACGGTCAGGTACTGGGTGCCTGATCCGGTATCCCGCCCGATGCACAACCCGCCCAGCGAAAGCCCTTCACAATAGTTCCAGGTCCAATCCAGCTTGAGGGTCTCCTGATAGAGACCTGCCGCCACGTTACTCCCGATCTGGGTGCGAAGGTACAACGGTACAGTCTTGGGCGTACCGTTGAGCAAGCCCAGCAGGTCGAGGATACCCGTGCGTCCGTACTCGAATGCAACACCGCGGCTGATGGGAAAGTTGGTGGTGGCATCGGCGTAGAGCGTATACGGGATGACATCCCCTGTAGGGCCAAGCACCCCCCCCGTGGACGGCTGTACCGTCAGCTTGAACGAGTCGGTGTTGCTGAGCACGCTCAATACCGTGCCATTGCACTGTAAACCGGCGTTCGCCGTGGATGCTGTCTGCACGGCGGTGCGAACCTGGGTTGAATTGAGGGCGCCGAACAGAGCGGGCGCGGTGGCCACCGACGCGCACTTGGCCAGGGCAGGCTCTGCGCAGAGCGCTAGAAACCCTGCGCAGAGCCAGGCTTGATGGCGGCTCACTTGCACACCAACGGCCCAATCAAAGGGATCGAGCCGGTGCTTTCTGGCAGGGTGAAGTCGACCTCGCACTGCCCTCCCCCCGCCAGTTCGACCTGCAAGCGGTTAGTGGCCTGCAAATTTTCCAGGTAAACCAGCCCATCCCACCCCACCACGGCCTGGGCGCCGCTTTGCACGTGTCTGACGCGGCTCCCCAGGCTCAGCGGTCGCTGATTGCCATCCACCAGTTCCAGGCTGGCTGCCTGCACCTGCTTGAGTTCGAAGTCGAGCAGATAACCGCTGCCACGGCGTACGGCAACGCGTTGCTCGACGTGCGGTGCCAGAATGTCAGGCGGCAAATCCATCGGGTCTATTTCATATTTGCCTCGGTAGTAGGCACTGCTATAGGGCACAAGCAGGTGACCGCGTTTGTCGGTGCGGCCTACCGGCTGGTTTTCGTATCGCACGGGCACATCGGCGTAGCCAGAGGTGCTGACCACGACGAACGCATCATCGATGCGGTTGGCCGCGAACAGGCCGGCGTCCATCCACACGATCGAGCCGCTGGCATCGGCCCACCGGGTCATTTCTCCACTGCTGCCGTAGACACCCGCCTGCAGCTGGACCGACTGCAGGCGCCAGGTGGCGTCGGCCTGGCGGTAAGCCTGGCGATCGCTACCGGTGGCATACCCGAGGTTGTAGCCCACCCCGGTGCCCACCGGAACCGCCCGGCTGTAGTTGACCCGCTGCTGGTGCTGGCCGTCTTTATTGCGTTCGATGCCCAAGGCCAGGGTGCCGGTCATGTCGAACGGAATCACCAGTTGCGCCTGCGCCGCCCATTGGCGATCACCCACCTCTCGGTTAGCAGAGAAGTAAATACTGCTGTTGCCCCACAGGGGCCTGCTGTAACTGAGGTTGATCAAACGTGTGCGGGTGCCGTCCCCGGCGCGCACATCGAAATAACCGGCGCCCAGGTTCCCGTACTGGTTGAGGTTCAAACTCAGCGTCACCTGCTCGCTGCTCCTGCTCAGCTGCATGTCGCGCCGGTCGATGCGGGTTAGGTCGGCGTAATCGCCATGGCGTTGCAGGCGCTGGTAGCTGAAACCCAGGCGTTGACTGTTGTATTGATAACCCAGGGCGATTTGCTGACCTTGGTTGCCTTCCAAACGGCTTTGGGCAAGTGCAGCATTGAGCACCCCGAACTGCCCTAGGCGCATGTTCGTCCCCAGGCCCCCGAGCATCAGGGACTCGGCCGTTTGCGCATGGGCCTCCAGCGTGAAGGTATCGCTCAGGCCGTGGCGCAGGCTGGCCGAGGCCACGCCTGGGCCGTATCCGAAGTCGCGCACCCCATAGTCACGCCTGAGACTGCCGGCTGCCACCGCATAGTCGGTCAACCCTTTTTGCAACAGGCTGCTGGTCACATAGAACGGCAGGGTCGTGGACACTTGCCTGCCCAGGGTGTCAGTGGTCACCACCACTGCCTCGCCGGCACCGTTGATGAAAGGGACGTTGGTCAGGGTATAGGGGCCAGGCTGCAACTCGGTGGTGCTGGCCCGGTAACCATTGATGAAAAGCTCAAGGGACGTTGGCACGGCCGCTTCGCCTGCGAAGGCGGGCAACGGGTAGGTCACAAGGTCTGGCCGGGCAGCAAAATCCCTGGATAGCTGCAGCCCGCCCAGGCGCACTGAGCTACTCCAGGGCAAGGCGGCGGTGATCAGGTCACCGGCCTCGACGGTCAGCATCCGTTGCTCGTCGGTGAAGCGCCAGGTGGTGTCGTAACGCAGGAATCCATCACCCGTGCCACTACGCGTCACGCCGTTGAACGAGCGCCGCCACTGGCCAGTGCTGGACACGGTCCCCCAGCTGTCGAACACGCGTAGTTCATTCCAGGCGGCGAGGTAGGTGCCGCTGTCATCGGTATCGTTCAGGTACAGGTCATAGTTGAACAAGGCACCGAAGCTGCTGCGCGCATCGGTAGGCGGGTAAAGCGTGCGCTCACCGACTTGCTGGTCCGGCAACCAGCCTGGGGGCACATCCAGCCGCAGTTGCTGGTTCTGGCTGTCATATTCGGCATGCATCCCAGCAACGGCGTCCAGGGCCACGTCGCCTGAGGGGTCGCCGGGCAACGCAAGGCCTGCTGCGCGCAGCACGTCACTGCCTATGTAAAGGCGCCCGGCCTTTTGCTGCACCGGCACCAATTCAGCCTTTGGCATCTGGTTCACCGTGAGGTCCAGGTACAAGGTGGCATCGGCAACCGCCGACAGCTCCGTTGGCGGCGGCGGCAGGTCGTCTGCCAGCACCAGGGTAGAACCGGCCAGTGCCAGCCCCAGATACCCCAGGCGCTTCGTCGCGAACCTCTTCACGCATCGGTCCTGACCATTGCCGGGCCCTCCCTGGCCCTGTGACTTGCCTGTAACTTATCGACCCTGGTTGATGACGGCCGCCTCGCCCTGGCCGTTGACCCGGCCCTTGAGTGTTCCACCGGCCCCCACGGCCAGCGGCGCTGGCCAGCGCATGCTGGCCCCGGGCAGTACATAGCCCAGCAGCCCTTCTGCAACTGGTTTGGCCTGGTTGCCTTGCTGCACCACCACATCGGTCAGGCGTGCATGCACCGGGCCGGTGTTTCGCAACTCGATGTACGGCTTGCCCTGTATCATCACCGGCTGCCAGGTCAGCTGGGGCTTGCCTACACCCTGCTCGTTGCGCTCGCCGTTCGGGTCCGGGCGGCCCCACAAGCCTTCCCCGTAGACGAACAGCGGCACCGAGTAGCGCATCTGCAGGCGAATTGCGGCCGTGGTCCCGGCCTCGGCCTTGTCCACGGGCACTGCGGGGGGAATTTCGTCGATGATGATGCGGTAGGCCTGTTCCTGACCGGCAGGTGCCGCACCTGTGCGCGTCAGGCGAATGAGCTGCTTCTGACCGGGTGCGATAGTGGCCACCGGCGGGCTGCCGATGATTTCACGTTGTGCGCTGAACTGCTCCTCGAAGCGCCCCTGACGCCAGGCAAATACACGCACTTGAAGGCTTGCCGCCGCGGTCCCGCGATTTTCCAGCCACAGCGCCCCTGCCTTCTGCCCCGCTTCCAGCACAGGGTCAATGGGCCAGATCAGTACCGACGTGGCGGCTAACACCGGCTGGCCAGCCACGCTGCACATCAGCAACAAGGCTCGGATCCATTTGCTGCGTTCTCTCATGAAGCCCTCCTTGGACGGTATGGTGGCGAATCGACCGGTCACCAGGTCAATGTCACCTGGACCACGTCGGTATAAGTACCGGCAGGCACCGTTCCGGGTAGTTGGAGCCTTCCGTAGACTGGCAGCCTTACCGCTGCAGGGTCGGCATAACTCACGTTCACGTTTTGCCCAATGCCGATGCCCTGCGCCAACGCAGCATCCTGGTACAACTGGTAGGGCACTACCTGCGTGCCTCCCGTACGCTTGAGGTTGCGCACGCCTGCGTTCGCGTTCTGGCCAGCATCCAGGCTCATGCTCAGCACTACCCCTGGCGTGCACTGCAGCGTCACGCTCGAACCGCCCAATGCCGTACTCAGCACGGCCGTGGACAAGGCTGACTGCGTACCGTAGTTCAGAGTGCCGTACTGCGTGGCGCCCCCTATGACCAGACAACCGGCGACAACTTGCGCATTTACCGCGAAGGTACTGGTGGTGGCCGCACCCAGGGGGCCAGCCAGCATCAGCATGCACCCGGCAACGGTCCCTGCACGCCAAACGCGCATGCCTCAGAACGACAGCTCGACGGCGACGGTGTCGGTATAGACCCCCGCGGGCAGACCTGCCTTGCCACGCGCCTGCCCATAGAGGTTGACGGTTTGCGCGACCCCGGTGCTGGTCGGCAACGTGATCGTGCCGTCGATGGCCAGCAACTGCGTGCGCCCCGCATCGGTATAGAAGTCATAGGGAACGAAATTGCCGGCGCCGTCTGCCAGAGCACGGGTGCCCCCGGTGGACTGACCATCGTGGGCGCCTGCGCGTACTCGAATGGCCGGCACCGTGCCCGCTGAACACAGCACACTCAGTGCCCCGCCGCTGCCGCCGAGCACCTGCGCGTTGGCCGTACCGAACAAGGCATCCTGAGTGCCGAAGTTCAGGCTGCCGAAATTCAGGCCCGAGGTGCCTGAGCTGCCGTTGACCTGGCAAGCCGCAATCAGGGTCAGTGTCGAGTTTATGGTACCGGTGACGGTGGCTGCCGGCGCCTGGGACGCCAGCGCCATGCCCAGCCCGGCGAGGATGCAGCGTGAGAGGTGGGTTCGCATCGATATCTCCTTGATGGGTTACCAGTCCAGGGTCACTCTGAGGGTGTCGCGATACAGGCCAGCGGGTAGCGCACGAGGCTGTGCGACCAGCACGCCATAGATGGGAATGGGCATCTGCCGGGTGCTGCTGATGACGAAGGGCCGAGCCTGGCCGACCGGATAGTGGCTGCGGCCAGCAGGATCGACGGCCAGTTGGTAAGGGATCAACTCGCGCCCATTGCTCAGGCGGCGTATCCCGTCGTCGCCGTTCATGCCCGCATTGATGCTCACCCTGAACGCACGCACTTCAGGCGTGCAGCTGATCTGCAAGCTGCCTTGGGTGCCGACGTCATCCACTCGACTGCGCACGGGCTCTTCCCAATTGGGGCCTCGGGCACCGAAATCCATCAATCCAGGGTTGGCCAGTGTCGCCGGTTGCGTTTCATCGCTGCTGATCTGGCAAGCAGCGCTGATGATCAGTTGCGCCTGGATGAAACCGGTGCTGGTGCCGTGCGCCGCCCCGCCCGGTACGATCAAGGGACCAAGGGTCAGCAGCAGCATCGAGGAACGGTTCATGGCCTCACGTCCTTGTGCATGGGTTGACCTACCAGGTGACCGTCACTTTGAGCATGTCGGCATACCGCCCTGCTTCAGGGGCCCAGGCCAGCTTGTCCAGCCTCGCGTACAACGGCAGGTCGACCCAGCCGCTGCCAGGCACCCGTGATGATTGCGGCTCATCGACCAACATCGGCTGCCGCCCGGCCGCATCACGAAATAACCGGTAGGGAATGGGCCTGGCGCTGGAGCCTGACATGGCTAGGAACCGCACCGCTCCGCTCCGCTCCCACCATGTTGGCCAGCGTCCACGCTTACCTGATAGGGCGTGTCCGGGTTGCACTCCAGCCGCGGCACTGAAGGCCCCAACAGCGTTCCACTTCGAGATGCTTGCGGGCCATCCAATCGTGACACTGCACCAAAGTCGATGCGCCCGAGTGCCTGTGCTCCCGCCTCCCGGGCAGGGTTGACGAGCATGCAGCCGCGCTCCACCAACACCCTCACTTCGACCAGAAAATCTGCCGCCACGGCACTGCCGACTGGCAGCAGGCCCACAAGCGCGGCAAACAAGCGATTGTTCACGTTAGCGTCCCTGCTTCAACACTCGTTTCAAGCCTAGCAGCGGGCTCACCTTCGAACCGGCCGACACGCCTGTTTTTTGGTATTAGCAAAAAAGCAGTAACGGCCATGGCAAGATCTGGACAGCGCGAAGCAGCCTTCATGCAAAGTGGGTTCAACGGCCAAGCACGGCAGGCGAGGCGATATTCTGATAGGGTATATCACCATTATCCTGCCCCAGACTCTTGCGGCATGCAGGGTCCCAAATGACAGGAGCGTTTTCTTCGATGACCACCGACCGAACCCTTGCACAGGCGATCGAACGCTGCGCTCAAGAGCCCATTCAAGTGCCGGGTAGCGTTCAGCCTCACGGTTTTGTTCTGGTGCTCGACCCCGAGCATCTGCAGGTCCTACAGGCGAGTGAAAACATCGTGCAGTGGCTGGGAACGCCCGCCGAATCGGTGCTCGGTTGCAACTTCGGCGAAATCGTCCAGGCCGGCTTTGACTTGCGCCAGCAGTTGGCGAGGCTGCCGGAGGACGAGGTCTTTCCTTTCCATATCGGTGATGTGCGCTTGCACGACACGGCACCTTGCCGGAAGGAGCTCCATCTGCTGGTACACCGGCACGATCAAGTGCTAATCGTCGAGTTCGAGCCGCACAGAGTGCCCGAGGACCTGACGGCCCAAGGTGATTACTACCCATTGGTGCGCACCTTCGTCAGCAGCCTGCACCTGGCGGGCAGCCTGGAAGAGTTGTTGCAGCAGACCGTGATTCAGCTCAAGCGCGTGACCGGCTTCGGACGGGTCAAGGCCTATCGCTTCGATGCCGAGGGCAATGGCCAGGTACTGGCCGAGGTTGCCGACGCAGGTTATCCAAGTTTCCTGGGCCTGTGCTTCCCTGCCTCGGACATACCGCGTCAGGCGCGTGAGCTCTATCGGGTCAACCGCATCCGCGTCATCGAAGATGCCAACTATCAGCCGTCTCCCTTGATACCGCCACTCAACCCAACCACCGGCAAACCGCTGGACATGAGCTTCACGAGCTTGCGTAGCGTATCGCCCGTGCACCTGCAATACATGCGCAACATGGATACGCTGGCATCGATGTCATTGTCCATCGTGGTGGATGGCAAACTGTGGGGACTCATTTCGTGCCATCACGCACAACCGCGATCGGTGGCCCTGCGCACACGTACCGCTTGTGAACTGCTGGCCAGCGTCCTGTCCCTGCAGATCGAATCCCGTGAAGCCCATGCCCGCACTCACCAGTTACTGGAGTTGCGGCGGTACATCGTGCGGATGATTTCTTCCATGGCCGACCACGATAGTGTCAGCGAAGGCCTGCGTACGTTGCCCGATGTGCTCCTGGCGTTTGCAGGTGCTCAAGGCGCTGCGATCATTTCTGCCGAGCATTGCGAGCTGATCGGAGCTGTCCCGCCAGAGGCACAGGTCAATGCGCTGGTCCATTGGCTAGCCCGCCAAGGTGAAGATGTTTTCCAGACGGATAATGTACGCCGTGACGTCAGCGAGCTGCCCGAATTGGCCGAGCATGTCGGCGGCGTACTGGCAGTGGCCATCTCTAAAATCCACTCGCACTACCTGCTGTGGTTCCGCCCCGAACAGGTGCGTAGCGTCCAATGGGCTGGGCAGCCTACCAAGGAAGTCGCACCACTGGGCAACCTCGCGCCTCGCCATAGTTTCGAACGCTGGCAGGAGCAACTGCACGGTTACTGTGCACCCTGGGACCCGTTGGTCATCGAGGGCGTAATGGAGTTGCGCAATGCGGTCCTGGGTATCGTGCTGCGCAAGGCTGAAGAACTGGCGCAGATGGCCAACGAATTGCGCCGCTCCAACAAGGAGCTCGAGGCATTCTCGTATAGTGTTTCCCACGACCTGCGGGCGCCCTTGCGCCATATCGCGGGGTATACGGAATTGCTGGGCGAAATGGAAGGCGACGGTTTGAGTGAACGGGGCAAAAGGTTCTTGCAACACATCGGCGAAGCGGCGCATTTTGCCGGCAACCTGGTCGACAATTTGCTACATTTCTCGCACATGGGCCGCTCTGCCCTGCGCATGTCGGAAGTGGACCTCAACGCTCTGGTCGAAGCCATTCGCGCTGAACTGGCACCCGACTACGCCGGGCGTGAGATCATCTGGGACATCGCGCCGCTGCCCCGGGCCTACGGCGACCCGGCATTCATCAACCTGGCATTGAACAACCTGGTGGCAAATGCCATCAAATACACCCGTGGACGGACACCTGCCCGCATCGAGATCACAGCAGTGCAGCACCCAACCGAGACCGAGGTCTGTATCCGGGACAATGGCGTGGGCTTCGACATGGCCTATGCCAGCAAGCTGTTCGGCGTCTTCCAGCGCTTGCATCGCATGGAGGATTTCGAAGGCACGGGCATTGGCCTTGCCAGTGTTCGCCGCATTATTGAAAGGCACGATGGCCGTGTCTGGGCCGAAGGCCAGATCGACAAAGGCGCCAGTTTTCATTTCACTTTACCGCGCCCATCCGCGACACACTGAGGTACCGCACCTATCATGCTCAAACCCATCTTGCTGGTCGAGGACAACCCTCGGGACCTGGAGCTGACACTCCTGGCACTGGAGCGCAGCCAGTTGGCCAACGAAGTCATCGTGCTGCGCGACGGCGCAGATGCCTTGGATTACCTGTTGCGCCGCGAGGCCTACGCCGACCGCGACGACGGCAACCCTGCCGTGATTTTGCTCGACCTCAAGCTGCCGAAAGTCGATGGGCTGGAGGTACTGAAGGCGCTGCGTGCCTCCCCGGAGCTGCGCAGTATTCCGACCGTGATGCTGACCTCGTCCCGCGAAGAACCCGACCTGCTGCGCGCCTACGAACTGGGCGTCAACGCTTATGTGGTCAAACCCGTCGAGTTCAAGGAATTCGTTGCCGCCATTTCCGACCTGGGCATCTTCTGGGCGGTACTCAACGAGCCTCCACCCGGCTCGTTGCGCCTGAACCGTCGCGGCAACTGAGGCCTGCACCACGATGCAGTCTACCCCGCTGAATCTACTGATGGTCGAAGACAGCTCGATGGACGCCGAGCTCACCCTGATGCGCCTTGAGCGCAGCGGTCTGCGCATCCAGTCTCACCTGGTCTTCGATCACAACGGCGTCGAGCATGCCCTTCGCGAAGGGCGCTATGACCTGATCCTGTGTGATTGCGTATTGCCTGGGTCATCCGGCACCGAAGTGCTCTCGATCGCCCAACGCCTGGCCCCTGATGTGCCCTTCATTTTCCTCTCCGGTATCTACGGCGAGGAACATGCGGTAGAGATGATCCGCCTGGGCGCCACCGATTACGTGCTCAAGAAAAACCTGCCGTTGTTGCCCAAGGCAGTGCGCCGTGCACTCACCGAGGTGCAGGAGCGCCAGCGCAGACGCCGCGCCGAAGAGGCCTTGGCGGAGGTGGAAGCACGCGCGCGCATTGCTATCAACGCTGCGGGCATGGGGACCTGGGACTTGAGGCCCCAAGAGGGAGTGCTGGCGTGGGATGAACGCTGCAAGGCAATGTTCGGCCTGCCGCTGGACACCGAGATGAGCCTGGAGGTGTTCTACGCTGGCATTTATCCAGACGACGTGGAGATGGTTCGCAAAGCTGTCGACCTGGCCATGCTCCCGGAAAGTGGCGGCAACTATCGCATGGAGTTTCGCATCGTGCCGCCCGATGGCCAGGAGCCCCGGTGGGTCCTGAGCAGTGGCCAGAGCCAGTTCGTCGACGGCAAGTGCGTACGTTTTTCAGGTGTTCTTCAGGATGTTCACACCCAGCGCGTGGCCACCCAGGCATTGCGCCAACTCAACGAAATGCTCGGCGAGCGTGTCGAACGACGTACCCGCGAGCGCGACCGTGCCTGGGAGCTCTCCCAGGACCTGCTGGCCGTGCTCAACCACGACCTGACACCGGTGGCGCTAAACCCAGCCTGGGAAGCCAGTCTGGGCCTTTCGCGTGAACGTTTGAGCCAGTCGTCGCTGTTGCACCTGCTACCAGAGGCGGATCAGGAACTGCTGCTAACCGAACTGGCGTCCCTGGCCCATGGGCGCACCAGCGCGCGGTTTGTGGGCCGGATTCTTCACGCAGGTGGCCAGCAGCGTTGGCTGTCGTGGGTTGTGGTACCCGAGGACACCCTGCTCTACGTGGTCGCGCGGGACATTACCAGTGAGCGTGAAACGGCAATGGGTTTGGCCGAGGCCAATGCCCGCCTGCGCGAACAGATCAGCGAGCGTGAGCGTATCGAGGCCGCCCTGCAACAGATGCAGCGTCTGGAGGCTGTGGGCCAGCTTACCGCGGGCGTGGCCCACGACTTCAACAACTTGCTGACTGTGATCCTGACTGGGGCGAGCTTTCTGGAGCGCGACCTGGTGAAAGCCGATGTCGAGAAGGCACGAACCAGGCTTACTCACATCAGGGAAGCGGGTGAACGCGGCGCCAAGCTGACCTCGCAATTGCTGGCATTTTCCAGGCGCCAACGGCTCGAACCCGTGCCGCTGAACCTGAACCGCACGCTTGATGGACTCGAAGAACTGCTACGCCGCACCCTGGGCGGCAATGTCTCTGTACGCCTGGATCTGGACAAATCACTCTGGCAGGCGCTTACGGACCCGACCCAGACCGAGATGATCATCCTGAACCTAGCGATCAACGCCCGCGACGCCATGCCCGAGGGCGGCCAGCTGACCTTGTCCACACGCAACACGCGCATCGATGACTTGCCACGCCGCCCGGAAGATCCAGACCCTGGCGAGTACGTCATGATGAGCATCCGCGACACGGGGTGCGGCATGAGCGAGGAGGTACTGGCCAAGGTCTTCGAACCGTTCTTCACCACCAAGGACATCGGCAAGGGCTCCGGCCTGGGCCTGGCGCAGGTCTTCGGGTTTGCCAAGCAGTCGGGCGGCGGGGTGCGCATTGATACCGCACCGGGTAGAGGCACCGAAGTGGCCGTCTATTTGCCTGCGGTGAAGGATCAGGTCGTGAGCGAACCGGAACCGCTGCCATTGACCCATACCATCACCGAGAGCGGCTACAACCGTAATGTGCTGCTGGTGGATGACGACCATCTGGTGCGCGACATGCTAGGCGATGTCCTGCGTCAGTATGGGTATCAGGTTCGCCAGGCACACAGCGGGGAGCAGGCACTGGCCCTGCTGGACGATGATATCGACTTGCTTCTCACCGACTTCGCCATGCCTGAGTTCAATGGCGCTCAGCTGGCCATGGCGGCCAGAGAGCGCTACCCCAACCTGCGCGTGGTGTTCCTGACGGGTTATGCGGAGCTCCAAGGGCTGGACTTGCCCGATAGCCTGGTCATTCAAAAGCCGGTACAAGCTGACGAACTTGCCAGGGCACTGAACGAGATGCTGGGTACAGCGAGCTGACGCATAGGTTGAGGATCCGCCAGGGACGGCTTTTGAAAAGAGGCGCTTTGCAGGATGCGCCTCTCGATCAAAGGAAATCTGCCGGAAAATTGCGAATCTCAGAAACGACGAATTCAGCGCCGGTAGCCCATGCACTGAAAATAGAAATGTAGAAAATGGCAGGGGCGGCTGGATTCGAACCAACGCATGGCAGGATCAAAACCTGCTGCCTTACCGCTTGGCGACGCCCCTGTATCGGATGCAGCTGAAGCTGCTCTGACAACTCCAAGTAACTGACAACGCGTTGTTGTCTTGGAATGCGCGGCACTTTATCAACAATGTTGGAGCTTGGGAAGCCCTCTGTTAAAAAAATTACCGAAAAACAGCGAGTTAGTCGTCAGCAACAATGCGGCAATACCGTTCGTCGCATTCCTGCCCCTTCTCGTCAACGCAATCGCAAACCTTCATTCCAATGGTTATCGCCACCGTCATGCTTCTGGAGGATGCCATGCCTGTTTCACACGATCTGTATCAAGACCTGCACTACCCTCGTGAAATCGTTCAACAACGCCGTCAGACCGATAAAGCCCTGGACCGCTTGCTCGACGAATATGTCGACATTGACAACCAGGTGCTGGCGGCCGAATCCATCTCGGCAGGCAATTTCGAGGACGAAGACCTTCGCCGTCTCAAGGAGCGCCGGTTGACCGTGAAGTACATGATCGAGCGTCAACTGCAACCCAAGGCATAAGGTGCCCGGGTGCGGTGACCTATCGCAGCAGGTGATCACTGACGGTCACTTTCTCGATTGGTCATACAGCCAAGGCTAGTGCAAGATTCTCGCTACCGTCTGTTACAAGGAAACGAGCCTTTGCCCGCCTGGATACCTGCCCCGCTGCGCCACCTTGGCAAGCGCTTTAGTCACTGTGCAGCAGCGCCCAGTAATGACTTGGCTGGCGCTTTCGATGACAAGGCCCGCCGATGCGGCTTTACGCTTAGCGAGAGTCAACGTCAGGCCATCACCTGCATATCGCAGCAGGTTGAACAGCACAGAGCGGGGCACGCTACGGGCGTGTACCTGCACGGCCCGGTCGGTCGTGGTAAAAGCTGGTTACTCGATGGCTTCTTCCAGTGGGTGCCCAGCCCAGCCAAGCTGCGCTGGCACTTCCATGATTTCTTCGCCCGCTTGCATCAGGGCGTGCATCGCCACCAGGCAAGTGGTGACGCCATCGGCATCACGCTCGACGAATTGATCGGACAGAACGACATCCTGTGTTTCGATGAATTTCATGTGCATGACATTGGGGATGCCATGCTGTTGACGCGGTTATTCGAGGCCCTGTTCGCACGGGGCACATTGCTGGTGCTCACCAGCAACTACGCACCTGAAGGGTTGCTGCCCAATCCGCTTTACCACCAGCGATTCCAGCCTGTGATCGACCTGATCAACCACTGCATGGTCATCAAGGAAGTCGGCGGTAAAACGGACTTTCGCAGCCTGCCGGCCAACCGTGCACTGCAACGCTTCACGCAGGGCCGTTACATCTGGCCCGGTACCGATATGCAGCGCCAGTCCCTGCACATGCCGACGACCCAGGGCGATACCCTCATGGTCAATAATCGTCCGCTACGCCTACAGGGCGCTGAGGGCGACCAGATCAGGTTCACTTTCGAAGACCTGTGCGAGCAGCCCACAGCCGTGATCGATTACCTGGCACTTGCCCAGCAATACTCCCACTGGATCATCGAAGGCCTGGGCGACCTGGGGACATGCTCGCTTGCTGCCCAGCAGCGTTTCGTCAACGTGGTCGACGTGCTCTACGACCAGGACCGGCAACTGACTCTCATTGGCTCGCGCCCGCTGGCAGAAAGCCTTGAGGGATCGCTTGCAGACCTGATGCGCACGCGTAGTCGCCTGGGCCAGCTACAGCAAGTGGGCCCCGCCGGCGCCGAAAGCTGAACGGGGCCGGGCTAGCCGTCTTAGCTCGCCCTCGCAAGCCCTGAGAGCACCGCTTCGATTTCTTGCAGGACTGCCGGATCGTCCACCGTAGAGGGAGGCGTGTACGCTTGTCCATCGGCGATCTTGCGCAGTACCGCCCGCAGAATCTTGCCTGACCGGGTCTTGGGCAGACGCTTGACCAGCCGGACCTGATTGAAGCAGGCCAATGCGCCAATCTCCTCACGTACGCTGGCCACAAGATCGACGAGCAACTGCGACTCCACAATGCCGGCGCCGTCCTTGAGCACCACCAACGCGAGTGGCACCTGCCCTTTGATGTCATCGTGAACGCCGATCACTGCGCACTCGGCGACAGCAGAATGACGCGCGACCAGATCCTCCATCTCGCCGGTGGAAAGACGATGCCCGGAAACATTGATCACATCATCTGTGCGACCCATGATGTAGACGAACCCGTCCTCATCCAGATAACCGCCGTCACCTGTGTGGTAGTAGCCGGGGTACGTACTTAAGTAAGCCTGGACATAGCGCGGGTGATCGCCCCACAACGTCTGGCTGCAGCCTGGCGGCAACGGCAGTGCGATGACGATCGCGCCCTGGTGATTGGGCCCGACCAGATGGCCGTCGTCATCGAGCACCTGCACATGGTACCCGGGCACCGCGCGATTGCTCGACCCTGCTCTTGCCGCGCTACCCTCGAGCCCCACGCAGGGCGCAGTCACCGGCCAGCCGGTCTCGGTCTGCCACCAATGATCATGCACCGGCTTGCCGCTTACCCGCTCCAGCCATTGATGGGTACTGGAATCGAGTTTTTCGCCTGCCAGGAACAACTGGCGCAACGAACTCAGGTCATGCTTGCGTAGCAGTTCGGCGTCAGGGTCCTCCTTCCGGATGGCACGCATGGCCGTGGGCGCACAGAACAGCGCATTGACCTTGTACTGCTCAACCACCCGCCAGTAGGCAGAAGCATCCGGTGTGCGGATGGGCTTGCCTTCGTAAAATACACTCGTGCAGCCGCACATCAGCGGCCCGTACACGATCAAGGAGTGCCCCACCACCCAGCCCACGTCGGAGATGCCCCACCAGACATCGCCTGGCTGCATGCCGTAGACGGTGCGCATGGCATAGTGCAGCGCTACGGCATTGCCGCCATTCTCGCGAACGATGCCTTTAGGTTTGCCGGTGGTACCTGAGGTGTACATGATGTACAGCGGGTCTGCCGCACCCAGTTCAACAGGCGCCACTGGCTGCGCATCGGTTACGGACTGAGCCCAATCCAGGTCTCGCCCTGCCTGCAATGGCGCTTGCGCCTGGGGCCGCTGCCAGACCAATACGTTGCGCGGGCGGTGGCGGGCCAGCGCCAGGGCGCGATCAACCAATGGCTTGTACTCGATGACCCGCTCGAACTCCAGCCCACAGGAAGCGGTCAGCAGCAACACCGGGCGCGCGTCATCGATGCGCAACGCCAGTTCATTGGCCGCAAACCCGCCGAATACCACCGAGTGAACAGCACCAATGCGCGCGCAGGCCAACATGGCCATGGCGGCCTGGGGCACCATCGGCATGTAGATGATGACGCCATCGCCTTTTTGCACCCCCAGCTGGCGCAGCAAGCCGGCCAGCCGCGCGACCTCTTCGCGAAGCTGAAGGTAAGAGAATGACTGCTGTGTGCCGGTCACCGGGGAATCGTAAATCAGCGCCAACTGATCCCCCCGACCCTGCTCGATCTGATGATCCAGAGCCAGGTAGCAACTGTTCAAGCTTGCGTCAGGGAACCACTGGTGAGTGCCATCGGCATTGTTCTCGAGGACTACGGTGGGTTCGCGGTACCAAGTTACCGAGCGCGCCTGCTCTGCCCAGAAGGCGGCGGGGTCGGCAATGGATTGGGCGTAACTGTGCTGATAGCTCATGGTGAGTTGACCCGATGTTGTTGTTCTTGAAGGGCGAACGCTGAGTATGGATGCCCTGTACCCAGACGCCAGACGCGATATGGCCTAACCGACCTGCATTTTTGCAACGTGGGCAAAAGTCGTTCAATGCGGCGACGAACTCACTAGAATAGCGACCAGTTTTTTACGGTGAGCACCTCAATGGACATCGATCAGGCCCGCACTTTTCTGGAAGTCGTGCGCAGCGGCAGCCTAGTGGCGGCTGCGGAGCGCCTGTACGTATCGCAGACAGCGGTCACCGCCAGGTTGCAGCGCCTCGAGCAGCAACTGGGCTGCACCCTGTTCATAAGAAGCCGAAGTGGCGCCCGCCTGACCAGCCACGGTGAAGCCTTCGTCGGGTATGCCAACCAGCTGGTGCAGACCTGGGAGGCGGCACGACGCGACTTGCCCTTGCCGCCTGGCTACCAGCAGGTACTGCACCTTGGGGGCGAGGTGAGCCTTGGTAACCCGATGATGCTTGACTGGGTCACGGCGCTGTATCAGGAGCTGCCTGGCCAGAGCATCCACAGCGAAGTGAGCGACGGCGAGTCGTTGCTGCGCAAGGTGGAGATGGGCGTGCTGGACGCTGCTCTGGTGTACCAGCCGATCTACGGGCCAGGCTTGCAGGTCGAGCAGCTGATGGAAGAAAAGCTGGTGCGAATCCGGCGGGTCGAACGGCCGGAGCCGTACATCTATATCGACTGGGGTGAGGCCTTCCGCCGGCAACATGACGCCGCCCTGCCCGACTGCGCCCGTGCGGCGCTGCGTTTCAACCTGGGCCCGCTTGCCTTGCAGTTCATCCTCGACAAGGGCGGTAGCGGCTATTTTCGCACGCGGGTGGTGCAGGCTTATCTGGACAGTGGCGTCTTCGAGCGCGTACCGCAGGCGCCGGAATTCACCTATCCCACCTTTCTGGTCTACGCCCGCGAGCGTGACAGCGAAGCGTTGCAACAGGCCCTGGGCATCCTGCGCCGGCTTATCGCAGCCGAGGCCAGCGACTGGTCACAACGCTGGGACCCGACGCTCTGAGGCATTGGCGCTGCTGAGCAACTGGCGCTTGAGCCCGGCGATCAGGTCAGTCTGGGTGACCACCCCTACCAACACATCACCGTCGAGCACCGGCAGGCAGTGCAGCCCCTGCTCGCACAGCAGCGGCAACAGGCGCTCCAGCGGGTGCTGGCTGCTGACACTCACGACCCGGCGGCTCATCACCTGCGCCATGCGCACGGGCTTGCGCCCGAACAGGCCCCGCCAGCTCAAACGCGCCTGCTGCATGGCCGGGCCTACCAGGTCGCTCAGGCTGACGATCCCCACCAAGGCGCCGTCCTGCAGCACCGGCAGGGTCTTGACATGGTGGCTGTCGAGCAGCTTCCAGGCCTGCTGCAAGGTGGTCTCGGGGCTGACGAACTGCACGTCCTTCGACATCACCGACGCCGCCGTTATGCCACCGAGACTGCGCTGCAGCGCGTGCTGCTCGGTGGCGAGAATGATGCGCTCCAGCTCGTCGCGTGTGACGTCGACAAACTCGCCCAACTCTTCCAGCGCCTGATCCAGGTCCTCACCGCGGATGCCGACGCGCTCACTGGGCAGCGGATCGTGGGTGTGGTGCAAATCCTTACGCGGTGCAGGGCCTTTCGGGTAGCGCACCCCGGTCAAGCGGTTATAGAGGGTAGCCACCGCAACAAGAATCAGCGCGTTGAGCAGCACTGGCTCAAGCAGATGGTCACCCAAGGCGGTCAGCCCGGGGTCGGCCAGAACCGCACTGACCGCCACTCCCCCACCGGGTGGATGCAGGCAGCGCAGCAAGCACATCACCAGGATGGACAGACACAGGGCAGCGGCGGCGACCCCAAGCCCTGGACCAAAACCGTCTCGCATTGCCAAGCCAACGATCGCGGCCAGGGTATAGCTGCCAAGCACTGGCCAAGGCTGTGCAAGGGGACCTGAATGAACGGCGAACACCAGCACCGCGGAGGCCGCTAACGGCCCGAGCAGGTGCAAGGCGATATCCGGGCCATACGCCAGGCTCGTCAGCCAGCCTGCGAGAAACAGGCCGACCAATGCGCCGATACCGGCGCGCAGCCATTGGGTGGGGGGGATGTTCAGGGACGGCGGTAATAACCACTGCAAAAGACGGTCGGTACGCGAGGCAGGCATGTCGTTTCGGGTTCTGTAGGTCTGGACGGAAGAAGAAACGTAGGCCTTGGCCCATCGGCCAGTGAAGGCTACATGCAGCGATTCTGCCGAGCGACGTCCATTTGGGCTAATTCAAAAAAATGTGGCAGTGATGCATTTTTTTTGCAGTACAGCCGTTCGCCAGCGGCAACGGGGCCGACCTGTGTGACGCCGCGCTGGTCACAGGCTCCGGCGCGGCAACTGGATATCCACACGCAATCCACCCATCGGACTCTCAAGCAGTTGCAGTTTCCCGCCCCAAGCCTGGACGATGTCACGCACGATGCCCAACCCCAGACCGTGTCCATCGACTTCTTCGTCAAGCCGAGAACCCCGTTCAAGCACTTGCACACGCTGCTGGTGAGGGATACCAGGGCCGTCGTCGTCAACCCACAGCTGATAGTGTTCCTCGGTGGCTGCGATGCCCAAGTGCACCTCGCTGTCCGCCCATTTGCAGGCGTTGTCCAGCAGGTTACCCAGCAGTTCCAGCATGTCTTCGCGATCCCAGGGCAGCAGCAGGCCAGGTGGCACGGCGTGGCTCAGCAGCAGGCCCTCGCCATGGATCATGCCCAAGGTGCTCAGCAACCCCGGCAACTCGTCATCACAGGCAAATTGCGCACCCGGCAACGCATCGCCTGCCAGGCGTGCGCGGTTGAGCTCACGGGCCAGGCGCTGCTCGATCTGCTGCAACTGCTCGCGCATCTGTGCACGGACCTCAGGCAAGCCCTGCAGGCGCTCGCTGGATGCCAGGCTAAGCAGCACCGCCAGGGGCGTTTTCAGGGCGTGGCCCAGGTTACCCAGTGCATTGCGCGAGCGTCGCAGACTGTCTTCGGTATAGCTGAGCAAATGGTTGATCTGCCCAACCAGCGGCACCAGCTCACTGGGCACTTGGGCATCGAGCTGGGAGCGTTGCCCCTGCTGCAACTGGGCGATTTGCTGGCGCGCCCGCTCCAGCGGGCGCAGCGAGCGGGTGACGGTCATGCGCTGAAGGACCAGCACCAGGGCCAGCGCGACCAGGCCCATGCCCAGCCCAATTTGCTGAAGGCGCCGGAAGCCTTGTCGCACAGGTGAGTAATCTTGGGCGACACTGATGGATATGTCCTGCCCCAGGCGCCGGTAATCGGCACGCAGCGTCAGTAACTCCTGCCCTTCTGGCCCAAGCTCGTGCCGGTCCGACAGACCAGGGGCCGACGGTTTGGGCAGGTTCATGTCCCACAGGGAGCGTGAACGCCACGTGCCCTGGGCAAAGTCGATGCGAAAGTAATAGCCGGAAAACGGTCGCTGATAGGCAGCCGAGATGCGTTGCTCGTCGAGCTGCATGCCCGCAGGCCCGCGCACCAGCGCCACCAACAGGTTCTCGCTTTCATTGCGCAGGCCGTTTTCCAGGTAACGTTGCAACCCGGCTTCGAACAGCCACAGCGTCAGTTGCGCCAGTACCACCCCTACTACCACCAACACAGCCACCAGGCCCAGGCTGAGCCGCGCCTGGATCGACTTCACGCAGCGCTCCCGGCATACAGGTAGCCCTGGCCGCGTCGTGTCTCGATCACCGTACGGCCAAGTTTGCGGCGCAAGTGGTTGACGTGAACCTCGAGCACGTTGGAGTCGCGCTCGGTCTCGCCGTCGTAGAGGTGCTCAGCCAGGTGGCTTTTGGACAGGATCTGCTGGGGGTGCAGCATGAAGTAGCGCAACAGGCGAAATTCTGCGGCCGTAAGCTGGATATCGACGCCCTCGCGGCTTACGCATTGACGACGTTCGTCCAGATGCAAGCCGGCAGCCTCGAGCTTTGGCTGGTTGGCAAGTCCACGCGCGCGGCGCAGCAGCGCCTGGATGCGTAACTGCAATTCTTCGGGGTGAAAGGGTTTGCTGAGGTAATCGTCGGCGCCGGCCTTCAGGCCTTCGATGCGCTCGGCCCAGGAGCCACGCGCCGTCAGAATCAGCACAGGCGTCAACAGCCCGCCTGCACGCCACTGAGCCAGGACTTCGAGGCCAGGCAACCCTGGCAGACCAAGGTCCAGGATGATCAGGTCATAAGGCTCGCACTGGCCCTGATAGACCGCATCTCGGCCATCGGCCAGCCAATCGACGGCGTACCCCTGACGCTGCAGCGCAGTGGTAAGTTCGTCGGCCAGCGGGACATTATCCTCGACAAGCAACAGGCGCATTCAGTCATCTTCCTCGTCTTTGAGCAGGGCACCGGTGGCAGCATCGAGCTTGACCTCCCGTACTACGCCGTCCACCGTCAGCAACTCGACCTCGTACTCATAGCGGTCGTCGTCTTCTTCAAGCTCTGCCTCCAGCAAACGCGCCCCTGGGTGACGGGCCATGGCCGTTTCCAGCAAGTGTTCGAGCGGTAGAATCACGCCCTTCTGGCGCAAAGCCAGTGCCTCATCCTGGTCCAGGTCCCGGGCAGCGGCCAGCGAGCACGCTGCCAGCAGAGCGAGGGCCAGGTAGCGCGCTGCCCGTGGAGGTGGGTTCATCAGTTGTCTCGCTCATCCTTCAGCAGTTCACCGGTCTTGGCATCGAAAGCCACGTCCCACTCCACATTCTGGGTATCGCGCAGTTCGACCTTGTACACGTAGCGGCCGTATTCGTCTTCAAGTTCCGAGTCCGTGACGGTGGAACCCGGGTGCTTGGCAATGGCGGCCGCCTTGAGTTCGTCCAGGGACTTGATGGTCTTGGTGTTGACCAGTTTGACCACTTCGTCAGGCTGCACATCCTTGGCGAATGCAGCATTGGCACCCAGCGACAGGGCAGCGGCGGTGAACAGTGCAGTCAAGGTTTTCATCGTTCGTTTCTCCATAATGCTGTACACGTTGTCTACGCAATCAACATTAACCAGCAGTCCTTAACTCAACCTGAAAACAGCTGGCCGCATGATAGCGTAGCCGGCAGGTCAACAGGGCACGTCTCGAACGGCTGCATCACTCTATAATGCGGCGCCCGTCGCCGCAGAGGTCCGCCATGAGCGCTATACACGTCAAGTACCCCGCCCTTACCCTGAAGGCTGGCCAACGCGCCTTGCGCCAAATCAGAGAGCGCGGGCTGCAGGCTGCCGACGTCGGCGTGCTCCCGGGCGCAGCAGGTGGGCCAAAACCGCTGGGCATTCAGGGCCTGGACTTGGCGCTGTTCGGTCAGTTCCTGCCATCGGCCCCTCGCCCGCGCGCACTGATTGGCGCATCGATTGGCGCCTGGCGCTTCGCAAGCGCCTGCCTTGACGACCCGGTTGCCGGGCTGCGGCGGCTGGGAATGCTCTACACCGAGCAGGATTTTGCAAAAGGCGTTACCCCAGCCCAGATAACACGCAGTTGCCAGCGCATGCTCGACGAGCTGTTGCAGGGGCGCGACGGCCAGGTGCTGGCGAGCCCGGCGTACCGGTTGAATATCCTGGTCGTCAAAAGCCATGGCCAGCTCGCTCACGATCATCGCGGCCGACTGGGTATGGGCCTTGGCTCGGTGATCGCCAGTAACCTGTTGGGCAGATCCCGCCTGGCCCGACATTTCGAGCGGGTCATTCTGCACGACAGCCGCAGCCTGCCACCGCTTGATACCCTGACGGATTTCCCGACGCGCTGCCTGCCGCTGGACCTGGCAAACCTGCGCCATGCCCTGCTTGCCTCGGGATCGATCCCCATGGTCATGGAGGGGGTACGGGACATCCCAGGGGCCGGGACCGGCATGTACCGCGATGGCGGGCTGCTGGACTATCACCTGGATCTGCCCTACGGCGGCGATGACCTGGTGGTTTACCCGCACTTCACTGACAAAGTCGTCCCTGGCTGGTTCGACAAGGCCCTGCCGTGGCGCAAGGGCGATGCCAGGCGCCTGCAGAACGTACTGCTGCTGGCGCCCTCGCCGGCCTACCTGGCAACCCTGCCCCATGGGAAGCTGCCCGACCGAAACGACTTCAAGCGCTTCATGGGCGACGCACCGGCGCGCCAGCGCTACTGGTACAAGGCCATCGATGAAAGCCAACGCCTGGGCGACGAGTTTCTAGAATTGGTCGCCACCGGGCGGCTGCATGAACGACTGCAAGCCTTGTGAGAGGCATGCTGGTAAACTGCGCGCATTACTGATTCAGACAGAGTTTGACTGCGTGGAAATCTTTAAAGAATTTACGTTCGAATCCGCCCACCGCCTTCCCCATGTGCCCGAAGGCCATAAATGCGGGCGTTTGCATGGGCACTCGTTCAAGGTCGGCCTTCATCTGACGGGTCCGCTTGACCCGCATACCGGCTGGATTCGCGACTTCGCCGAGATCAAGGCCGTGTTCAAGCCCATTTACGAGCAGCTCGATCATAACTATCTGAACGACATTCCCGGCCTGGAAAACCCCACCAGCGAAGTCATCGCCAAATGGATCTGGGATCAGGTCAAACCGTTGCTGCCAGAGCTGTCCAAGGTGCGTATTCACGAGACGTGCACCAGTGGCTGCGAATACAGCGGCGACTAAGCCCAAAGGCAGGCTCTTAACGCGCTGACGCCTCCGTCCACGGCGCCTTGCCCAGCCTGGTCCGGCGGCGCAGTTGCACCGCTGCAGACCTGCGCGTGGCAACGTGCCACCGGATCAGCACCGGGCCGCGGTCTCGAGCACTTGAAGCATTAGCGAGCCCTGCTGCCCCTGGACGCCTGCGATCAACCGACGGCGTTGATGGGGCAAGTGCAACGTCACAGGTCCGCTATTCACTTGCTGCAACTGCGCATTGTGGACAGATGCCCCTTCTTCCAGGGTGGTGGGATCGAGCCCCTGGAGCTTCCAGAGAAAGTCTGGGAGGGCTCGCCTGCTGGTCCAGCGCTTGGCCAGGCTTGTCGTCCAACCGCGCTGTTCTTTAAGGGTAGAATCAAGCCGTCTGCCGTGACTGTCGAGCGGCCACAGCTCATAGACATGGCTTTCTCCATTGCCGTAGGCGGCAAAACAGAGGCGGTCGCATGCCATGCGGAATTCGCCGATGCGCCAGCGATCCTCGAAATAATCGCTCGTCTCAACGGCCAACCCGGCCCTCGGAGACCATTCGCTGCCTTCGTCGAACCTTGCCGTGACCAAGCCTTGTTCCGTTGATTCACCTTCAGGCCGCCACCAAGCACGTCCAATAAAACTGTATTGAGGCTTGAATGCGTACCGGACACCAGCACTTGCCAGTCCTGCTCCCCACGCCCACTCGCGGGCCTGATGCGCATAGTCGAGGATCTCTAGCGCTATCCGGCCAGGTTGGCCGCTGACCGTATCGATCAACGATACACCGTCTTTTTCACAGCGCCTTACGCTACGCCCTTGAGCATTTTTCAAAATCAGGTTGCACAGTCGTGCACCGCGCTTGATGCCTGCATAGTCCATTGCTTCGACGGACCATAGATGGGTGGGATTGGCAAGACGCGACTGCCCGGCGCTCGGCTCATTCGCGCTTGACCGCCGCATAGCCCGACAATGAGGAGGGATTGTTGTAAAGGACTCGGTTCAGCGGTCGCCAGTCTCTGTCATAAGGCCGGATCTCGTAGGAGCCTTGCCCCATCCTCCCCTGAAGCGGCAATGTATTCACCGAACCAGAACAGCTCGCCATACTGATGACCATCCTTGGTATAGTCCTCTGGCGCCAGTCGCAGTGGCCCTTGCCCCTCAGGCTCGGCCCGCCAGTAGTTGTACCAATGATCGTTGTGGATACTTGCTACGTCGACGTGAAGCCACATTGGGGCGAGCTTGTCCTGGCAGTCCCACCATCGATCCGGGTGAATCAGCTCTTCGGTCAACTGCCATCAGCAGCGGGCAAGAAACGAGAGTTCAGGGTGATGAATGTAGTCGGTCATGCTGGCTCACTCTTGAGTCGGAATGTGAGCCTAACGCTAAGCAACGCCGGCCGCGCATTGCAGAAGGAAGCGCTCTACATCAAGCCGGTCGAATCGATCAACACGTGTTGACCTAACTCGCCCTGACCGTAGTGGTTATTCCAACGGCCTGGGATGAGGAGGCACAGGGCGACCGACCACCTCCAGACTGAGTGCACCTCGTCGCCCCTGGTGGGTGGCGAGGTAAGAGCGACCAAACTGCTTGTAACGCCTGACTGCTGCCCCGGCAGGGTCAAACAACAGTAGATTGCTTTTACGCTGCCCAACCTTCAGATGCCGGGGATCAAGGCCATCAATGCCCCAGAGCGGCGCGTTCTCCGTTCCTGCCGCCTGGGGACTACCGGACATACCTATAAAGCCGAAGTCTTTGGCCATGACATACTCAAGCCTGGGCCACAGATCAACGGTGGACTCGAAATAGGCCGGCCTGATCTCGTAACTGTACAGATCGCGAACATGGTACACCCCAAACCACAGGACAGGGCACAAGATGCCAACGCCCCTGAAAGGCGGGCTGGGAGACGGTTCCAATGCGCCTTCAGGCTCTGTCCGCATCCAGCCATCATCACCGTCACCACTTTCGAAACCCACCCACAGCGGGGCCAGATGCTGCACGGCCGCGTGCCAAGCACCCTCTGCAATGCGGGCCCCGTCTATCTGCCACCAGCAACGTGCGTGAAAGCACAGATCGGGTTTGAAGGTATAGCTGTCCATCGAGATGCTCCATTAGATCGTCGGAAGCACCACGCTAGAGGCCAGCCAAGCAGCGAAATAGAGGGAAAGGTGACTACTCCAACGCGCTGTTGAGAAACGATGGCGCGATGTAGCGCTGGTAATGCGCCTCTGACAACAGAAAGAACTCACGATCAATTGCATCGCGCAGTTGTGGCAGTTCCCAGTCGCGGAACTCGGGCAGCAATGCCATGCCGTAGGCCTCCAGGTCCCGAATCATGCGCGCGCCCCTGGCGATGAGCTGGTAGGCCCAGCAGTACTCGGACTGCTGCTCGACATACCGTATGGCACGTTGTTCAAGTTGCTGGCGCAACAAGCCTTTGTCGAACACCTCGAGCTTGGCCATCATCACCTGAACCAGCAGTTGCTCCAGGCGTAACCAGACCGCGCGTTTTTGCGCATCGTCATAGCCATTCCAGTGGATGACCTCATGGTGGAAGCGCTTGCACCCTCGGCATACCGTGTCTCCGTAAACCGTGGAACACAGGCCGACGCAGGGCGTTTTGATGGACTTGTTGGACATGAAATACAACGGCTTGAAGGTGGAGTACGCGGCCATGTTAGCCCTTTGTCTAACCAGGGTCACCCGTTAAAGTCATCATCGCCGCCTTACCTTCCAGCGTTTTTTACCGTAGAATCATCCGGCCTTTTCGAAGGCAACAATGTCCGTTGGAAGCTGTTTTCAAAGCGTCACGAGCACAGTTGATCCGGCAGAACGACGTTGGTCCGGGCCTGCATCCCCGCAGGCCCTAGCCAGCCCTCATCAGATGCTCGTTCTGCAGGCGTAAAACTTTGAAAGCAGCTTCCGCAAGGATTCCTTGCGACCCTGGCCAGGCGGCCCAAGAAGCTATGACGGCGCATGGGTGCAAGGAATGCTGGATGAGCGTCCCGGACCCCTTAAAGGGGCCACTGATGAGGGAAATAACTGTGCTTGAAGCCTACCGCAAACACATCGAAGAGCGCGCCGCTCTGGGTATCGTGCCCCAGCCGCTGAACGCCGAACAAACTGCAGGCCTGGTCGAGTTGCTGAAAAACCCGCCGGCCGGCGAAGAAGCCTTCCTCGTAGACCTGCTCACCAACCGCGTACCGCCTGGAGTCGATGAGGCCGCCTATGTCAAGGCAGCCTTCCTTTCGGCCGTCGCCAAGGGCGAAGCCACCTCGCCGCTGATCGATCGCAAGCACGCCACCGAACTGCTGGGCACCATGCAGGGCGGCTACAACATCGAGACGCTGGTCGCGCTGCTGGATGACGCCGAGCTGGGCGCCGTCGCGGCCGAGCAGCTCAAGCACACCCTGCTGATGTTCGATGCCTTCCACGACGTGGCTGAAAAAGCCAAGGCCGGCAATGCTCATGCCAAGGCCGTGCTGGAATCCTGGGCTGCCGGCGAGTGGTTCACCTCGCGCCCGGCCATCGCCGACAAATACACCCTGACCGTGTTCAAGGTGCCTGGCGAAACCAACACCGATGACCTGTCCCCTGCCCCGGATGCCTGGTCGCGCCCTGACATCCCGCTGCACGCCCTGGCCATGCTGAAAATGGCCCGCGACGGTATCGAGCCGCAGCAGCCGGGCTCAGTAGGCCCGCTGGCTCAGATCGAAGCGGTCAGGGCCAAGGGCTTCCCGGTCGCCTACGTGGGTGACGTGGTGGGTACCGGTTCTTCGCGCAAATCCGCCACCAACTCGGTGCTGTGGTTCTTCGGCGACGATATCCCGTACGTGCCCAACAAGCGTGCCGGCGGTTTTTGCTTCGGCACCAAGATCGCCCCGATCTTCTACAACACCATGGAAGACGCCGGCGCCCTGCCGATCGAGTTCGATTGCACCGACCTGGCCATGGGCGACGTGATCGACGTCTACCCGTTCAAAGGTGAAGTACGCCGTCACGAAAGCAATGAGCTGGTCACCACATTCGCGCTCAAGACCGAAGTGCTGCTCGACGAAGTGCGTGCTGGTGGCCGTATCCCACTGATCGTCGGCCGTGGCCTGACCGAAAAAGCCCGTGCCGAGCTTGGCCAGGGCCCATCGGACCTGTTCAAGAAGCCAGAGCAGCCTGCCGACACCGGCAAAGGGTTCACCCTGGCGCAGAAGATGGTCGGCCGCGCGTGTGGCCTGCCGGAAGGCCAAGGCGTACGTCCAGGCGCCTATTGCGAGCCGAAGATGACCACCGTGGGTTCCCAGGACACCACTGGCCCCATGACCCGTGACGAGCTCAAGGACCTGGCCTGCCTGGGCTTCTCCGCTGACCTCGTGATGCAGTCGTTCTGCCACACTGCGGCCTATCCGAAGCCCATCGACGTTACCACCCACCACACCCTGCCAGACTTCATCCGCACCCGTGGCGGCGTGTCGTTGCGCCCAGGGGACGGCATCATCCACAGCTGGCTGAACCGCATGCTGATGCCCGATACCGTGGGTACCGGTGGCGACTCGCACACCCGCTTCCCGATCGGCATTTCCTTCCCTGCAGGCTCCGGCCTGGTAGCCTTCGCGGCCGCCACCGGCGTGATGCCACTGGACATGCCAGAGTCGATCCTGGTGCGCTTCAAAGGCAAGCTGCAACCTGGTATCACCCTGCGTGACCTGGTGCATGCCATCCCTTACTACGCCATCCAGCAGGGCCTGCTGACCGTCGAGAAGAAGGGCAAGAAAAACGCCTTCTCCGGTCGCATCCTTGAAATCGAAGGCCTGGACGAGCTGACCGTCGAGCAGGCCTTCGAGCTCTCGGACGCTTCGGCTGAACGCTCCGCCGCCGGTTGCACCATCAAGCTGCCGGAAAAAGCCATTGCCGAGTACCTCAAGTCCAACATCACCCTGCTGCGTTGGATGATCGGCGAGGGCTACGGTGATGCACGCACCCTGGAGCGTCGCGCCCAGGCCATGGAAGCCTGGCTGGCCAACCCAGAACTGCTGTCGGCCGACGCCGATGCCGAATACGCCGAAATCATCGAAATCGACCTGGCCGACGTCAAGGAGCCTGTGCTCTGCGCCCCGAACGACCCGGACGATGCTCGCCTGCTGTCCTCGGTACAGGGTGAGAAGATCGACGAAGTGTTCATCGGTTCGTGCATGACCAACATTGGTCACTTCCGCGCCGCTGGCAAGCTGCTGGAAAAGGTCAAGGGTGGTATTCCGACCCGTCTGTGGCTGGCTCCGCCGACCAAGATGGATGCTCATCAGCTGACCGAAGAAGGCTACTACGGCATCTACGGCAAAGCCGGTGCGCGGATGGAAATGCCAGGCTGCTCCCTGTGCATGGGTAACCAGGCGCGGGTGCAGACCGGTTCGACCGTGGTGTCGACCTCGACCCGTAACTTCCCGAACCGCCTGGGCGACGCCACCAACGTGTACCTGGCATCGGCCGAGCTGGCTGCGGTGGCTTCGATCATCGGCAAGTTGCCGACCGTCGAAGAGTACATGCAGTACGCCAAGGACATCGACAGCATGTCTGCCGACGTCTACCGCTACCTGAGCTTCGACCAGATTGCCGAGTTCCGCGAAGCGGCCGCTAACGCCAAGATTCCAGTGGTCCAGGCGTAAGCCAGACAGCCATCCACTGGCTCCATGAAAAAAGCCCCGGCAGTGATGCCGGGGCTTTTTTTTCATTCAGAACAGTCAGGCACCGACTAAATCACGCCCAGACGCCTTCTTGAACGTGACGGGCCGGCGATGGCGAGCACGCCTGTCAGAAACTATCGCCAGGAACGCGTACCCAGCCCTCCATCAACACACGCGCGCTGCGACTCATGATCGCCTTGGTCACCGACCACTGCCCATCGATCAGGCACGCCTGCGCACCTACCCGCAAGGTGCCCGATGGATGCCCGAAGCGTACAGCGCTGCGCTCACCGCCGCCTGCAGCAAGGTTCACCAGTGTCCCCGGGATGGCCGCAGCCGTACCGATCGCGACGGCGGCAGTGCCCATCATCGCGTGATGCAGCTTGCCCATGGACAAGGCACGCACCAGCAAGTCGATATCTTCTGCCCCCACCTGCTTGCCACTTGAAGCGAGATAAGCCTGTGCCGGCGCCACGAATGCCACCTTGGGGGTATGCTGGCGTGCGGCAGCCTGCCCTACATGTTCGATCAGCCCCATGCGCAGCGCACCATGGGCCCGTATCGCCTCGAACCGCTCAAGGGCAGCCGGATCCCCATTGATGGCATCCTGCAACTCCATGCCGCTGTAACCAAGATCGGCTGCATTGAGAAACACCGTTGGGATACCGGCATTGATCAACGTCGCCTTGAAGGTGCCAACCCCCGGCACTGCAAGCTCGTCGATCAGGTTGCCGGTAGGGAACATCGTCCCACCTTCCCCATCATCGTCGGCTGCCGGATCAAGAAACTCCAGCTGCACTTCGGCGGCAGGGAACGTGACGCCATCGAGCTCAAAGTCGCCGGTCTCCTGCACCTGACCGTCGCTCATCGGCACATGCGCTACGATGGTCTTGCCGATGTTGGCCTGCCAGATACGCACCGTGGCGACACCGGTGGCGGGTACCTGCGTGGGTTCTATCAGGCCACTGCCGATGGCGAACGCACCCACTGCTGCGGAAAGGTTGCCGCAGTTGCCGCTCCAGTCTACGAAAGGCTTGTCGATACTGACCTGGCCGAACAGGTAGTCCACATCATGATCAGGGCGCTTGCTGGCGGACAGGATCACGACCTTGCTGGTGCTGGACGTCGCCCCGCCCATGCCGTCGATCTGCTTGCCATAGGGGTCGGGGCTGCCGATTACCCGCAGCAGCAAGGCATCGCGTGCCGGGCCGGGCGTTTGCGCCTGCGCCGGGAGGTCCTGCAAGCGGAAGAACACGCCTTTGCTGGTGCCGCCACGCATGTAAGTAGCCGGAATCTTGATTTGAGGTGCATGTGCCATGGATTGAAGCCTCTTGGATGGCCCGGTGGTCCGAGCCAGTGCGGGCGACTGGGGGCCGCAAGGCGGCCACGTTGCGTTAAACGGTCGCTTCGAGGAAGTCCTGGGCAAAGCGTTGCAACACCCCGCCCGCTTCGTAGATCGACACCTCTTCGGCTGTATCCAGACGACAGGTCACCGGCACGTCAAAACGCTCTCCTGTGCGACGGGTCACCGCCAGGGTCAGGGTAGCGCGGGGAGTACGGATGCCTATCACGTCATAGGTTTCGCTGCCGTCCAGGCCCAGTACCTTACGGTCGGTACCCGGCATGAATTCGAGGGGCAAGACGCCCATGCCCACCAGGTTCGTGCGGTGGATGCGCTCGAACCCCTCGGCGACGATGGCCTCCACGCCCGCCAGACGCACCCCTTTGGCAGCCCAGTCGCGTGAAGAGCCCTGACCGTAATCGGCACCGGCCACGATGATCAGCGGCTGCTTGCGCTGCATGTAGGTTTCGATCGCTTCCCACATGCGCATGACCCGGCCTTCGGGTTCAAGGCGTGCCAGCGAACCCTGCCTTACGCTGCCATCTTCATTGCGCACCATCTCGTTGAACAGCTTGGGGTTGGCGAAAGTGGCGCGCTGAGCCGTGAGGTGATCCCCACGGTGGGTGGCATAGGAGTTGAAGTCTTCTTCAGGCAAGCCCATTTTGGCCAGGTACTCCCCCGCCGCGCTGTCTAGCATGATGGCATTGGAGGGCGACAGGTGATCGGTGGTGATGTTGTCCGGCAGCAACGCCAGCGGGCGCATGCCACGCAAGGTGCGTTCTCCCGCCAGGGCGCCTTCCCAGTAGGGCGGGCGACGGATGTAGGTGCTCATGGGGCGCCAGTCGTACAGCGGCGCTACCTTGGGCCCACGGTCTTGCTCGACGGCGAACATGGGGATGTAGACCTTTCGGAACTGTTCGGGCTTGACCGCAGCGCGGACCATCGCATCGATTTCTTCATCGCTGGGCCAGATGTCCTTGAGGCGAATTTCACGGCCATCCGATGCCACGCCCAGCACATCTTTCTCGATATCGAAACGGATCGTACCCGCGATGGCATAGGCCACAACCAAAGGCGGGGACGCCAGAAATGCCTGTTTGGCATACGGGTGAATACGGCCATCGAAGTTTCGGTTACCCGACAACACCGCGGTGGTATACAGGTCCCGATCGATGATTTCCTGCTGGATGGCCGGATCGAGGGCGCCGGACATGCCGTTGCAGGTGGTGCAGGCGAAGGCGACGATGCCGAAGCCCAACGCTTGGAGCTCCGCCTCCAGGCCTGCCTCTTCCAGGTACAGCTGCACTGCCCTGGATCCAGGGGCGAGGGATGACTTGACCCAAGGCTTGCGCGTCAGCCCCAGCCTATTGGCATTGCGCGCCAGCAACCCGGCAGCGATCACGTTGCGCGGGTTGCTGGTGTTGGTGCAACTGGTGATGGCTGCAATGATCACCGCCCCGTCCGGCATCTGACCGGGTACCTGCTCCCAGGCACCTGCGATCCCCATGGCGGCCAGCTCGCTGGTGGCCACCCGGGCATGGGGGTTTGAGGGGCCCGCCATGGTGCGCACCACGCTGGCCAGATCGAAGTCCAGCGTGCGCTCGTAGACCACCTCGGTAAAGCTGTCAGCCCACAGACCCGCGGTCTTGGCGTAGGTCTCTACCAGTGCGACCTGCTGTTCCTCGCGGCCTGTCAGGCGCAGGTAGTCGATGGTTTGTTGATCGATGGCGAACATGGCCGCGGTGGCGCCATATTCAGGGGCCATGTTGGAGATGGTGGCGCGGTCGCCGAGCGTCAGGGCACGGGCGCCTTCCCCATGGAATTCCAGGTAGGCGCCGACCACCTTCTGCTTGCGCAAAAATTCGGTCAGGGCCAATACCAGGTCGGTTGCCGTCAGGTTGGGCGCCAGTTTACCAGTGAGCTGGACGCCGACGATTTCCGGCAGGCGCATCCAGGAGGCGCGCCCGAGCATGACGTTCTCGGCCTCAAGCCCGCCCACGCCGATGGCGATGACGCCCAAGGCGTCCACATGCGGGGTGTGGCTGTCGGTGCCGACACAGGTGTCCGGGTAGGCCACGCCGTCCTCACTGTGTATCACGGGCGACATCTTCTCCAGGTTGATCTGGTGCATGATGCCGTTGCCAGGCGGGATGACATCGACGTTCTTGAACGCTTTCTTGGTCCAGTTGATGAAATGGAAACGGTCTTCGTTGCGGCGATCCTCGATGGCCCTGTTGCGTTCGAACGCCTGGGGGTCATAGCCGCCACACTCGACGGCCAGTGAGTGATCGACGATTAGCTGCACTGGCACCACCGGGTTGACCTGGGCAGGGTCACCGCCCTTGTCGGCGATGGCATCGCGCAAGCCGGCCAGGTCGACCAGCGCGGTCTGACCCAGGATGTCATGGCAGACGACCCGGGCCGGATACCAGGGGAAATCGAGGTCGCGCTTGCGCTCTATCAGCTGGGCCAACGACGCCTGGAGCGTGCCAGGGCTGCAGCGGCGCACCAGGTTCTCGGCCAGCACACGCGAGGTGTAGGGCAAGCCCTGGTAGGCGCCGGGCTTGATGGCCTCGACGGCAGCACGGGCGTCGAAGTAATCCAGGTCAGTGCCTGGCAAGGCTTTGCGGTAGGCAGTATTCATATCGTTATCAGGCTCGGTCACGGATGGCGTTCAAGGGTGCGCGTGCGGGCAGACATGCTGGGCCACCCCGCGAGGCCAACAAAGTCTGCGCGGGGTGGGCGACCATCAGCGCTGCTCGATCGGTACGAACTGACGCTGTTCGACGCCGATGTATTCGGCACTCGGACGGATGATGCGATTGTTCTCACGCTGCTCGAACACGTGCGCTGCCCAGCCGGTAAGCCGCGAGCAGACGAAGATCGGGGTGAACAGCTTGGTCGGTATGCCCATGAAGTGATACGCCGAGGCATGGTAGAAATCGGCGTTGGGGAATAAGCGCTTTTGCTCCCACATGGTCTTGTCGATGGCTTCGGACACCGGGTACAGCACCGTGTCGCCCACCTCATCGGCAAGGCGCTTGGACCACCCTTTGATCACCTCGTTACGCGGGTCGGACTCTTTGTAGATGGCATGGCCAAAGCCCATGATCTTGTCTTTGCGCTCGAGCATGTGCAGCAACTCGGTCGTCGCTTGTTGCGGGCTCTGGAAGCGCTCGATCAGCTCCATGGCCGCCTCGTTGGCGCCGCCGTGCAGCGGGCCGCGCAGCGAACCGATGGCGGCGGTGACGCAGGAGTACAGGTCGGACAAGGTCGAGGCGCACACGCGGGCGGTGAAGGTGGAGGCGTTGAACTCGTGCTCGGCATAGAGAATGAGCGATACGTTCATCACCTTCACATGCAGCTCACTGGGCTGCTTGCCATGGAGTAACTGCAGGTAGTGGCCGCCCAAGGTGTCCTGGTCACTGACACAGTCGATGCGCACGCCGTGATGGCTGAAGCGGTACCAGTAACACATGATCGCTGGGAAGACGGCCAGGAGCCGGTCGGTCTTGTCGCGCTGGGCATCGAAGGTGAGCTCGGGCTCCAGGGTTCCGAGCACGGAGCAGCCCGTGCGCATCACGTCCATCGGGTGAGCGTCGCGCGGGATGCGCTCCAGTACTTCTTTCAACGCCTGGGGCAGGTCGCGCAGGCCCTTGAGCTTGTGCTTGTAGTCGGCAAGCTCGGCCTGGCAGGGCAGCTCGCCATACAACAACAGGTAAGCCACCTCCTCGAATTCGGCGTGGGCAGCCAGGTCGCGGACGTCATACCCGCGATAGGTCAGCCCTGCGCCGGCCTGACCTACCGTCGACAGGGCCGTCTGACCGGCAACCTGACCGCGTAGGCCTGCGCCGCTGAGTACTTTTGCTTCGGCCATGGTGCTTCTCCTTTCTTGAACTTGTTATGGAATGCAGGCTGGCTAACCCTTATCTACCCCTGAACCAGGGCGCTGCAGCGCGCGCAGTGGGCAGGTCAGCCTTTTTTCTGGGCAAACAATGCATCGAGACTTTGCTCGAAAGCGTGATAGCCAATGGCGTCGTAAAGCTCCATGCGTGTCTGCATGGTATCGATCACGTTCTTCTGCGTGCCATCACGGCGCAGGGCGGCGTAGACGTTCTCGGCAGCCTTGTTCATGGCGCGGAACGCCGACAGTGGATACAGCACCAGCGACACATCGACCGAGCCCAGCTCTTCGGTGGTGTACAAAGGCGTGGCACCGAACTCGGTGATGTTAGCCAGGATGGGGGCCTTGACCCGGTCGGCGAACGTCTTGTACATCGCAAGTTCGGTGATGGCTTCGGGGAAGATCATGTCCGCGCCGGCCTCGACACAGGCGGCCGCCCGATCCAGCGCCGCATTGAGCCCCTCGACCGCCAGCGCATCGGTACGGGCCATGATCACGAAGCTGTCATCAAGGCGGGCATCGACCGCCGCCTTGATGCGATCGACCATCTCCTGCTGGGTGACGATTTCCTTGTTCGGACGGTGGCCACAACGCTTGGCGCCCACCTGATCCTCGATATGAATGGCCGCGGCGCCGAACTTGCTCATGGCGCGCACGGTGCGGGCAACGTTGAAGGCCGAGGCACCGAACCCGGTGTCCACGTCCACCAGCAGTGGCAGGTCGCACACATCAGTGATGCGCCTGACATCGGTCAGCACGTCGTCCAGGCCACTGATGCCCAGGTCAGGTAAACCCAGGGAGCCTGCTGCCACACCGCCGCCGGACAGGTAGATGGCCTTGAAACCGGCACGCTTGGCCAGCAAGGCGTGGTTGGCATTGATGGTGCCGACCACTTGCAGCGGGCGCTCGGCGGCCACTGCGTCGCGAAAACGTTGGCCTGGGGTACTCTGGACGGTCATTGTTCACCTCGTGTGCTGTGGGTGTGGTCGCCTTGGTAATGGCGCTCGATGTTGCGTTTGGACGCAGCGATGTGACGACGCATCAACAGCTCGGCCAACTCGCCGTCACCCTCGGCGATGGCGTCCAGGATGCGGTGGTGCTCGGCGAAGGCCTGACGCGGCCGATTGGGTGTGGCCGAGAACTGGATACGGTACATGCGCACCAGTTGGTACAGCTCTCCACAGAGCATCTTGACCAAGGTCTGGTTGCCGCTGCCCTGGATGATGCGATAGTGAAAATCGTAGTCACCTTCCTGCTGGTAGTAGCCCACGCCCGCCTGGAAGGCAGCATCGCGCTCATGGGTTTCCAGCACCTGGCGCAGCTCGTCGATGTCGGCTCGGCCCATGCGCTGGGCCGCCAGGCGGCAGGCCATGCCTTCGAGCGACTCGCGGATTTCATAGAGCTCGATGAGTTCGGCGTGACTCAGTGAAACCACCCGTGCGCCCACATGGGGCACACGAACCAGCAGGCGCTGGCCCTCGAGGCGGTGAATGGCTTCACGCAGCGGGCCTCGGCTGATGCCATAGGTGCGGGCAAGCTCCGGCTCGGAAATCTTGCTCCCCGGGGCTATGTCCCCCCGTACAATGGCCGCCTGAATCCGCCTGAAGACATGCTCGGACAGGGTTTCCGATTCCTCGTTGCCAGTCGGGTTACCCGTTGAGAGCGCCTGCATATTGTTGACACCTTTTACAAAACTTGGCGTTAAATCTAACGCCAGGTCTCGTAATAGTCAAAGCCCTAGACAACATTGTCAACAATGCACTCAACAAGAAACTACCCTCTGATCCAACTGTCAGATCGCGCACCGCTGGCGTCAATACGTCGGCGTGATAGAATGCCGCGCCTTCGATGGAGTATGGATAGCCCGTCTGCCCCGCCCGCATGGTGCCGGCAGATCAACGAGGAAGCTTGTGCAGCCGTTGCCAGTCGCCTTACCCCGAACTTTGCACAATACCGCGCCAGGACTATGAAACTGACACCCTTTGCTTTGCTGATTAGCCTCCTCCTGTTGCCGGCCCTGAGCCAGGCAGCCGGCAAGACCGTGTACGGTCTGAACGAATATGCTCGCCTGGGCGACCTCGACCTCGAAGTGGCGGCCAAGCTCGACACCGGGGCCAAGACAGCCTCGCTCAGCGCCCGCGACATCAAGCGTTTCAAGCGCAATGGCGAAAGCTGGGTGCGCTTCTACCTGGCCATCGATGCTGCCCATTCCCACCCCATCGAACGCCCGCTGGCGCGCGTGAGCAAGATCAAGCGCAGGGCGGGCGACTACGACGCCGAATCGGGCAAGGCCTACACCGCACGCCCCGTCATCGAGCTGGACATCTGCATGGGCCAGGCCAGGCGCACCATCGAAGTCAACCTCACCGATCGCAGCGCTTTCCAGTTCCCACTGTTGATCGGCTCGGAGGCTTTGAAGCATTTCGACGCCCTGGTCGACCCAAGCCTTAAATATGCGGCCGGCAAACCTGCCTGTGCCACCGACGCTCCCAAAGCAGAGTAATTCCGATGCGCTCTCTTACCCTCCATCTGAAAGTCCTGATCACCGTCCTGGTGTTGCTGGGCGTAGCGGTCACGGCTTATCAGATCTTCGTACTCGGCATCCCGGTGACCGAGGATGAAACGGACGATCTGTGGAACATCGATGCCAAGATCGAATTTGTGGCCAGCACCAAGGACCCGGTAAAGGTCCAGATGTTCGTGCCGCCCCTGAATCGGGATTACGTGAGCCTCAACGAAAGCTTCATTTCCAACAACTATGGTGTGAGCGTCAACCGCGCCGACGGCAACCGCAAGGTCACCTGGTCCGCGCGGCGCGCCAGCGGCAACCAGACCCTTTACTACCGGCTGGTGCTGACCAAGCGCTATAGCACCGAGAAAGCCAAGGTCAAGGGCCCGACCTTCCGCGACAGCCTCGCAGTAGAAGGCCCCGAGAAGATCGCCGCCGAAGCCTTGATGGCACCGATTCGTCAGCATTCGGCCGATGTCGAGACGTTCGTCAGCGAAACCATCAAGCGCGTCAACAACCTCAACGACGACAACGTCAAGCTGCTGCTGGCAGGCGATACCTCACCGATGAAGAAGGCGCAGGTCATTGACCTGCTGCTGTCCATTGCCCACGTGCCGATGGAGAAGGTGCACACGATCCGCCTGGTGGCCGACACCCCGCAAACCCCGGAACTGTGGCTGCGCAGCTTCAACGGCAACGACTGGCTGTATTTCAACCCCGAGACCGGTGAGCAAGGCCTGCCCAACGATCGGCTATTGTGGTGGACCGGGGATGACAACCTGATCACGGTCGATGGCGGCAAGCGGGCCAACGTCACCTTCAGCATGAACAACAGCGAGATGAACGCCATCCGCCTGGCCAAGCTGACAGACGAGAACACCGACGCCGACTTCCTCGAATACTCCCTGTATGGGCTGCCGCTGCAGACCCAGCAGACCTTCATGATCATGGTCATGATTCCCATCGGCGTGCTGGTGATTCTGGTGCTGCGCAACCTGATCGGCATCCAGACCCTGGGTACCTTCACACCGGTCCTGATCGCCCTGGCCTTCCGCGAAACACAGCTGGGCTTCGGGATCGTGCTGTTCACCGTCATCACCGCGCTGGGGCTATCGCTGCGCTCCTACCTCGAGCACCTGAAGCTGCAGATGCTGCCCCGCCTTTCGGTGGTGCTGACATTCGTCGTGGTATTGATTGCCGCCATCAGCCTGTTCAGCCACAAACTGGGCCTTGAGCGCGGCTTGTCGGTCGCGCTGTTCCCGATGGTGATCCTGACCATGACCATCGAACGCCTGTCGATCACCTGGGAAGAACGCGGCGGCGGTCATGCCATGAAAGTGGCCATCGGCACCTTGTTCGCCGCCTCTCTCGCGCACCTGCTGATGATGGTACCGGAGCTGGTCTACTTCGTGTTCACCTTCCCGGCCGTGCTGTTGATTCTGGTGGGCTTCATGCTGGCAATGGGTCGCTATCGCGGCTACCGCCTGACCGAGCTGGTCCGCTTCAAGGCATTCCTGAAGAAGGCGGACGCCTGATGTTCGGCCTGATCAAGACGTGGAAAGCCCTGGAGGCCCGGGGCATCATGGGTATCAATCGGCGCAATGCAGACTATGTACTCAAGTACAACAAGCGCCACCTGTACCCGATCGTCGACGACAAGATCATCACCAAGGAGCGCGCCCTGGCAGCCGGCATCCATGTGCCGGAAATGTACGGCGTCATCGAGACGGAAAAGCAGATCGAGAAGCTTGACGAGATCATCGGCGGGCGCAGCGACTTCGTGATCAAGCCGGCTCAGGGCGCCGGGGGTGATGGCATCATGGTCATCGCCGACCGTTTCGAAGACCGTTACCGGACGGTGTCCGGCAAGATCATCAGCCATGAGGAAATCGAGCACCAGATTTCCAGCATCCTCACCGGGCTGTACTCGCTCGGCGGCCATCGCGACCGCGCCCTGATCGAGTACCGCGTCACCCCGGACCAGATCTTCAAGAGCATCAGTTATGAAGGCGTACCGGACATCCGCATCATCGTCCTGATGGGCTACCCGGTCATGGCCATGCTGCGCCTGCCCACCCGCCAGTCCGGCGGCAAGGCCAACCTACACCAAGGCGCCATCGGTGTGGGCGTGGATTTGGCCACAGGCGTGACGCTGCGTGGCACTTGGCTGAACAACATCATCAGCAAGCATCCCGATACCACCAACGCAGTGGACGGCGTGCAGCTGCCGACCTGGGACGGGTTCATGAAGCTGGCCGCCGGCTGCTATGAGCTGTGCGGCCTGGGCTACATTGGCGTGGACATGGTGCTGGACCAGGAAAAAGGCCCACTGATCCTCGAGCTCAACGCTCGCCCAGGGCTGAATATCCAGATCGCCAACGATTGCGGCCTGACGCAACGCACCCATGCGATCGAGGCGCATCTTGAGGCACTGGCCAAAGAGGGTGTGACCGAAGATGCCGAGCAACGCGTGCGCGTTGCCCAAGGCCTGTTCGGCCACAGGCCCGGTCACTAAGGAGCGAGGTTGGCCACCAGCCCCGGCCAGATGAAGATGGCGAATGTCGCCCTGACGCTAGGCGCAATGCCTGCACCGGACTACAATCGCCGTCCTCGCTTTTAATCGCCGTCCCTACTGATGCCGACCTGCACGTTGTACGCCCTGCCCTACCAGCCTGACCCGGCTACCTACTTTTCCTGCTTGCGTGATGCTCCAGGCGCCATTTTGCTCGACAGCGCTCGCCCCGGCGCTGAACGCGGCCGCTTCGACCTGCTGAGCGCGTGGCCAGTACAGCAGTTGCAGGTGCTGGCGGACGAAACAGGGCGCGCCTTCCTGCAGCGGTTGCGCGCTGCGCTGGCTCGCTTGGGCGCTGCACATCTACCGCCAGAGAGCGAGCTGCCGTTTGCCGGTGGGTTGATCGGTTACCTGAGCTACGATTTTGGTCGTCGGCTGGAACACTTGCCGACCCAGGCGGTGGACGACCTCGGCCTGCCGGATGCCCAACTGGGCGTGTACGCATGGGCGTTGGTTACCGACCACGCCACCCGTACCAGCCAACTGGTGTTTCACCCAAGCCTGGGCCGTGAAGAGCGTGAGCGACTGGTGCGCCTGTTCGAGGGGTGTGAACCTCGGGCCAGCGGGGCTTTCAAGCTGCTCGCCCCAATGGCTGGTGACCTTGCGCCCAAGCAGTACCATGCAGCCTTCGAGCAGGTTCAACGCTACATCCAGGCAGGTGACTGCTACCAGATCAACCTGACCCAACGGTTTCGCGCTGCTTGCCAGGGCGATCCCTGGCGAGCTTATCAAGCCCTTCGCCAGGCATGCCCAACGCCCTTCTCCGGGTTCCAGCAATTGGCAGACGGCAGCGCCTTGTTGAGCTTCTCGCCCGAGCGGTTCATTCGGGTCAGCAAGGGTCATGTGGAAACCCGTCCGATCAAGGGCACCCGTGCGCGGGGTCACGATGCGGCCGAGGATGCGCGCAATGCCGAGCAACTGCAGCAAAGCCCCAAGGACCGGTCGGAAAACCTGATGATCGTGGACTTGTTGCGCAATGACTTGGGCCGCACGTGCGAGATTGGCTCCGTCAAAGTGCCTGAGCTGTTCAGCCTGGAAACCTACCCCAACGTGCACCATCTGGTCAGCAGCGTGACAGGCACGCTGGCGGCTGGCAGGGACGCACTGGATCTGATCGGCGACAGCTTTCCTGGCGGCTCGATCACCGGCGCGCCCAAGATCCGCGCGATGCAGATCATCGATGAGCTTGAACCCACTCGCCGAGCGCTTTACTGCGGATCGCTGCTGTATGTCGATGTACGCGGCGAGATGGACAGTTCCATCGCCATCCGCAGCCTGTTGATCAAGGACGGCCAGGTCAGTTGCTGGGGCGGTGGCGCCGTGGTGGCCGACTCCGAATGGCAGGCCGAGTACGAGGAGTCAATTGCCAAAGTGCGGGTGCTGATGCAGACCTTGCAGGGGCTTTGAAAGCTGGCTTACCCGTGAACCGCTGAACGCAGCTTGGCGTGCCCCGCAACCAGGATGGGTTTTTTGTTACCATTGCCTCACTACGAGCGCCCAGCGCCACAGCCAAGATGGAAACCGCCTGATGAGCCAACCTTTCGACGTCGCTGCCCTGGCAGCGGCTTACGCGGACAAATCCCCACAGGACATTCTCAAGCTTGCCTTCGAGCACTTCGGCGACGATCTGTGGATCTCCTTCAGCGGTGCCGAAGATGTGGTACTGGTGGACATGGCCTGGAAGCTTAACAAACAGGTCAAAGTATTCAGCCTCGACACCGGGCGCTTGCATCCGGAGACCTATCGCTTCATCGATCAGGTGCGCGAGCAGTACAACCTGCCCATCGAAATCCTCAGCCCCGATCGCAGCAAGCTCGACCCGTTCGTCAAAGACAAAGGCCTGTTCAGCTTCTACCGTGACGGCCACGGCGAGTGCTGCGGCATCCGCAAGATCGAGCCCCTGCGCCGCAAGCTTGCGACCGTCAGTGCCTGGGCCACGGGGCAGCGCCGCGACCAGAGCCCCGGCACGCGTAGCCAGGTCGCAGCCCTGGAGATCGACACCGGCTTCTCCACCCCGGAGCGCACGCTCTACAAGTTCAACCCTCTGGCTCAGATGAGCAGCGAAGAAGTCTGGGGCTACATCCGCATGCTCGAGCTGCCCTACAACAGCCTGCATGAGCGCGGTTTCATCAGCATCGGTTGCGAGCCCTGCACGCGCCCTGTGCTACCTAATCAGCACGAGCGCGAAGGCCGCTGGTGGTGGGAAGAGTCGACCCAGAAGGAATGCGGCCTGCACGCCGGCAACCTGATCACCAAGGCCTGAAACGCGGGCGATACCTTTGAAAAGGGCCGCGTGGCGGCCCTTGCGTCCGAGGATCAGTGCACCGGTAACTCGACACCTTCGAACAATGCCTCCAGCTCCTGCTTGTTGTGACACTGGATGGCCTTGGCCATCACTTCACGGGTCAGGTGCGGCGCAAACTTCTCGATGAAGTCGCACATGAACCCGCGCAGGAAAGTGCCACGCCGGAAGCCGATCTTGGTGATGCTGGCTTCGAACAGTTCGCTGGCGTCCAGGGCTACCAGGTCACCGTCCAGCTTGGCGTCAACTGCCATGCCTGCAACGATGCCCACGCCCAAACCGAGGCGGACGTACGTCTTGATCACGTCCGCGTCCGCCGCCGTGAACACCACCTTGGGCGTCAGGCCGCGGTTGCTGAAAGCTTCGTCCAGCTTGGAGCGCCCAGTAAAGCCGAACACATAGGTAACGATGGGATATTCGGCCACCGCTTCGAGGGTCAGCTTGGGAAGCTTGGCCAATGGATGGCCCTGCGGAACCACCACGCAACGGTTCCACTTGTAGCACGGCATCATGATCAGGTCGCCGAACAGCTCGAGCGCTTCTGTGGCGATGGCGAAATCCACCGTACCGTCTGCGGCCATCTCGGCGATCTGCATCGGGGAGCCCTGATGCATGTGCAAGGACACTTCCGGGTACTGCTTGATGAAGCCACTGATCACCGGAGGCAAAGCGTAGCGAGCCTGGGTGTGGGTGGTGGCGATGGAGAGCGTGCCCTTTTTCTCGTTGGAAAACTCCTGGGCGATCTGCTTGATGCTCTCGACCTTGCGCAGGATTTCGCCAGCGGTGTTGATGATGCGCTCCCCTGCTGGGGTCACACGCGTCAGGTGCTTGCCGCTACGCGCAAATACCTCGACGCCCAACTCGTCTTCGAGCAGTCGGATCTGCTTGCTGATCCCCGGCTGCGAGGTATACAGGCTTTGTGCTGTCGCAGAGACGTTGAGGTCATGGTGCGCTACTTCCCAGATGTAGCGCAGTTGTTGAAGCTTCATATGGTTCCCTCAGTTCAGCGTGGGTCAGCGGCAGCGGGCAGCGGGCAGCGACGATATATAACTATATTAGTGGTAATCGTAATAAATCTAGAACTATTTTGTTACACCGCCCGGAATATTCCCACAGCGTGATTCAGCCTTTCCTACGACCTAGATGCTGTGCCAAGGGGACCATATAGACCGGTACAGGCGAGAGCTGGAGCAATCTGACCGCCGTCCTACCCAAGGGCACGTCCACGCCCGCCCCGGCGCTGTGACTGCCGAAGACAAGCAGGTCGACGCTCAGGCGCTGGGCCTGATCCAGGATGACTTGCGCAGGGTCGCCCTGGCGCACGCGCACCGCCTTGAGCACCGCCAGATCGGCTTGCTCCCCCAGCTCCTCACGAAAATTTTCCAGTACACGCTGCTCGATGTTGGCCATTACCGTACCCACACCCTGGCTGTGCAGCTGGTCCAGGGTGTGTTCGTCCAGGTAACTTTGCAGGAGGGATTCGGCAAACTGGCCCATCGGTTCGACCGCATGAATGACGTACAACTCGGCACCGAATGTGCGCGCCAACGCAAGCGCATGCTGCATCACGAATGGCGCATAGACGCCGAGGTCTGTGGCGTACAGCAGAGAGCGGATCATTCGACCTCCTCGACTGCCATGGCGGCAGGGCAAACTTGAGCTTAGCAGCGCATCGGCGCCTCGCTTGCCCAGCCCGGCGCATGACTGCGCCTAGAGCATGGCCCCTTCACTGTTTTTACCGAGGAACCTCAGCGACTGGTACAACATCTCCATGCGGGGCAAATGGCAACCCGCGGACTGGGCGCGGGCCAGAGGCGCTGCATAGATGGCCTCTGTCTCTAGAGGTCGATGATGAACGTGGTCGTGGTACATGCTGGGCCAGTAATCAGGCATGCGCTCGGTCATGCTCAGCAGTTGCTGAGCATAGCCTGCGGGCATGGCATGACCACAAGCGACAGCGCCCACCATCACCTCCTCCATCAAGGCTTGCACCAGCGTGCGGGCATGGCTGTCGCCCAGCAGCTGGGCAGTGCTGGCGCCGAGCAACACTGACAGGCCGTTAAAAGGCACGTTCCACACCAACTTTTGCCACCGGGCGCCAGCCAGATCAGGCATGCCCACAGAACTCACCCCCGCAGCCTGGAACAATGAAACCCCCTGCTCCACCAGGCGGCGCCCGCCATCGTCACCAGGACCACTGTGATAACCCACGTTCACGGTACCCAACGCCTGATGGCGAATCACTCCGGGTGTCTGGCGGTCGGCGCAGACGAAGCACAACCCGCCAAGCAGGTGCATATCAGCCCGCAGTAACGGGCGCAGTTGCGCTTCGACATCCAGTCCGTTCTGCAGTAGCACCACTTTCGCATCCGGTGCACCGGCCTGCACGATCAATGGCGCCAGTTGCGGGTTGCCGGTGGCTTTGGCGCCTATCAATAGCCAATCGCAGGGTGGCATTTGCGCGGCGTCGGCGTAGCAATTTACTTTGGCGTGCAGCCGACCATGGACAGCGCTCTGGACGGTCAGCCCGTGATGACTGACCGCTTCATACTCGCTTCTGAGCAAAAAGTGCACATCGAAGCCGGCCTTTGCCAGCAGCAGCCCGTAAAAGCCGCCTATGGCACCGCTGCCGATGATGCCAATCCGGGGGTTGCGCGCGTGCATGCGGTTCTCCTTCTCATGTCAGCCTGCTTATTACACCGGTTGGGCACCTTCGCGCAGATCGATGCTCGCCGTCGACCCCTGCTACCGGGAAAAACCCCGCCTGCACGGGGCAATGCCCATTGTGGCGCAAACGCTAACGCGCTAAGGTTCGGCTCCCCGCTGCGATTATTCTTGCTGCTGGGCCGCACGGGGATAGCTGGCGGCCGGCACCCGTGACCTGACGAGTAACACGATGGCTGATTTACCGATCGATGACTTGAACGTTGCATCCAACGAGACGCTGATCACCCCCGACCAGCTCAAGAAGGAAATCCCCCTTAGCGCCCAGGCCCTGCAGACCGTGACTGCTGGCCGAGACGTGGTGCGCAATATTCTCGATGGCAAGGATCACCGCCTGTTCGTCGTGGTCGGCCCCTGCTCCATCCACGACATCAAGGCCGCGCATGAATACGCAGCGCGCCTGAAGGCCCTGGCCGAAGAAGTGTCCGACACGCTGTACCTGGTCATGCGGGTATATTTTGAAAAACCGCGTACCACCGTGGGCTGGAAGGGCCTGATCAACGACCCATATCTGGACGACTCCTTCAAGATCCAGGATGGTTTGCATATCGGTCGCAAGCTGCTGCTGGACCTCGCCGAAATGGGCTTGCCCACGGCCACTGAGGCACTGGATCCGATTTCCCCGCAATACCTGCAGGATCTGATCAGCTGGTCAGCCATCGGTGCCCGTACCACCGAGTCGCAGACCCACCGCGAAATGGCCTCTGGCCTGTCGTCGGCCGTCGGCTTCAAGAACGGTACCGACGGCGGCTTGACCGTCGCTATCAACGCCCTGCAGTCGGTGTCCAAGCCGCACCGGTTCCTGGGGATCAACCAGGAAGGTGGCGTCTCCATCGTGACCACCAAGGGTAACCCCTACGGGCATGTCGTGCTTCGCGGCGGTAATGGCAAACCCAACTACGACTCGGTCAGCGTCGCCCTGTGCGAACAAGACCTGGCCAAGGCCAAGATCAAGGCCAACATCATGGTCGATTGCAGCCATGCCAACTCCAACAAGGACCCGGCCTTGCAACCGCTGGTGATGGAAAACGTGGCGAACCAGATTCTGGAGGGCAACCAATCGATTATCGGGTTGATGGTCGAGAGCCACCTGAACTGGGGCTGCCAATCCATTCCCAAGGACTTGTCCCAGCTGCAGTATGGCGTTTCGGTGACGGACGCCTGCATCGACTGGTCGGCGACCGAGAAGACGCTGCGCAGCATGCGCGCGAAGTTGAAGGACGTCCTCCCTCAGCGCAATCGCGCCTGAGACCTTTGGGGGCCGTTCAGGCCCTAATGTTCAAAGCAGCGATCACACCTTGCTGGCGTGACGCTGCTGACGCTCCATGTAACGCTCCACGTACGAGCAGGACGGTATCACCGTGTAGCCCATCTGCTCGGCATATTGCAGCGCGCGCTCGGTAAGGGCAGCTGCGATCCCACGCCCGCGCAAGGCGTTGGGTACGAAGGTGCGGTAGATGTCCAGCGTCTGCTTACCCAAGTCCATGTAGGTCAGATAGGCACGATGACCGTCCACATTGGTCTCGAACTGATGACCCGCCTGGTCATGGTGGATGGTCAGCGCTTCGCTCATCACTACTCCTCGCGGGCCTTTTTGGCAGACCCATAGCCTAACCGATGGTCAATACCCGGCACACTTGGCACATGCATCGTCTATTGCGCGTTGGACCGCTGGACGTCTGCGTTCGTTCGGGTTTTCTGTAGACCCACATACTAGGCGCTTACCGAAGGATTACTCAAGTAAAGCGCTCGGATGAAAGCCAGCCATTAACGGCTTACGCTGTTAAGTGTGACATTGACAGTGCCGGCAAATCATGTAGGACTAAGACGCGCAAAGACAGTAGAAGTCACCCTTAGTTCAACATGAAAGTTGCCGTTAGTGCAGAGTTACCCTGCTGGCTCGGGGCGATGAGCCGCGCCCCTCGGCTGGCGCAGAAACTGCGCACTGTTTTTTTTTGCAGTTCTTGCGTTCAGTCAGTTTACTTACTACAAGTAATGGGTACTATGTACGCCGGCCAGTTTCTCTTTTCTGAGAGATGGCTCATTAATAGAAAGTCCTTGAAGGGGAACACGATGAACAACGTTCTGAAATTCTCTGCTCTGGCTCTGGCCGCAGTTCTGGCTACCGGTTGCAGCAGCGTCTCCAAAGAAACCGAAGCTCGCCTGACTGCAACTGAAGACGCAGCAGCCCGCGCACAAGCTCGTGCCGATGAAGCCTACCGCAAGGCTGACGACGCACTGGCAGCCGCTCAGAAAGCTCAGCAGACCGCTGACGAAGCCAATGAGCGCGCACTGCGCATGCTGGACAAAGCCAGCCGCAAATAATAGTCCCTTGGGGCTGTTATGAAGCCGACCCCTTTGGGGTCGGCTTTTTTTTGCGATTTTTTGACACCGAGGCGCGATTGCGCACTACGTTGCCGTCAACGCAGTTCGCAGAGAGGGTTACTGTATCTCCTCGGGAAGCGTCGAGACCATGGGCGTAGCGCTCTGATTGTCGACGGGCACGGCAATCTCCACCGGCATGCCATCTTCGGCAGCCACGACGTCGCGGACCATGTCCCAGTTCATGCGCAGGTTATTGGCCAGGTCTTCACGCTTGAGCAACGCGTTGATGACCGCCGTATGCTTGTCGACCACCGACGGATTGCCCTGATCATCCAGCGGCGTGTGGGCTTCGAGGTATACCTTGCCCCCGCTCAACCCGAACTTGTACGGTTCGTTGATGATGCGAACAGGAGTGCCCACCGGCACCATGCCCGACAGTTCCAGTACGTTGTTGTTGAGCATGCGGAAGCAGCCATGGCTGGTACGCATGCCGATCCCGAATTTCTTGTTTGAGCCATGGATCAAGTAACCCGGTACACCCAGGGTGAACTTGAAGGGCCCAAGCGGGTTGTCCGGGCCTGCTGGAACCACGGCAGGCAAGATGTCGCCATCGGCTGCATGCTCGGCCCGGATCGACGCCGGCGGCGTCCAGGTAGGGTTTGGCGTCTTGGCGATGATCTTGGTATTGGCAATCGGCGAGCCCCAGCCTTCGCGACCGATCCCCAACGGGAAGGTGTGCACCACATTCTCGCCTTTGGGGTAGTAATACAAGCGGTACTCGGCAAGGTTGATGACGATACCTTCACGAGGACCCGGTGGCAGGATGTAGCGCGTGGGCAAGATGATTTCGGTGCCTGCGCCAGGCAGCCAGGGATCGACACCCGGGTTGGCGGCGATCATCTCCAGATAGCCCAGGTCATTGGCCGTACCGATATCGGCGAATGTATCTTCGTACTTGGCCTTGATCACATGCACCTGACCGACGATGTCGTCCCCAGGTGGCGGCAGTGGCAACTCCAGTGCGACAGCGGGCCCCGCTACCAGCAAGGCGGCCAGGGACAGGCTACGAGTGACGGCGGGAAAGCGCGGCGACATCCGGTAAATCCTTTGGGAGGTGGGACGAAAGGCATGATTGTACACCCCCACCCCAGACAGCGGGAGGCATCCTGAGCCGGACGCGGTTACAGATGATGAAAGGTGCGCGCCTCAGACCGCCTGCAATTGTGGCCAGACCGGTCGCATGCCTCGCCGCTGCGCATCGAGAATGGCGCGGCACAGCTCGCACAGCCGGGTATCGCGATAGATGGTGCGTGGCACGCCGGACCAGCGAGGGTGCGCAGGCAACAGCCCCCCGCACAATGTTCTGTCCACCGGCACGCCGAGTTCGAGCTGCCGCGCGACCAGGTGAACGCGACTTTCCTGGCAGGCGAACAGGTCAAGCTGTTCGTCGGGCTCGATCAATTGGTAGGCGAAAAGGGACCAGGCAGGGCGCGGCATCGGGGGTACTCGGAACGGGGGGCGCAACATTAGCCCAAACCCGCCCTCGTTTAAAGCGTCAGAGCAAGGGTTTGAGCGCCGGCCAGGCGTTTTCCAGCAGCCGCTGCTGGGCGCCCTGGGCAGGATGGATGCCGTCTGCCTGCATCAACTCAGGAACGCCGCCAACCCCTTCCAGGAAAAACGGCACCAGTGCTACCTGCTTGTCCTTGGCCAACCCCTTGTACACCTCGGCGAAAGCAGTGGTATAGCGGACGCCATAGTTGGGAGGCAACTGCATGCCCAGCAGCAAGACCTTGGCACCTGCCTGGCGCGACTGATCGATCATCGCGGCAAGGTTCTGTCGCAGTTGCGCTGGCGGCTGGCCGCGCAACCCATCGTTGCCCCCCAACTCCAGCACCACCACCTCGGGCGTGTGCGCCGCCAGCAACGCTGGCAGCCGCGCTTGCCCGCCGGCACTGGTGTCGCCACTGATCGAGGCGTTGACCACCTTGTCGTCGAAACCTTCCTGACGCAGGCGGGTCTGCAACAAGGATGCCCAACCTTCGCGGGTATCCAGGCCAAAACCTGCGCTGATACTATCACCGACAATCAGCACCGTTCCCGCAGTCGCGCTCTGGGCCAGGCAATACAGGGCCAGACCGGCACTCATCAACCACATTCGCATCGGATTCTCCATGGGCCCCAGCATGCTCGTTGCGCAGCACCTTAGCAAAGTGGTCACCAGCGCGGAAGGTGAACTTACCATCCTGCACCCCATGTCGCTGGCGCTGGCCGAAGGGGACAGCCTTGCCATCGTCGGCGCCTCAGGTTCAGGCAAATCGACCCTGCTTGGGCTGCTGGCCGGGCTCGATCAGCCCAGCCAAGGTTCGGTGACGCTCGCCGGGCACGACCTAGGCGTGCTCGATGAGGACCAGCGGGCCCGCATCCGGGCCGAGCACGTGGGCTTTGTGTTCCAGTCGTTTCAGTTGCTCGACAGCCTCAATGCGCTGGAAAACGTGATGTTGCCGTTGGAACTGCATGGTCGCGCAGACGCGCGCGATCACGCGCGCACCTTGCTCGAACGCGTAGGGTTAGGGCAACGGCTTACCCATACGCCGCGGCAGCTGTCGGGCGGTGAGCAACAGCGGGTGGCTCTTGCCCGTGCTTTTGCTGCTCAGCCCGCCGTACTGTTTGCCGACGAACCGACGGGCAACCTCGACAGCCATACGGGCGAGCGCATCAGCGACCTGCTGTTCGAACTCAATCAGGAGCGCGGCACTACCTTGATCCTTGTGACCCATGACGAGCGGCTGGCTCGCCGTTGCCACCGCCATATCCGCCTGGATGCGGGCCAGTTGGTCAGCCCCTTGGAGGCCGGATGAAGGGCATGCCGGCGGCGCGCCTGCTGGGGCTGGCCTGGCGACAGCTGCTGCGCGATCTTCGGGCCAGCGAAGTGCGGGTATTGTTCTTTTCGCTCCTGGTCGCCGTGGCGGCCAGTACCGCCATCGGGTATTTCGGCGCCCGGCTCAATGCCGCCATGCAATTGCGTGCCAGTGAGTTCCTGGGCGCTGACCTGGTACTGCAGGGCAGCGCCCCGGCCGCGGCGCCACAGATTGCAATCGGCGAGGCTTTGGGGCTGCATCACGCGCAGGTGGTCGAGTTCACCAGCGTGGTGGGCGCAGATAACGGTATCCAACTCGCGGGGGTCAAGGCCGCCGATAACGCCTACCCATTGCGCGGCCAGGTGCGCAGCGCCGCCGAGCCTTATGCCGAGGAAAAACCAGGCGGCGGGCCGGCAGCCGGCGAGGTGTGGGTAGAACCACGGCTGCTGGCGGCATTGGGCATGAACATCGGCGACAGCATCGATGTGGGCATGAAGGCCCTGCGCATGAGCCGCGTGCTGACCTATGAACCGGACCGGGCAAACAACTTCTATAGCTTGACCCCACGGGTGATGATGAACCTGGCGGACCTGCCAGCGACCGGCGTGGTGCAACCCGGCAGCCGCGTGACATACCGTGACCTGTGGAGCGGCCCTGCCGAGGCATTGGCGCAATACCGCGCCAGCGTCGAGAACACGCTTTCGGCCAGCCAGCGGTTGCGCGACACCCGCGATGGCAACCAGCAGATCGGCGGCGCATTGGGCAAAGCCGAGCGTTACCTGAACCTGGCCAGCCTCGTTGCAGTATTGCTGGCCGGTGTCGCCGTGGCGCTGTCTGCCAGTCGCTATGCCGCCAGGCGCCTGGACGCCAGCGCCCTGCTGCGTTGCCTGGGCCTGTCGCGGCGCCAGGCGCTGCTTCTGTACAGCCTGCAGCTGGCCATGCTCGGGCTTGCAGCTGCGATCGTGGGCGCCGCAGTGGGCTGGCTTGCGCAGCTGGGTTTGTTCAAGCTGCTGCACGGATTACTGCCCAGCGACGTACCGCCAGGGAGCCTGTGGCCGGCCTTGGCTGGCGTCGCCACGGGGCTGGTCGCGCTGGCAGGCTTTGCTCTGCCGCCGATTGCAGCCTTGGGTAAAGTGCCCCCGTTGCGGGTGCTGCGTCGTGACCTGCTCCCTGTACCTCCCAGTAGCTGGCTGGTCTACGGTGCAGCCCTGTTCGCCCTGGGGCTTATCATGTGGCGATTGAGCCTTGACCTGCTGCTCACCTTCGCACTCCTGGCAGGCGGCCTGGCGGCAGCCCTGGTGCTGGGCGGGTTGCTGTGGCTGGGTTTGCGCAGCCTGCGTCGACTCCTGTCAGGGGCGCCGCTGGCCTGGCGCCTGGGGCTGGGGCAGTTGCTTCGCCACCCCACGGCCGCCGCCGGGCAGGCCTTGGCTTTCGGGCTGATCCTGCTCGCCATGGGCCTGGTCGCGCTGCTGCGTGCGGAGCTGCTCGACACTTGGCAGGCACAGCTGCCTGAAGATGCCCCGAATCATTTCGCACTCAATATTCTGCCTGACGACCAGGACCGCTTCGCCCAACAGCTCAAACAGATCAACGCCGCTGCGGCTCCCCTGTACCCGGTCACACCTGGGCGGCTGATCGAGATCAACCAGCAGCCGGTCCAACAGATCGTCACGAAGGACTCTGCAGGCGAACGCGCCGTACAACGGGACCTGAGCCTGACATGGGCGGCGCAGTTGCCTGACGGCAATCAATTGACCGGTGGTCATTGGTGGCAAGGATCACCAAGCGATGACGATGTGCCTGGCGTATCGGTGGAGGCCCAGCTCGCCGAAAGCCTTCAGCTGAAACTGGGGGACAGGCTCACGTTCGATATTGGGGGCCAGCAGCGCCAGGCCAAGGTGACCAGTCTGCGCAGCGTTCACTGGGACAGCTTTCAGCCCAATTTCTACATGATCTTCCAACCCGGTACGTTGCAAGGGCTGCCTACCACCTATCTGACGAGTTTTTACCTCGCATCCGGGCATGATCAGGAAATCGTCGCCCTGTCACGCGCATTTCCTGCGGTGACCATCCTTCAGGTCGATGCATTGCTCGCCCAGCTACGCAGCATACTTGCTCAGGTCACGCTGGCTGTAGAGTACGTGCTGCTGTTCGTACTGGCCGCAGGAATGGCCGTTTTGTTCGCAGGCCTTCAAGCCACCTTGGATGAGCGCATTCGTCAAGGTGCACTGTTGCGTGCCCTGGGGGCCCAACGCCAATTGCTGACCAAGACACGGCGCATCGAATTCGGCTTGCTGGGAGCACTGAGCGGTTTGCTGGCGGCGCTGGGGTGCGAACTGATCACCTTCGTCTTGTATCACTACGCTTTCGCACTGCCGTGGAGCCTGCACCCGTGGTTGCTGCTGATGCCCGTTGCAGGCGCGCTGCTGGTCGGCTGCGCGGGTGTGCTCGGCACTCGCCGCGCACTAAACGCCTCACCGCTGGCGGTCCTGCGTGAAGGGTGAAGCCAGGACGGTTCTGCGTGACGCAGGACCGTCTTGGCGACATGCCAGGCTTACAGCGAGCAGCTGCCCAGGCCGTGCTTCTCCAAATACCGCTGCTGGTCCTGGTCAGCCAACTGAAAGTCACCCAATGGCAAGATGACGGTCGCCACTGGCTTGCTCACTTTCCCTGAGGCTTCCAAGTATTGCTTGGCGGCTTGTGCCAGTTCAGCCTGAGCAGGGTTACTCACGAAGAGCGCAGAGCGATATTTGACGCCAATATCCGTGCCCTGACGGTCGACCGACGTAGGATCATGCAGCCCCCAGAAATGCCCAACCAGTTGGCTGTACGACGTCAGGCCTGGATCGAAGTCGACCTGGACCACCTCGATCATGTCAGCCTCCCCTTGGGCCGATCGCGCAAAGCCCACTCGGCTGTCTACTACACCCGGCAAAGCCCGGAAGGCCGCTTCGGCGCCCCAGAAGCAGCCCGCACCAAAAGTCGCCTGCTCCACACGTTGCTGTGGTTGTCTGTCCGTCATGGTGTGATGCCCTCTGGCTCAATCGCGAAGTGTGTATGAAGTTGTTCGATATGTTCAGGGCCGATACCACAGCACCCGCCTATGATCGTGGCGCCTGCGGCGACCCAGTTTCTGGCCCAGTCCAGGTAGGGCTCAGGCCCGAGGTCTGCACGGATGTCCAGTAACGTAGTGTTGGCCTCGGCCTCTTGCGACACAGGCGGGAAAGCGTTGGCATAAACCCCCAGCTCCACACGCTGCTCAATACCGCCAAGGACGGCCTGAGCCTGCTCCAACGCAGCCCCCATGACCTCAGGCTGACTGCAATTGAACAGCACTGACTTGGCTCCGACCGAGAGGGCGCAGCGCACGCCATCAGCCACCGACTCCCCTGAACGCAAACGTGGCGCGTGATCGGCATCATCGATCAGCGTATAGGACACCCACAGCGGCTTGGAACGCTCACCCAGCGCCTGGGCAGCGGCCTGCACTTCGGCCGTTGAGCTTTGCGTTTCAGCCAGCCATACGTCTACATGCTCTTGCAGCCCTGCAATCAGCTCCTGATGGATGGCCACAGAAGCCTGATGGTCGAACAGGTCGGGTCGATAAGACCCGAGCGCCGGCGGCAGCGAGCCGGCGACGCGTACAGGGACAGCGCTTTGCGAAGCCGCTTGGCGAGCAAGCCGCCCTGCGCGATCGGCAAGCGCTCGCCCCTGCTCGGCGAAGCGCGTCTGGCCTAGGTGAAAAGGCACCACAGCATAACTGTTGGTCGTCACGACCCGCGCGCCGGCCCTTATGAACGCCTCGTGCGCCTGGAGCACGTGCTCTGGGGACTCGATCAGCGCGAGCGCTGACCATTCCGGTTGCCTGAAAGGCGCTCCGCTGCGCTTGAGTTCCCGCCCCATTCCGCCGTCAAGCAGGTGAATCGGACTCTGGCTCATTGGGCTTGGCCCTGTGCGGGAGCTGCGGCCAGCCATTGATCGACGGTGGCCTGATGATCCTGGATCCAAGCCTTGGCTGCGACATCAGCAGGTACCTGTTCCTTTTCGATCTTCAGTATCAACGCATTGAGATCGCTGGGGTCAATGGCGAAATTGTGCAGGAACGCTGCGACCTTCGGCGCGCGTTTTTGCAGCCCAGCGGATGCAAGCACATAGACCTTGGCATCGGGGAACGCGCAGGTGATCTTGCTCTTGTTCAGCCAATCGGCGTCTACTGTAGGGCTTATGAACTTCCAGCATCCATCGGCCTTGTAAAGCGGATCACCCTTCTTGTTGTCCTGGGCATAGCCGTCAAACGCCGGCTCTTCCAGGCGCCGCAGGTCGAATGCCGAAAACACCCAATCGGGCGTGTAGGCGTAGAACACCACACCGCGCTGCGCTTTGTAGGCTGACGCCAGCTTGGCGTACGTCACCGAGGCCTCGGTCGAGATCGCTTCGAACTTGTCGGCAAAGCCGTAATCCTTGGCCTTGATCTGGCCAATGTAGGTGGACTCCCAACCCGCAGGGCCCACCAGCAATTGCGCCTGGCCACCGCCCAACGGCTCGAACAGCTTGGCCACTTCAGGCTTGTTGAGATCGTAGATGGACTTGACGCCGTATTTGTCCTGCAGGTAACCCGGGATGTAGAAGCCCTGAACACCGCTGTAGGGATGGGCATTGGGTACCAAGGACTTGGTCCCACCGCTGACGTACTTGGCCCAGGCCGCCGACTGGTTCGGCAGCCAGATGTCGGTCAGCACGTCAACCGAGCCATCCCCTTTTGCCGCAGCGCTCAATAGCACAGGCACATCGCCTGCCAGGTAAGAAACTTCGCCATCCAGACGGCTCTGAATGACTTCGCCCAGGATGTGTTGAATGGCAATCGCGCCGGTCCAGTTCTGCTCACCGATGACGATCGATTCCTTCGCCGATGCTGCTGCAGGCAAGATAAGGGAAACCAGCAGTGCGGCGGTCCCCAGTTTGCTGGGCAGGTGTCTGTTCATGTGGGTTCTCGCTGTGTTCAGGTACGAAGAGGGTCTTGCTGGCGCAAGCTCGATTGAATGATCCGGTCGGGTATGAGCGCGCACAGCACTATCGCCACGCCTGCCAGCACGCCCTCCCCGCCTTTGATGTTGCGCAGCGCAGTCATGACGTCGTAGCCCAGCCCACCAGCGCCGATCAGCGCGGCGACCACGACCATCGACAGGCTCATGACGATGGTCTGATTGATACCCAGCAACAGTGACCGGCGTGCCAACGGCAACTCCACCTTGAGCAGCGCTTGCCAAGGGCTTGCGCCATGGGCGAGCGCTGCCTCGACGGTTTCCTTGGGTACTTCCTGGATGCCCAGCGATGTCAGACGGATCATCGGCGCCAGGGCGAAAACCACCGTGGCGATCACGGCCGGGGTCTTGCCTACCGAGAAAAAGGCCACTGCAGGGATCAGATAAACGAACGTTGGCAGCGTTTGCATCACATCCAGTAGCGGTGTGACCAGCCGTCGCACCCGCGCGCGCTTGGCCAGCAGGATCCCGGTCGGAACGCCGATGAGCAATGCAATCAATACCGAAGAGCCGACCAGCGCCAAGGTGGAGACAGTGCGCTCCCAGAAGCCGAACAGACCGATGTACAAGACTGCCGCAGTGCTGGTCAGCGCAAGCGTCGTTCCAGCCGAGCGCCAAGCCAGAAGTACCAGCGCCAAGGCAGGAACGGGCCAAGGCAGCCAGCCCAGCCCACTCTCGATACCGTCGATGACGCCGCGTACGATGTAGATGACCCCGATGAAAGCACGCTCGAAGTTCACCTGCGACCATGCGATGAACTGGTCAATGCTCTGGGCCACCTGCAACATCAGCTGGCGGTCAGCCGGAAACTGCTGCAAAACGTGACCTGTCTCGGGTGCAAACACACGCCAGATCACCAGCACCTGACTCACCATCAGTACTGCAAGCGGCACCGCCCAGCCTGACTCGGAGAGCGACACCGGTTGGCGACTCAACGAGGCCGCTATGATTCGGTTCGTCACGAATACGGCCAGGGCCGCCAGGGCTGCCAACGTCGATGAACCGACGATGCTCTGGGCCAATACCGCAAGCGCTGCGAGTTCAGTGGCCAAGCAGAGCCAGAAGGCGCCGCCTCTGCCGGCGGCGGCCAGCGCCGCAGGCCCCATCAACAGGGCTTGCCAGCGGCCAACGACGGTGCGGCCAGGCATTGCTCGGGGGTTTTCTTTCGGAGCCGCAGGGGCGACGGAACGTGCGCGCGGCATGACCTTGGTGTGGTCCTGAAAGAAGTCGGCCACTTCGCTGTCGGCCGGTGCTTCCAGCAATTGCGCTGGGGTACCGACCTGAACGAGGCGACCTTGGCGCATGATCGCGATCCTATCACCCAGGCGCAGGGCCTCTGCGGGGTCATGCGTAACCAACAAGGTGGTAATACCGCGCTCACGGACTAACGCCATGAAGTGATTTTGCAGGTCTCGTCGAATGGTAGGATCGAGCGCGCTGAAGGGCTCGTCCATCAGCAGGATGTCCGGTTCGCTCACCAAAGCCCGCGCCAGGCCGACCCGCTGCTGCATGCCGCCGGACAGCTGGTGGGGATAATGCTCGGCCCAGCCCTCCAGCCCGACTGCGCGTAGCTGCACCTTGGCCGCTGCATGACGAACCGCCTCTGGGGTACCCCGCAATTCCAATGGCAATGCGATATTGTCCAGGACGGTGCGGTGGGGTAACAGCCCGAAGTGCTGGAAGACCATGCCGATACGCCGGGACCGCAACGCTCGCAGCGCCCTTGCGTCCAGGTTGCCGATGGCCTGACCATCGACCAGGACTTCGCCACTGGAGGGCTTTATCAGGCGGTTGATGTGCCGAAGTAACGTGGACTTTCCGCTGCCGGATGTGCCCATCAAGCACAGCACCTCTCCCCGCCGCACTTCCAAATTGACCTGATCGACAGCGGGCAACACGGATGCGCCGCCAGGATAAGCCTTGGTAACGCCCCTGAACTCAAGGGCAGCATCGACGCCACGCCCTCTGTCGTTGTCAGGACGAGCGATAACGTGGCGAGACGGAAGGGGCTTCTCGGCCAAGGCACTCTGATTGATTGTCACGGGGGACTCCGAGCATGAAACCACTGTTGCAAGCAGGCGCTGGCTTCAGGGGGTGAGATGGATTAAGCCGCAAGCCTGCGACCTGAATGATCGAGCGGCTGCAAGCTGATCGGCGAACGCAGCGAATCGCGCCGATCGAGTTAAATCTAATCGATCTTAAAAATCTTTTATAAATATCTTTTTGGAATTAGCTTAGGCGCAGGCCCAGGCTTGCGCCAAGCCTATTTGCGTTGGTTGCAAGCGCACCCAATGGGAAGGTCGCCAAGCGTGACGTGCCTGGCGCTTGAAGGGTCGAGAAGCCTCGCAGATCACCAGGCTTTCGAATCAAGACCGCGCATTGTTCAACGGCGGTAAACGGCTACCTGAAGAGGCATTGAAGACTAGGCGGCCTTGCAACCGAGGCTGCGCATCAGATCGCGGGTTGCGTCGAGAAAGACGTCGTTGATCGCCTCGACACACTCTGGCGTCAAGCGGCTTGAAGGGCCTGACAGCACCAATGCACCGACCAATTCATCACCTGCCCCGTAGACGGGAAAGGCTACCGAAGCCGCATGCGGGTCCGTGGCCCCCATCGAGAAGAACGGCTGCTGCATGGTGATGCCGCTGGCAAACGGTGTGCGCAATGCCTGGGCGCCGGCAGCATCGTCCATCGGACGCATATCGCCAGGTTGAACGTGCATGCGTAGACGATGGGGGGAATTCACCCGGTACTGACACATGCGGTAGGCCCCGTGGCGCACGTAGAACGACGCCGTTTCACCCGTACGCTCGGCCAGAAGGTGCAGCCTGGGCATCACGTGCCGCTCCAGATCGATACCCTCTTCGTACACGGCGTTAAGTCGCATCACTTCACTGGCCAGTTGATAGCGACCGTCGGCCATGCGGTTGACATAGCCGTGATTCTCAAGCGAAACCATCAGGCGCATGATGGTACTTTTGATCAGCCCGGTGCGCTCGACAAGCTCGACAAGCGTCAGCGCCGTGTCACCCACCTGAAACGCAGAAAGCACCGTCAGCACGCGGTCGGCCGAAGCCACTCCATTAACCGCTGGACGCGGCCGGACATTTACCATCGAAAGTTCCTCACCTGTGAATGATGCAAGTCATTGGCGGCATTGAAAGCGTCCATTATCTGGCAATGCCCCGACGACCGCCATCACAGCTGACCACGTCGGTTGCAATGTTGCGAATTCTGCATCGAAGGAACGCCGGCTGAACGAGCCCATCTGGTTGGGAGCTGGCCTGCAATCAGGTGAATCAACCGCTCAGCTCATGAGCTGATAGGTCTCACGGGCAGTCCCGCTGAACAGCCGATTCTTTTCAGGTTCGGTAAAGTCTGTCACTACACGCTTGAACGCGTTCCACAACACGTCGTAGCCGAACATGCCCTTGTCCACCGGGAAGTTGCTTTCGAACATGCAACGCTCCACGCCGAAGCAATCTATGGCATGCAACAGATAGGGTCGCCATTGCTCCGCCAGGATGACCGAGCTTGGCGGTTTTAGGGCAAGGTGGTAGTCGAACCCCGCGACTTTCATACCCAACCCCCCTAGCTTCAGTCGCACATTCGGACATTGCGCCAACCGGCAAAGACCTGCCGACCACTGCATGAACACCGCATCGCGTTGACCGACGTATGGGCCAGCCCCCAGCGGCCCGCCGAGGTGATCAACGACGATCAGCAGGTCGGGAAAGGCTCGGGCGACCTCAAGCACTTCATCGAGCTGGGTGTGGTAAGCCCAGACATCCAGTACCAGCCCACGCTGTTGAAGCTGAGCAACGCCTCGGTGAAACGCAGGTTCCAGAAGCACGCCGGGAGGTGGCGGCTTGGGGTTGGAAATCAGCCTCGGATCGGCATGCCAGGCAGTGGTGTTGCGAATACCGCGCAGGCGCGTCCCAGCACGGGCCAGCATCTCGTCGAGCACCGGCGCTACCGCATCGCCAAGCGACAGATTGGCGCCTGCCACAATGGCCGCACATAGCCGCAAGTCCTGCAGCAGGCCGCTGGCACTGTAGGCAGCGACACCGTTGACGTATTCCACCTCACCTACCGGCTGGAAGGCCTCTGGACGATCGACAGCCAGCATCGAGCGGCACTGCACGTAAATGGAACCCACCACCCGATGACCACACGCCAGGTCGGCCAGGTAGTCTTCGGCAAGGTAGCGCTGGCCGGGGCGGTCCCACAGGTGGTGGTGAGCGTCGATGATGACGCGCTCAGGCTCCAGGGCGGCTTCGCGCCACTGCGCAAGCCACTGCGGCCGCACGGGGGCGTGGGGTGTTTGCATGTTTATCTCCTGTTCGCCGCACCGATATCCCTCCATGCCATCCGCTGGGGCTGGCATGAAGGGGCATCGATGCGGTGAAGCACTTAGCCCTGCATGCCCCAGCGGCGCACGGTGACAAGTTCGATGCTGCGAAATACCAGTCCTTCGACCACCAATCCGATGACGATGACCATCAGCAAACCGGCAAAGACGTTAGGCGTTTCCAACGCGTTGCGGTGCTGGAAGACATACCAGCCCAGGCCTCCGGAATTACCGGACACCCCGAATACCAGCTCGGCGGCGATCAGGGTGCGCCAGGCAAACGCCCAGCCGATTTTCAGTCCCGCCAGAATGGACGGTACAGCAGCGGGGATGAGAATACGCGTGACCAGGCGCAAGCCGCGCAAGCCATAGTTACGCCCTGCCATGCGTTGGGTCTGGCTGACAGATTGAAAACCGGAATAGGTATTGAGCGAGACGGCCCACAGTACCGAATGCACAATCACCAGCATGAGGCTCTGTATGCCCAAACCGAACCACAGCATGGCCAGGGGCAGGATCGCAATGGCTGGCAGCGGGTTGAACATCGCAGTGAGTGTCGCCAGTACGTCCGTGCCCAAGCGGGTCGACACGGCCAGTGAGGTCAGGATCGCTGCCAAACCGATGGCCACGGCATAGCTCATCAAAAGTACCTTGAGTGAGCTGAACACGGCCTGGGGCAATACACCATTGAGCAGGTCCCCAACCATCGCCACTACGGTCTCGCTGAAGGCTGGGAACATCAGCGGGTTGTCCAGATAACGGGCATAGAGTTCCCATATCAGGGCCAACATCACCAGCACCAACGCCCGGCGTATCCCGGTATGAGCGAGAACACGTTCTACCAGACCCAGTTGCCGAGCGACGTCCCCTACCTGTCCCGGTGGCACCGGTGCATACTCCACATCGGCTCGGGGCTGGATCGAAGGCTTATCCATGGGCTGTCTCCGTGTGGCCGAAAAGCATATGGCTGATACGCTGGTGCAGTTGAGCGAACAGCTCGCTGCCCTGGTCGGCGAAGCCGAATGCGCTGGCATCGAGTTCTGCGCGTACCTGCCCCGGGTGTGGCGTCAGGACCAGGATTCTTGTACCCAGAACAATGGCCTCGTCGATCGAATGGGTCACGAACATCAGGGTGAACGGTGCTTGCTCCCACAGTTCCAGCAGCTCTTGCTGCATGCGGCGTCGGGTCAACGCATCAAGCGCGGCGAAGGGTTCATCCATCAACAGCATCGCAGGCTCCATTGCCAGGGCTCGGGCGATGGCAACCCGCTGCTTCATCCCGCCTGACAACTGGTGCGGATAGGCATCCTTGAATTTTTCAAGCCCCACCTTGGCGGCGGCACGCGCCGCGCGTTCGGTAATTTCGGTGCGTGGAAATCGCCTTGTCATCTGCATCGGGAACATGATGTTGGCCATTACCGTCTTCCATGGCATCAACTGATCGAACTCCTGGAAAACCATCATGCGATCAGGGCCAGGCTCCCGGATTACCTGTCCATCCAGGCAGATCTGGCCTGCCACGGGTTCGATAAATCCTGCGACGCTCTTGAGCAGACTCGATTTGCCGCAGCCTGATGGCCCCAGCAGGACAAAGCGGTCATTGCGCTGTACGTCAAAAGATACCTGGTGAGTCGCGGTGATCAATTGGTCACGGGTCTTGTACTGCAACGTCACGTTATCCACGCAAAGCACCGCACGGGTCTTTGCCTGTGAGGGGGCGGCGATGGGAGATAACAGACTCATCAGCTCCCCTCCCCATCAGCGACCGGTGCGAAGAAAACCGACTGCCAGTTGTCCGGGGCTTTTTTCAAGGCCCCCGAACGCACCATGAACTCGGCCAAGGCCATGACGCCGCTCGGCTGCACGGACCACTCACCGCTGACCTGGCGCAGCATGTCTTCGACCTGATCGAGCGACAGACTGGACGGCTCGCTGGCCAGGAACAGCTCTGCGGCTTTGCGTGGTTCCTTGCGGATATACGCATTGGCTTCGTTGATCGCCGCTACTACCGCGGCACTCAGTTGGGGGTTGTTCTTGACGAAGCGCCCTGTGCTGGTCAGGACACCGCTGGTCATACGCTTGTCGAGCTCGCTCGAGAAGTCGAACAACTTGCTTACTCGAGGGTCCTGGGCCAGTTGATAGCTGTACGGATTGGGCCCGATATAGCCTTTGATCCCAGCCTTGTTGAGCAGGCTGGACATTGCATCGGGGTGAGGCAAGCTCACCATCAGGTGATCGAGCTTGTGTATTTGATCAGGGCCAAACTGTCGCTGCGCAGCCATCTGCAGCAACAATGCCTGCTGGCCACTGGGAGAGCTGACGGCGATCTTGTCATCGGCTTTGAAATCGGCGAGTGACTTGATCGCAGGGTCATTCACGAACAGCGCGTTGTCCCCTGCCACCAGTGCGCACAACGCTCGCACATCCAACGATCGACGCGTCTTTTCCCAGGCGATCAGCGTGCCTGACAAACCATAACCACCGATATCGACGTTGCCACTGATCAGCGCGTCATTGATCGCTGGCGCACCACTGATGCGCTTGATCTCGAAAGAGGCTTGCGGCTGACCATGGGCCTGGGCTTGCTGACGGAACAGGCCCAGTTTGTCAGCAACGGTGACTGGCAAGTAGGCGTAGCCGTACTGGATCGCCAGGGTTACGCGGTCTTGCTCGGCCAGTGCGGGGCTGCCGAGCGCGCCTAGGGCCAAGACCCATGAAAAGGCCTTCAAGGGCCGCGTCAGGCGACGACTCAAACGCAATGAGCGCTTCTGCATAGCAATCTCCAGTTGTTTTTATTTTGGAACGCCATTTCCTTTAGAGAAACTCATAAACGGTACAACCATGTCAAGCGTGAAAATCACGGATCAAGCCTCTCGCATTTTTTCAAATCATGATTTATTTTGAAATGACGTTGCATTAAAAACATAAAACCCAACGATCCTGTCCTTTTGTGCCCTCAGCGGCCAGGAGCCTGAGCATGAGCTTTTTCGCTGCCCCACCGACTGTCGAGACCACCGTTTTCACGCGCCTGCCCGATCATTTCCGAAGCCCACGGCCTACCGCCTGGGCCAACGCCAATCGCCAGGGTCGGGCCATCGATTCGTTCCTTGAAGGCCCTTCGTTTGATCGATCAGGTCGGCTTTACGTGACGGACATACCCAACGGCCGAATTTTCCGCATCTCACCTCAAGGCGAGTGGGAATTGGTGTGCCAGTACGACGGCTGGCCCAATGGCCTGAAAATCCATCAGGACGGACGAATCTTCATCACGGACTACAAGCGCGGGCTCATGGTGCTCGACCCGCACTCCGGGACCATCGAACCGCTGCTCGATTCGGCCGGTTCTGAAGGGTTCAAGGGCGTCAACGACCTCGTGTTTGCGCCCAACGGCGACCTGTACTTTACCGACCAAGGCCAGACTGGCTTACAGGACCCTACCGGACGGGTCTACAAACTCGATGCCCAAGGCAATTTGAGCTGCCTGCTCAACACCATTCCCAGCCCCAATGGCATCGTTTATGACCCCAGTCTGAACCACCTGTTGATAGCGGTCACCCGCGCTCAGCAAATCTGGCGCATCCCGCTGGGCAACGGTTCGATGATCGGCAAGGTTGGCGTCTTCGCGCAGCTCCACGGTGGGCTCGGGGGCCCGGACGGTCTGGCCCTGGACGCCCAGAGCAATTTGTACATCGCCCATACCGGGTTCGGCTCGGTGTGGAAGCTGTCCAGGGTCGCCGAGCCCCTGCAACGCATCGTCTCCTGCGCAGGTATCAGCAACACCAACCTGGCATTTGGTGGCGACGATGGGCAGACGCTGTTCATCACCGAATCCGAGACCGGCAGCATCCTGCAGGTCCGTACCCACACACCAGGATTGCCGATGTTCTCCCACAGCTGAACGCGCCTGTCAGCGCACACCACAACTACAAAAAGAGTGACGACATGACTTACGAAAACCCTAGCGCACAAGCGCCGCTCAGTGACGCCGAGGGTGAACGCCTGATGCGCCGGATCCTCTGGCGCCTGGTGCCATTCATCTTCATCTGCTACGTGATCAGCTACCTCGACCGCACGAACGTGGGGTTCGCCGCCATCAGCATGAATCAGGACCTGGGCCTGACAGCGACGATGTTCGGTTGGGCGGCGGGCCTGTTCTTCTTCGGCTATTTCATGTTTGAAATCCCCAGCAACCTACTGATGCAGCGCTTTGGCGCGCGGGTATGGATCGCACGGATCATGATCACCTGGGGTCTGATCTCGATGGCCACCGCATTCGCCACCGGGCCCATCAGCTTCAGCATCGCACGGTTCCTTCTGGGGCTGGCCGAAGCAGGCTTCACCCCTGGGGTCTACCTGTATTTCACCTACTGGTTCCCAGGCAAGTGGCGGGCCAAGGCCACGGCGGCGTTCCTGCTGGGCATCCCTGTGGCCAACATTGTCGGCTCACCGTTGTCGGGTTGGCTGATGGAGCAGCACGGTGTCTGGGGGCTCAAGAACTGGCAGCTGCTGCTGGTGACCGAGTCAATGCCGGCAGTGCTGCTGGGCATTGCCTGCCTGTTCGTGTTGGTCGACACCCCGGCCAAGGCCAAGTGGCTCAAGCCCCGGGAGAAAGCCTGGCTCACTCAGCGCCTGGCTCAGGAGCAACAAGCGATAGGTGCATCCCACGGCACGACCCTGCGCGCTGCACTGACCAATCCGAAGGTGTTTACGCTGGCTGCGATCAATTTCTGCTGCATCGTGGGCTCCATTGGCATCGGCCTGTGGCTTCCACAAATCATCAAGAGCCTGGGTATTTCCAGCGGGACCGTAGGTTTCGTGGTAGCACTGCCTTACCTGCTGGGTGCAGCGGCCATGACCCTATGGGCACGCCTGGCCAACCGCAGTGAGCACCGTCTTCCGTACGTCGCCAGCGCGCTCGCTTTCGCGGCCTTGGCATTGGTGGGCGCAGCGTTGATCGAGCAGCCGGTGATGAAGATCGCCTGCCTGTGCATGGCTGTCTCCGGGATTTTGTCTTTCCAGGCGACTTTCTGGGCCATCCCATCGACCATTCTGACCGGCCGTGCGGCCGCTGGCGGCCTGGCCATGATCGTCTCGATCGGCAATCTCGGCGGGTTCACCGGCCCATTCCTGATTGGCCTGATCAAAGATGCCACGCAAAGCTTCACGCTGCCTTTCTTCGCGGTTGCATCGATTCTTTTGATCGGTACCTGCCTGATGCTGTGGCTGGGTGATCCTGCCAAGCGCCAGACGCCACAAGGCCACGGCCAAACGGCCTGATGCCCAGGAGCTGCGCCCTGACCGCCCCCGTCCGCAGTAAGCGGACGGAGGCTCTGCCGGCCCAAGCCATCGCCCCTTCTTCCAACCACAGTACCCAGTGCTTGTACATGGCGCTGCTGGGCGGTTAACGTCTGTAGCCTCCCGGCTACCCTGCGCCGCCTCCCCGTGCGCGCAGCGACCCTGTCGGCCAGGTTCGAATACGGAAAAAGGCACACATGGCGACTGACCTCATCACCGAAGCAGGCTACCAAGCCCTTAAAGATGAACTGGACTGGCTTTGGCGCGATGAGCGACCGGAGATCACGCGCAAAGTGACCTGGGCAGCGTCCCTGGGGGATCGAAGTGAAAATGCGGACTACCAGTACAACAAGAAACGGTTGAGGGAAATCGACCGGCGTGTGCGCTACCTTAGAAAGCGCATCGAGAACCTGCGCGTGGTGCCCTACTCGCCCGCGCAGGAAGGAAAAGTGTTCTTTGGGGCGTGGGTAACCATCGCCAACGAGGAGGACGAAAGCAAGCGGTTCCGAATCGTCGGCGCGGATGAAATCTACGACCGCAAGGACTTCATTTCCATCGATTCACCGATGGCCCGGGCCTGCATAGGCAAATGCGTCGGGGACGAGATCACGGTGCGCACGCCAACGGGGGAAGCCTACTGGGACGTCACCGACATTCAATACGACGCACACGAAACCGCGCCCCGGTTCGTCAAACCCTGATTCTTTTGCACCGCCGCGGGACGGCAGGCTTTTCAGCGTGCCGTGATCAGGCCTTGGCGTGCGATACGGACCAGGTGGCCGATCACTTCGGCCGAGGCCTCGGGCGCGGGTGCTTGAATTACGGCAAGGTCGAACCGGTCATCGGCATACTGGGCGAAATGCTCGCCGGTCTCGGCGAACTGAATCAGGAATGCGCGGGCCTGGCCCCTTCGACGGGACAAACCTTCGAGGTGGCGCAAAAGTGTGGGCTGGTGCGGCCCCCCAAGCAGGATGCGCGGGGTACGCGATGCCTGACTGACAGGCAGAGGGCTTAGACAGACGCTGGTACGTGGGCAACTCATGGTGCATTCTCCGCCTCGCCAATCTCGCTGGGCAGCGGTGGGAGGCGTCACCGAACCAGCGCTTTAGCGGTATTTCGGGACACCCCTGGGGCGTCTCTGCGCCCCGCAAGTAGCTGTTTAAATCGGCGCAGGCGTCATGCTAGAGCGATTGAACCGAACATGCAAGCGCCCGATTCTGGCCAATTGCCTGCTCCGGTGCGGCCCTGCTCAGTGCTTGCCCTTGGGCTCCAGCACCCGCCGTTCCCGATTGAACGCCAGGAAGTACTTGTTCACGCTGTTGACGAAGTTGACCGGCCCCATGCCCACCTGCTCCATGGCGATGCGTTCGGTCTGGAAGAACCATTGGTTACCGTTGAGCCCACGCTTGCGCGCTTCGGCGCGCATGGCTTGCACGCGTTCGGGGCCCAGGTTGTAGGCGGCCAATACGAACGCCATGCGCTCACGCTCATTGATGCGGGGGCTGGAGAAGAACTTGCGCCGGATCAAGGCCAGGTAACGCGCGCTGGCCTGGACATTGCCGTCCACCGTCTTGATGTTGCTGACCCCGACCCGCTGGGCAGCTGCCGGCGTGATCTGCATCAACCCGTGTGCGCCCCCTGCCCCGCGCGCGGCCGGGTTGAGGGTCGACTCCTTGAATGCCAAGGCGGCAAGGTTGAGCCAGTCGATCTGCTGCGCTTGGCCATGCTTTTTCAACACGGCACTGACCGAGGCCAATCGCTGGCGGTCCTGACGGGCGAGCGGGTTGTGTACCCGGTACTGACGCCGATAGATGCGCTCGAACGCTGCATCCTCGTTGTCAGGGGCACGATAGTTTTTTAGGAAGCGGTCGACCGATGCCTGCAACTGCGGCGAGTTACGCCCAACGTACCAGCGCATGGCTTGTGGGGCCCCCAAGTGCACGCGTGGGTTGACACGCAGCTTCGGCATGACCTTTGACCAGCGGCGGGCGATTGGCTGCTCGACCACGGTCAAGTGATAGATCCCGGCCTGGACCATCTCCAGCACATCCTCGATGGCCAGGGTCGGATCCACCCACTCGACCTTGACCGCAGGGCGCTTGCGCAAGGCCAGGCGCTGGTTCAGTTGCTCGATCACCGGGCCCGCGGCACTTGCGCTGGTCAGCGCGATGGTGCGGCCTGACAACTGTTCTGCCTGGCTGAAGGTGCGCTCCCCCTTGCGTCCGACCAACACCAGCGCCACCTGATCACGTACTGGGGCAGTCGCCACGACATTACGCACCGTGGCAGGATCGAGCAGTTCGCCTGGGGCGGCCAAATCGCCCTCCCCGCGCCCCAGTGCGCCCAGGAGTTGCTCCTTGGCGCGGGGGATCAGTTTGAGTTCGATGCGCTGGCTGTCCTGTGCCCGGGCATTGAGGAAGTGCTCGAGCGCGCGCAGGCGGTAGTATTCGACGCCCACCGGCTCGCCCTTCACTTCGCCGGAGCTGTTGCGGCTTTGATTGACCAGCACGCGCAAGACCTTGCTGCTGCGAATGTGCTGGAGATCGCGGGCATTGGCCGGCGGGATGTGGTGCTGCGGGCCCGGGGGACGTACCTGCGTCTGCGCCTGGCTGGCCAGGGGCAGCCCTAACAGCAGCATGAACATGAGCCAGTAGCGTGGCATTCAAGGTATCCGTCGTGAGTGGGTAGCCAAATGACGTTCGCCACGTTTAGGCTTGAGGTCAAAAAGACCATGCCCTGGACTCGAAGTTCTTGGACAGCCAGTTCGGCACGGGCTTTTGCTATGCTGGCGTCCCTGCGGCACGAGGTAGCACCATGCAATTGATTGATATTGGCGTCAACCTGACCAACAGTAGTTTCCATGACCGCCAAGCGGAAGTGGTCAACCGCGCCTTGGAAGCGGGTGTCGCGCAAATGGTTCTGACAGGCACTAGCCTGCCTGTGAGTGAACAGGCAATTGACCTTTGCCAGCAACTGGACAGCGCGCAAACTCACCTGTTCGCGACGGCCGGGGTTCACCCGCACGATGCAAACAGCTGGAACAGCCAGAGCGAAGCGCACATGCGCCAACTGCTCGCCGAGCCGCGGGTGCGCGCTGTGGGCGAATGCGGCCTGGACTTCAATCGTGACTTCTCTCCACGCCCTGCTCAGGAAAAGGCCTTGCATGCCCAGCTGGCATTGGCCGTGGAATGCCAGCTACCGGTGTTTCTCCATGAGCGCGACGCCAGCGAGCGCCTGCTGGCCATCCTGAAAGAGTATCGCGACCAGTTGAAAGCAGCCGTGGTCCATTGCTTTACCGGGGAACGTGCTGCCCTGTTCAGCTACCTAGACCTGGACCTGCACATCGGCATCACCGGTTGGATCTGTGACGAACGACGTGGGATGCACCTGCATGGACTGGTGGGCAGTATCCCAACCGGCCGCTTGATGCTGGAGAGCGATGCGCCATATTTACTGCCGCGCAGCCTGCGCCCTAAGCCCAAGAACGGGCGTAACGAGCCGGCGTACCTGCCTGAAGTGCTGCGAGAAGTGGCGCTGCACCGCAAGGAAACCCTGCAAGAAACCGCCGCGCACACCACTGCCACGGCCAAGGCATTCTTCAAATTACCGTAGCTACCCTGATATCTCTTGATACATATCAACACCCTCCGAGTCGCTCTGGGCACAATGATGGCACCTTGCCAATATTGTTTTCGCTCAACTCAGAGAAGACCTGCCCATGGGTGCCTGGCTTAGCAATGTTTCACTGAAATACAAGTTCTGGGCGGTCAACGCCGTAGCCTTCGTGACCACGTTGCTATTGGTGCTGTACGCGGTTCACCTGGAGCAACGCGCCCGTGCTGAAGGGGCTGTACACCAAGCCACCGCCCAGGCAAGCCTCCTGGCGGCGTGGCCCGAAAGCCAGCCTTTGCCTCTTTCGCCAAGCATCATCACCTGGCGTGCTGGGCAGACGCCCTCCTTCGCCGGCGAGCCCCTGGAGGCCCTGCGCGGCGCACAGGGCTGGGTAGCACTGCCCTCGAGCCAACTGTTGGGACAAGACCCATTACAGGGTGCTCATGTGCTGCAAAGCGGTGATCATTACGTCGCAGTACTTGCCCAGTCACCCAGCCTGCGCCAGGTCTTCATCGATCGATTCTCGCATTATGCGGTGTGCGTGCTGATTCTGATGCTGGCCATGCTCGCCGCTTCGCAACTGCTGATCCGCTTTCTACTCAGCCAGCTCAACACGCTCAAGGACGTGATGCTGCATGTGGAAAAAACCGGCGATCTGGCCGCTCGCGTACCCCTGGCCGGCGGTGACGAAGTCGGTCAGATGGCGGGCGCCTTCAATGCCATGCAGGGTACCTACCACCGTATCGTCAGCACCGTTGCCACCACTGCAGCACAGCTCGACTCAGGTGCTGCGCGTCTTGCGGCCAGCATGAACGACGTGCGCCACGGCATGCTGGGGCAGCAGAGCGAAACCGACCAAGCCGCGACAGCCATCAATGAAATGTCCGCCACCGTCTACCATATCGCCCAGCATGCAGGGGCGACTCGCGATCTCTCCCAGACTGCCGACACGCTCGCCGGCAGTGGAAAAGACGTGGTCACTCGTGTGCAGACGTCCATTGCCGGGCTTTCCAGCGGCGTCCAGCAGACCGCCGAAATGATCCGTCAACTGGCCGAAGACAGCCAGAAGATCAATGGCGTGGTGAGCGTCATTCACAGCATTGCCGAGCAGACCAACCTGCTGGCACTGAACGCGGCCATAGAAGCGGCCCGTGCCGGTGACCTGGGCCGCGGGTTCGCCGTGGTGGCCGATGAGGTGCGCAACCTAGCCAAACGCGTTCAGTCATCAACCGACGAGATCACCACCATGGTGTCTGCCCTGCAGTCAGGCACCCGGGATGCGGTGGAGTTCATGCAGGAAAGCTCCTACAAAGCCGACGATTGTGTAAAACAGGCCCAGGAAGCAGGTGCGGCATTGGCCGAGATCACCGGCGCAGTGGCGCAGATGCGTGAAAGCAACACCCAGATCGCCGTGGCTGCCGAACAACAGAGCCAGGTGGCAGAGGAAATGAACCGCGCCGTGGTCAGCATCCGTGATGTCACCGAGCAAACCGTGCAGCAGACCGTAGGTTCGGCCACCACCAGTTCGGAACTCGCGACACTGGCCGGCGCGCTTAACAAGGCCATAGGTCAACTGAAGCTATAAGGTTCATAGCCAGCGCCGATTGGCTCTGCGCGCGCCTGCACACTAAGCTTTGGGCATGATCGAGAGGAAGTGCCCATGAACAAACGCCTACCCAATCTGCTCGCCTGGCAATGGCGCGGCTACCCGCAGAGCCATCGTCACCCTGCAAACCTGGTGCTGCATTTGATAGCGGTTCCGCTCTTCATTCTAGGTGCGTTGTTGATCGTGTCTGGCTTGTTAGGGCTGGACATCGTGCAGCTGGCCGTCGGTCTGCTCGCCCTGGTCGCGGCCATTGGGCTTCAACGTCACGGCCACCGCCTGGAGGCGGACATTCAAGAGCCCTTCATCGACCGTACTGACCGGGTTCAACGCGTGCTCAGCGAACAGTTCATCACATTCCCGCGTTTCGTCCTGAGTGGCGCGTGGTGGCAGGCCTGGCGCGACCGTCATAAGCCTCGAAGGTGATGGCCTTTAGGCAAATACCGTTACCGTTTGCCTGCTCAAGGCCAACAACGCGCCATCGTCACTCCATAATGCGGCGGCGGCATGGCCATAGCCCTCGTGTGCGTATTCGGTCTCCACGCGGTACTGGCACCAATCGCCAGCGTTCAGTGAACGTACAGGCTGCACGAACTCGATGGTCCAGGTAAGCGTACTGCCGGCCGCTGGCTGTTTCAGCATGGGCAGTACGCTAGGTGGCCATGCGTCTACCAATGCCAGCAGGTGCGCCTCGCTCATTACCCCGCCCTGCATGTCACGCAAGCGCACCCAGCCCCCCATGACGCGCGAGTCATTGCCGCTGAACGGCAGCCCACCGATTGCCCAGCGCAACTCCAGGTTCTTCATGAATTCCGGGGTCACTCCCGGGATGTGAGGCAAGGCTGCCGCGCTTTCCTCAAGGGCTGGCATCTGCGGCGCAGGTAGGGGCAGTACGGACACCGCAGAGCTTCGTGCGGCGCCGAAACTGCCCTGTACCAGCGTCACCACCTGCCCCTGCTGCACGGCGCGGCCCAGCAGCGTGCTGACACCCGTGCCCTGGCGCAATACTTCGACCTCCAGACAAATCGGAGTATCTGCCGAAGCAGGGGCGACAAAGGTAATGGCCAGCGAACGCACCGGGCGGTCATGGCCTAACCGGGCACGCATCGCCTCGAACACCATGGCAGCCATCAGGCCGCCAAAGATCGCTCGTCCCTGACCCCACCCTGCTGGCACGCGTACGCTGTCGGGGTGAGCTCTGGCAGCCTCAAGCACTTGTTCAAACGTCATGGGCAGCTCCTGGACGGGTAACGGATGTCCATCCTAGCCTGCTCTAGCCCCCGCAGCAGCCTTCATATCGGTCATTGTCCGGGCTTGTGGTGGGCCAACGCCTCACCCAAGGCGTCCAGCGTGCTGTCCGACCGACGCTCGGCCGCTTCCAGTTCGTGTGCCCATCCGCTCATGCAGCCAGCCAGATCGGCATGCTGTTGCGCTTGCAGCAGCCATTGCAGACGGTCATGCCAATCCCCCAGATCGCCCTGCGCGCGTTTCAGTGTGCGCTGAAGCTTCTTCGGGGCGTGGCCGAACTGGGGGTAGGCTTCGTCTGCGTACCGCGCCCGTTTGATCAGCAACCGCAACCGGTGGCGATCGTGCTCGGGATCTTGCAAGGCCGCGGCCAGTTTGCGCCACTGTTTGCGCAGGCGTTTCTCGATATGCTTGTCCAACCCCTTAATCAGGCCATCGCGCTCTGCGCCACGCACAAACGCGGGAAACGCATCAACCGTCGCCAGCAGCCGGGTCAGCTGCGGGCTGTGTGCGACGCTGGCATAAGATGGTCCTCGCCCTTGCAGACGCCTGCGGCCAGCTTGCTCGGCCCCCTGGGCAATGAGGGCGGCGCCCAGCACCTCGCCATCGCGCAGCGGCGTGGTGAGCGTTCCAAGAGCCTTGGCAGCACTTTCGAGTGGCTCCACACCCGGCAGCCCGCGTAGCGGTCGCACCAGGCTGCGCAGGCGGCGCACGCTGGTGCGCAGATCGTGCAAGGCTTCACTGTCGGTGTCGACCGCCAGGCGTTCGCGGCACGCCAGGAGCCGGACGTGCAAGGTGATGATCTGAGCGATGAGGTGATCAATCATGTCAGACACATGGCAACCCTCGATCAACGGCCGGCACGGGACTCACGGATGTAGAAGCGTGCTTTTTCAGCCTTGCGCGTGCAGCTCTCGTAACCCTCGAATTGCTGTTGCGTCTTGGCGCCAGTGAGCAGCGACAGCGCCTTGGAGTAACTCACGGCCCCGGCGAAGCCTTCAGCCTTGGCCAGATCGAGCTCCTTCCAGGCGGCGTCCAGTTGTGTGGCACAGCTGTCACGGTACGCCGTCTTGCCAGCGCAACCGGCAAGGGTCAGGGCAATCAACGGCAGGCAGATCCAGGCTTTCATCGGTTAAACCTCTGAGGGAAAGAAACAATGCACGTTCGACGCCAACCCGTTGCAAAAGTGCCCGCTTGGCTTCGCAAGCCACATGCTCGACAGGTTGCGCATTGATGCCGAGGGTGCGATGCGTGCATTGTAGTGTTTAAGTCGCGAATGCTGAGGGAAGTTGATGAACAAACGCGTGGCATTGGTGCTCGGATCAGGCGGGGCCAGAGGGTATGCGCACATCGGCGTGATCGAGGAACTCGAACGTCGCGGATACGAAATCGCCTGCATCGCCGGGTGCTCCATGGGAGCGGTGGTTGGCGGCATCTACGCTGCAGGCAAGCTTGAGCAATACAAGCGCTGGATCGAGAGCCTGGACTATCTGGATGTCCTGCGCCTGGTGGATGTGAGCTTCAGTCTGGGCGCCATCCGAGGCGACAAGGTCTTCGGCCAGATCCGCAAGATAGTAGGCGACATCGACATCGAGCAATTGCGCATTCCCTATACCGCCGTTGCCGCTGACCTGACCAACCAGCAGGAGATCTGGTTTCAGGAAGGCTGCCTGCATCAGGCCATGCGTGCCTCGGCTGCCATACCCAGTCTGTTCACGCCTGTCGTTCAGGGTAACCGCATGCTGGTCGACGGCGGCATCCTCAACCCGTTACCCATCGTGCCCGTGGTATCGAGCCATTGCGACCTGATTATTGCGGTCAACCTCAACGCGACCAACCAGAAGCACTATCAACTTCCGGTGATAGAGCGGCCTGCAGCCTTCAAGATGCGATTCGATGCACTGATCAACTCGCTTGGCTCGCACCTGCCATTTCGCCGCAAGCCCGCCGAAGAGTTGGTCCGTATCGAAAAAGGCATGACGCGCGACCGTTTTCCGCCCGTGAACCCTTGGCTGGCCGAGTCGGCAGATCCACAGGCGCAGCAGCCCACGGCTGCACCCGAAAGCGAAGGCGCGCCCAAGTCTGCCACCGGCTCGTTCATCATCGACAACGTAGGGCCCGCCTCGCTGCTGGACTTGATCAACCAGAGCTTCGAAGTCATGCAGACTTCACTGGCGCAGTACAAGATCGCCGGCTATCCGCCTGACGTACTGATCAACGTGCCCAAACGTGTGTGCCGCTTCTTCGAGTTTTACAAGGCGCCCGAGCTGATCGCGCTGGGGCGCGAGATTGCACGCGACACATTGGACAATCATGAGGGCGTCAAACGCTAACGCTAGCGGCGTCTTCGCTCAGGTAAAAAAACAGGCCGCTTGCGGCGGCCTGTCGGGTGTCTCCAAACGGATTTAGTAACGCGTGATGTCCGCGTTGGCCTCCAGCTGTTTGCGGTAGGCGGCGAAGTCCTGCTGGCCAGCACGAGACGCCAGGTAGCGGCGGATCTGCTGCTTCTCTTCATCCGTGGCCGCAGCACCGTCATTGACGCCCTTGAGTTGCAGCACGACCAGGCTGCCATCACGCAGCACAACGCTGCCATACACGGGTTTGTCCTTGGCTTGTGGCTTGCCGAGACGGAACAATGCCTGTAGCTCGACAGGGTCGATACCGTCCTGACCACGCGAGACAGCTTCATAGGGCTTCCAGCCCTGGCCTTCCTGAACGCTCGCAGGGGCGATGGAACCATCACGCAGACCCGCGATCAGCTTGTCCGCCTTGGCCTTGAGGGCAGCGGTGGCTTTCTCCTTGGCCAGGTGCTCGCGAATGTTCTTGGCAACCGTTTCGAGTGGCAGCTGCGCAGGCTTGCGGTGTTCCTTGACGCGCAGTACCACCGTCGTCTCAGGATCAAGCTCGATCGCGGTGCTGTTGGCACCCTCTTCCAGCACTTCCTCCGAGAACGCTGCCTGCACCACAGAGCGGTTGGCAGTGATGCCGTCGCCGCCTTCGCGGCCGAACGGAGCGGACGTTTGGACCTTGAGGTTCAAGTCCTGGGCCGGCTGTACCAGGTCGGAGGCCTCGTAGGCGGCGTCCTGCAACTGCTTGCTGGCGTCCACGTAGCGCTGCTCGACCAGTGGCGTCTTGAGGTCGCGGGTCAGTTTGTCTTTCAGGCTAGCGAAGCTCGGCACCTCGGGCGCCTCGACGCCAAGCAGCTTGATGATGTGATAGCCGTATTCGGTACGAACCGGAGCTGAGACCTGGCCGTCGTGCAGCTGATACAGCGCCTGTTCGAACGCCGGATCGTACACACCAGGACCGGCAAAGCCGAGGTCACCGCCGTTATTGGCCGAACCTGGATCCTGGGAAAATTCCTTCGCCAACGCGGCAAAATCTTCACCCTTGGCCAGGCGCTGTTCGATTTCGTCAGCACGCGCTTTGGCCTGGGCATCGGTCGTCTTGTCGTTGACCTCGATGAGGATATGCGCCGCGCGGCGCTGTTCGGCAAGGTTGGCGATCTCCTTCTCGTACTGAGCCTTGAGCGCCTCGTCAGTGACTTTGGCTTGGTCGAAGAAGGACGACTTCTTGAGCTCTACGTAGTCGATGACGACTTGGTCAGGCGACATGAACTCCTTGGCATGGGCGTCATAGTGCTGCTTGACCTCTTCGTCGCTGACCTTGATCGCGGCCAGATCGGCCTTGAAAGTCAAGGACGCGAAATCGCGGGTCTGCTTTTCAAGGCGTGCGAAAGCGTCGACTTGCTGATCGGTTACGAAGCTACTGCCGGCGATCCCGGCACGTAACTGCCCGATGAGCATTTCCTCACCGAGCATCTCGCGAAACTGCATACGCCCATAGCCCATTTGACGGATGACCTGATCGAAACGGTCGCTGTTGAACTTGCCGTCAACCTGGAATTCCGGCGTTTGCAGCATGACCTGATCTAGCGCAGCGTCGGAAAACGCGAACTTGGCGTCTTTGGCACCCTCGAGCAACAGCTTGCGACTGATCAGCCCCTTGAGGGCCTCTTCGCGCAGCAGCTTGTCGTCAAGCAGCGCAGGATCGAAGTCCTTACCCAACTGTTGCACCAACTGGCGGCGCTGCATGTCGGCCGCCTGGCTCAACTCGTTCTGGCTGATCGTTTCGCCGTTTACCTTGGCAGCATCCTGACTGTGGCTGGCGGCTTGGAAAATGGCTTCGAACCCGGTCAATGCCATCAGCACGACAATGAGACCGATGATGGTTTTGGCAATCCAACCTTGTGAATTGTCCCTGATATTTTGCAGCATGCGTCCCCCAGAGACGGCTGTACCACTGCGTCGACAACCGCGGAGCGTGGGTAGAGTCCTGATAAAAGAAAGGCGCATCCGAGGATGCGCCTTTTCTTAGCATACGAATCAGGCGGTAACGTTTGCGTCCCGCCTTCAGCGTGCTCGGACCTGGCCAGGCCGGGTCCGGCTGAAAGAGACGACTTAGTTGACGGCGTCTTTCAGGCCTTTACCTGCCTTGAAACCTGGCACCTTGGCGGCAGCGATCTTGATCGCCTTACCGGTCTGCGGGTTGCGGCCGGTACGCTCAGCACGATCCTTGACAGTGAAGGTACCGAAGCCGACCAGAACGACATCGTCGCCTTGCTTCAGGGCGCCGGTGACGGATTCGATCACTGCGTCCAGCGCTTTGCCAGCGGTGGCTTTCGAAATGTCAGCTTGTGCGGCGATAGCGTCAATCAGTTCCGACTTGTTCACTCGTAAGTCCCCTTGTGCTCTATTGAGTATGTTTCTAAGTATGTAAAGAAAGCGTGTGAAAACGGTGCTGGGTGGCCTGATGACAATAACGTGCCGCTTTATAGCAAGGCGCCGAAAATACTGTCAAGAAAGCCCCCCAGACTAAAACTGCTAGTGCGTGCTAATTCTTTCCTTTGCCTCAGTGTCGCGCTTATCGTCCTTCGCGACAATGTCGGAAGCCACATCTGGCAAGGGCTCCGGGGCGTATTGCAGCGCAATTTGCAGGACTTCGTCAATCCATTTGACCGGTTTGATCTGCAGATCCTGTTTAATATTTTCTGGAATTTCCTTGAGGTCGCGCACGTTCTCCTCAGGAATGATCACCGTCTTGATGCCGCCCCGGTGAGCGGCCAGCAGTTTTTCCTTGAGCCCGCCAATGGCCAGAACCTGGCCACGCAACGTGATTTCGCCTGTCATCGCCACATCCGCACGTACGGGTATTTGAGTCAGGGCCGACACCAGCGCGGTGCACATACCGATACCTGCACTTGGGCCATCCTTGGGGGTGGCGCCTTCGGGCATATGAATGTGAACGTCGTGCTTTTCATGGAAGTCGGCTGCGATCCCCAGGCTGCGGGCGCGGCTACGCACCACTGTCTGCGCAGCCGTAATCGACTCGACCATGACGTCACCGAGCGAGCCGGTTTTGATCAACTGACCTTTGCCAGGAATGACCACGGACTCGATGGTGAGCAACTCGCCCCCCACTTGCGTCCACGCCAGACCCGTCACCTGGCCGATCTGGTCCTGCTGCTCGGCAAGGCCGTAGCGGAACTTGCGCACGCCCAGCAGGTGTTCGAGCTGCTCGCCGGCGACCTTGACCTTGACCTGCTTCTGCCCTGCGTGCTCCTTGACGACCTTGCGGCAGACCTTGGCAATCTGACGTTCAAGACCGCGCACACCCGCCTCGCGCGTGTAGTAACGAATGATGTCGCGGATGGCCGAGACATCGATCTCCAGCTCTTCTTTTTTCAGGCCGTTTGCCTTGACCTGCTTGGGCACCAAGTATTTGACTGCGATGTTGATTTTTTCATCTTCGGTGTAACCCGGAAGACGAATGATCTCCATCCGGTCCAGCAATGCTGGCGGGATATTCATCGAGTTGGAGGTGCACAGGAACATCACGTCCGACAGGTCGTAATCGACCTCCAGGTAGTGATCGTTGAAGTTGTGGTTCTGCTCGGGGTCCAGCACCTCCAGCAGTGCCGAGGCCGGGTCGCCGCGCATGTCGCTGCCCATTTTGTCGATTTCATCGAGCAGGAACAGCGGGTTACGCACGCCCACTTTGGTCATCTTCTGAATCAGCCGCCCGGGCATGGATCCGATGTAGGTCCGGCGATGGCCACGGATTTCAGCTTCATCTCGTACCCCGCCCAAGGCCATGCGCACGAATTTGCGGTTGGTCGCAGCGGCGATGGATTCGGCCAGGGACGTCTTGCCCACGCCAGGTGGACCAACCAGGCACAGCACCGGACCACGGATTTTCTTGACGCGCTTTTGCACGGCAAGGTACTCGAGAATACGGTCCTTGACCTCTTCCAGACCGTAGTGGTCTGCATCGAGAATGTCTTCGGCCTTGGCAAGGTCCAGGCGCACTTTGCTCTGGGCTTTCCAAGGCACCTGAACCAGCCAGTCCAGGTAGGACCGCACCACGGTGGCCTCAGCCGACATCGGCGACATCTGCTTGAGCTTGTTCAGCTCGGCCTGGGCCTTGGTCATGGCGTCCTTGGGCAGGCCAGCGGCTTCGATACGCTTTTTCAGCTCCTCGAGCTCGTTGTGACCCTCATCACCATCGCCAAGCTCTTTCTGAATGGCCTTCATCTGCTCATTCAGGTAGTACTCGCGCTGGCTGCGCTCCATTTGCTTTTTCACCCGGCCGCGGATGCGCTTTTCGACCTGCAGCAGGTCGATCTCGGCATCGAGCAATGCCAAGACATGCTCGACCCGCGTTGGCAGGTCGACAATTTCCAGAATTTCCTGTTTCTGCTCGATCTTCAGGGCCATGTGGGCAGCCATGGTGTCGACCAGGCGCCCGGGCTCATCGATGCTATTGAGCGAGGACATCACTTCGGCTGGCACTTTCTTGCCCAGTTGCACGTACTGCTCGAACTGCGAAAGCAGTGTGCGCACGAAAACTTCCGATTCGCGCTCGACAGCCTCGGTCTCGTCGATCAGCGACACTTCAGCGCGCACATGGCCGTCGACTTCACTGAAGCGCTCGACAGTACCCCGCTGCTCGCCTTCGACCAGCACTTTAACGGTACCGTCAGGCAGTTTCAGCAGCTGGAGCACGGTAGCTACGGTACCAACGCGGTATAGCGCGTCTTCGCCCGGATCATCATCAGCCGGGTTTTTCTGGGCGAGCAGGAGAATCTGCTTTTCGCCCGTCATCGCGGCTTCGAGGGCCTCGATGGATTTCTCACGCCCCACAAACAGCGGGATGACCATGTGCGGGTAAACAACGACGTCGCGCAATGGCAAAAGAGGCAAGTCGAGGGTGGTCTTCATGATTTCGCCTCTACAGCGGCCTTAGTGGCCGGAAACCGTGGAATTGATGTTTGGACCTAATGTGGGGGTACACCCGCGAAATTACAAGCGCTGGCGCAGGAAAAGCAAAAAGGGGGCCCTAGGCCCCCTCTGTGCTACGCGGTCAGGCGACCTGCCCTGAATCAGGCGTCAGGCGCTGCCTTGGCTTGCGGCTCGCTGTTCTCGTAGATCATCAGCGGCTGCGAGGTACCCTCGATGACGCTTTCATCGATCACCACCTTGCTGACTTCCTTCGCAGAGGGAATCTCGTACATGGTGTCGAGCAGCACCCCTTCCAAGATGGAACGCAAGCCACGGGCGCCAGTCTTGCGCTCCAGAGCTTTGCGAGCAACGGCCTTGAGCGCATCGCTGCGGAACTCGAGGTCGACGCTTTCCATCTCGAACAGCTTGGCATACTGCTTGGTCAGCGCGTTCTTGGGCTCGGTCAAAATCTGGATAAGCGCTGCTTCGTCCAGCTCATCAAGCGTTGCCAACACGGGCAAGCGCCCCACGAACTCGGGGATCAGGCCAAACTTGACCAAGTCGTCAGGCTCGACCTCACGCAGAGATTCGCCGACTTTCTTGCCCTCCTCCTTGCTGCGCACTTCAGCACCAAAGCCCATACCACCTTTGGTGGAGCGGTTCTGAATGACCTTTTCGAGGCCAGAGAACGCGCCACCGCAGATGAACAGGATATTACGGGTATCAACCTGCAAAAATTCCTGTTGCGGGTGCTTGCGACCGCCCTGTGGAGGTACGGAGGCAACGGTGCCCTCGATGAGCTTGAGCAAGGCTTGCTGCACACCTTCACCCGAAACATCACGGGTGATGGACGGGTTATCCGACTTGCGCGAAATCTTGTCGATTTCGTCGATGTAGACGATACCCATCTGGGCCTTTTCCACATCGTAGTCGCACTTCTGCAGCAGTTTCTGAATGATGTTCTCAACGTCCTCACCCACATAACCAGCTTCGGTCAGGGTGGTGGCGTCCGCGATTGTGAACGGTACGTTCAACAAGCGCGCGAGGGTTTCGGCGAGCAAGGTCTTACCCGAGCCCGTCGGGCCGATGAGCAGGATATTGCTCTTGCCCAGCTCGACATCGTCACCCTTCTTGTCACGCTGGTTCAAGCGCTTGTAGTGGTTGTAAACCGCCACGGCAAGCACCTTTTTCGCGCGTTCCTGACCAATGACGTACTGGTCGAGGATACCGCTGATTTCTTTCGGCGAAGGCAATTTGTGCGCGCTGCTTTCGGCCTGAGCTTCCTGCACCTCCTCGCGGATGATGTCATTGCACAGGTCGACGCACTCGTCGCAGATAAATACCGAGGGCCCGGCAATCAGTTTGCGCACTTCGTGCTGGCTTTTGCCGCAGAAGGAGCAATAAAGCAATTTGCCGCTGTCCTCGCCGTTACGGGTGTCAGTCATTCGATCGATCCAATCCGGTAGGCTTGTAACACAAGATGAAGGCAATTGCGGGCTTTTTCAAGTCCGCAGGCAGGCGCATCATGCGCCTACCTGCCCTGGCCTCCCGCTTCAGGAAGCCAGTTGCCGCTTGTCGTATACCGAGTCGATCAGGCCGTACTCGGCTGCGCGCGAGGCGCTCATGAAGTTGTCGCGCTCGGTGTCGCGCTTGATGGTCTCCAGATCCTGACCGGTGTGGTAGGCCAGAAGCTCGTTCAGGCGCGCCTTGATGTTCAGGATTTCCTGGGCATGGATTTCGATATCGGTAGCCTGGCCCTGGAACCCGCCCAAGGGCTGGTGAATCATCACACGCGAGTTCGGCAGGCAGTGACGCTTGCCCTTGGCAC